>JBGPYM010000246.1:0-4498 GCA_041493205.1 Bacteroidota bacterium
CAAGTACGTCGTAAAGTACGTGAACTCCGATATGGTCTTGTAGAAGGCGCCGACGGTGATGAGGCCGAGTGTGTTGTCATGGAGCGTGAATTGCACGTCATGGTTATACGACCTCGCCGGCACGAGTCTCGGATTGCCGGCGTATACGTTGAGCCGGTCGTTGGTGATGGAAATGTGCGGAGAGAGCTGGTGATAATCGGGCCGGGCGAGGGTCTGCGTATAGGCATACCGCACGTCCAGCCAATCGGTGATCTGATACTTTGCCTGCACCATCGGCAGCCAGTACCGGTTCTGCGGATAGACCGTGACGGGATAGACATTCTGCGTCAGGGGGTTGCGCCCGTCCATGAGGTTGAACGCCTCGAAGAGGGACCGGACCTGCTCGAAACGGGCCCCGCCGACGATCTTCAGATCGGGCCCGATCGCCAGGTCCGCCATCGCGTACCCTGCGTAATATTTCTCGATGTACTTGTAGTTGTTCGGCAGGTGCTGGAAGGCCCCGTCATACCACCCCCCGGGGTTGATCGCACCGGCTTCTGCCGCATTGAACTGGGGATCGCTGAGCGTGTACTCGACGATCCTGCTGATCATCGTGGGATCGTTCACCCACATGATGCCGCCGAACCGGTCGCCGAGGAAGCTCGCGAGCAGGTCCTTGTCCATATTGCTGAAGTTGAATGCCGGGAACCGGGCTGCCGAGGAGTCGTAGTAGATGGGGAAATGGGCCCGGATGGAATCCATGACGGCGTTCGAAATCGCCGTTCCTCCGCGTCGCAGATCCAGATAGGGCGTCGCCTGCGTGTTCCGCCGGAAGTTATGACGGAATTCCCCGCCGACCTTGACTGACCCTGAGATATCCGACCCCAGGTCAAGCGGAACCTTGAAATCTCCCTTGTACACCTGGTCGTTTTCCTTGTAGTCGGAGCTGAAGAGTGAGACGGTGTTCAGATAGGTGTTCGCGGCACCGCTGTACGCGATACGCGACACCAGGTTCTCCGGGGGAACGTCTACCATGGAGACGCCGGCGGTATAGATGCCGCCGGTCTGCCGGAACTGAAAGAACGGCGAGGAGGGGAGAAAGTTCCTCGAGTAGGTGTTGGCCACCTTGATGTTCGCCGACATGAACCCGAAGTCGTTCTCGAATTCCAGCGTGTTGACGGCGAGATCCGTCTTCGTCTGGCTGTCTCTGAAGGAGAAATCGATATTCCCCGAAGCGGCGTCGCCGAAATGCAGGAGCGTCTGATACTCCTGCACGTTCGCGGCGAGCCGGCTGAACATATTGACGGAGCGGATTGACCCGGACGGGAGGGCGTAGTCGATGATGGCGTTCCCGCCATACCGCTTCCGGGTTTCGATATGGCGAGTGAGCCCGACGCTTTGCACTGTGACCGGCTTGTAGCCGTCAGATTTGTTGGTACTGCTGAACGGATTGTACGAGGCATTCATGTTGTCGGAGGCACGGTCATACTTCTCGGCGTTGCCGAGGAGGTAGATGCCAAGGGCTCCGTCGAGGAACCGGTCGCTCGCCGAGAGTATGGTCCGGTAGTTTCCATACTGCCCGGTCTTGTTCGTATAGCCCGACTGCCACATCAGGTCCGTGTGGAATTCGTCCGGCGCCTCCCGCAATTCCATGTTCACGACCCCCCCGATCGCATCGGCGTTCAGATCGGGGGTCAGTGTCTTGAAGACAGAGATCGTCTTGATCATGTACGGGGTCACCATCGTCAGGTCCACGCTCCGGTCGCTGCTGATCTGACCCCCCGCAAGCGACGTGATGCCGATCTGTGTGCTTCCGGTCGATGCGAGCGAAATGCCGCTGATCGACACCTGGTTAAACTGCGGGGCCAGGCCCCGGATCACAACCTTGTTCGCCTCACCCGAGCTGGAAAGGGTTGAGACGCCCGGCAGGCGCGAAATCGCCTGTGCCGCGTTGAAGTCGGGCAGTTCCTGGATCTTCGACTCCGACACGACGCTGACGATCTTGTCCGACGTCAGCTGCTGGTTGATCGCCTGGAGTTGTCCCTGTCCCTGCGCGGTGACGACGACTTCCTGCCCCTCGAGTGTCGTCGGAGCCAGCGAGAATTCCTGCTGGAGCTCGCCCCCCTCCGTTACCTGCACGGTGAGCGATACCGATATGTAGCCGATATACGTTGCGGCGAGCGTCTGTGGACCCGCCGGGACGTTCCGCAGGACAAACACGCCGTCGAGGTTCGTCGCCGCGCCGATGCTTGTGCCTTTGACGACGACATGCGCCCCCGGGAGATGATCCTTTGTGGATTTGTCGCGCACGACCCCCCTGATGATTCCCGTCCCCTGGGCCAGAGCGCTCCCGAGGGCCATGACGAACAGCATGAGATACATCCCGATCACCCGGCCCCTCAGATTGCGAGGAAACATGATGTCCTCCGTCTTTCTATTGTCTGGTGAACTTCTGCCAAGGCTTCAGGCCGGCTGCGGGGCGAATCCCTTCCGCCGCTCGGCCAGCTCGGTGGTAATCTGAATCTCTGCCTGTTTGTTGATCCGGTAGAAAAAAAGACACACGACGCAAAGCCCGAACGTGATGGCAGGGAACACGCTCATCGTCATCACGATGCCGTTGAGTGCCTCAGCGGTCTGGGCCGCATTGGGGACATAGCCGTACAGGGCGAGCACATAGCCGGTGATCGCGCCCCCGAACCCGAGCCCCGCCTTGAGCGCAAACACGATCGCCGAAAACACGATGCCGGTGGCCCGGCGCTTGTTTTTCCATTCTGAATAGTCCGCGACATCCGCCATCATGGCCCACAAGAGTGGGATGGTGAACCCGTAGACAAACTGCCTGAGCATTTCAGCCGCGAACATCATTGCAACCGCCGTGGGCGGCAGGAAGACAAAGAGCGCCGTGAAGAGCGTCGTTCCGGCAAGGCCGCCGATGAAAACGTTGCGCTTGCCGAACTTCATCGCCAAGCCCTTTGAGAAGAGAATGCCGGCGATCGTCGCCGCAGTTCCGAAGACGTTGAACAGGCTGAAAAGCCGTTCGTAATTCTCCGTGCTCACATAGTACCGGAAATAGTAAAAGACCACGCTCCCCCGCATCGCCAGGGTGATAAAGAGAATAAGCGTTAAGACAAACATCGCCAGCCAGGGCCCGTTCTTCATCAGGTCCCGGTAATGCTCGCGGACCGTGGCATGCTGCGCGGGATCGGGCTGGATGCGTTCTTTGGTGGTCGAAAAGGTGATGAAGAAAAGGACGACTGCGAGTGAGGAGAAGATGGCCATCGTGTACTGGTATCCACGGGCACTGTCCCCGCCGCCGAAGTACGCCACCATCGGCAGGGCCAGGCCCTGGATAATCAGCTGGGCAATCATCGCGAAGACGAAGCGGTAGGACGAGAGGCTTGTCCGCTCTCCCAGGTCTCCCGTCATGACCCCGCTCAATGCCGAATAGGGGAGATTGTTCGCTGAATAGACCATCATCAGCACGATGTACGTGCAATATGCATAGATGAGCTTCCCGGCCGGCGCGAAGTTGGGCGTGACAAACGTGAGGAATCCCATGATGCCGAACGGCACGGCGGTCCCAAGGATC
Organism: Bacteroidota bacterium; assembly: GCA_041493205.1. Lineage (GTDB taxonomy): Bacteria > Bacteroidota > Ignavibacteria > UBA10030 > UBA6906 > JBGPYM01. The sequence goes on from JBGPYM010000246.1 coordinate 3,569, forward strand.
CACGGGCGGAATTTTCCCCATCGGGTTTTCGTCCGGTCGGCAAGGACCCCCATGATCGGGTCGAAAATGGCGTCCCACACCCGCACCACCACCAGCAGGGTGGCGGCGGCGGCCGCCGTGATGCCGAACGTATCGGTGTAAAACGCCAGCTGGAACATCACCATGGTCTGGAAGATGAAGTTCGCAGCGGTATCGCCGAGGGCGTACCCGACCTTTTCCTTGACTGAAAGTTTTTCCGCGACTGTGGACACCATGATCTCCGGCGATGTTACATGACGTTCAGCACGACCTTCGTCAAATCCTTGTCCCTCGATGAATTCCCGATCATGACCTCAAATTCCCCGGGCTCCACCACCCACTCCCTCTGAATGTTCGTAAACGACAACTGGTCCGGCCCGATGGACAGCGCAACGGTGGTAGTTTCGCCCGGCAGGAGATGGACCTTCCTGAATCCCTTGAGTTCCTTCACCGGCCGGGTGACCGACCCCACAATGTCACGAAGATACATCTGCACCACTTCGTCTCCGGGGCGTGACCCCGTGTTCCTGACATCGACCAGGACGGCGGTTGACTCGCCTGCGTGGATGACCGCCCGCTCCAGGCGGACGTTGCTGAATGCAAACGTGGTATAACTCAACCCGAATCCGAACGGGTAGAGCGGCGACACCTCGTCAAACAGGTATCCGCGGCGCGCTGAGGGCTTGTAATTATAGTAGCACGGGATATGTCCCACCGACCGGGGGATGGAGATCGGGAGTTTGCCGCCCGGGTTGATGTCGCCGAAGAGGATGTCGGCAACTGCCTTCCCCGTTTCCTGGCCGCAATACCAGCATTCCAGGATGGCAGGGACATGTGCCTGAATGTATGGGATGGAGTTCGGCCTGCCGTTGAAAAGGAGAACGACAACGGGTTTCCCCGTTTCCACGATCG
>JBGPYM010000313.1:0-3286 GCA_041493205.1 Bacteroidota bacterium
CCCGGAGCAGAGAGAGCCGCGCCAGTTTTCTCTCCACACCATACGTACTTGCGTGATCGGTTCCGTTCAAGGCGACATAGATATCGTGTGCTTCGCCGTAATACGGGGTTGCGGCATCGAAGTCGCCGAAGAGCACGCAGTAGTCCCCCAACTGCGCGAGAGGCCCTGCAATGTTGAGATGCTGTTCCGGATAAATTTTTCTCGCGAGTTCCAGCGCCGATCGTTCCCGCGCAAGCCCCTCTTCCAGCCGGCCCGCCTTCCGGAGCACGACGGCCAGCTGATGGCGGCCGAGGACTCCCACCGCCGACCCACCCATCCCGGCGGAGTCGAGGATGCGGAGCGATTGTTCAAGCATCGCGATGCACCCCTGAAGATTCCCCAGATGCTCTTCCGCTTCTCCCAGACTCTGCAGCGTACTTGCGAAAGCGGCCGCTGCAACCTGGCCATGTCCTAACTGCCGTTGCGCTGCCTGGAGCAGCCACTCCCTGGCGCGCGCGGCCTCCCCTTTTCGCAGATAGGTGATGCCGAGGTTGAACTGAAACGATGCATGGGACAGTGAATCGAGGGGATACAGCTCGCGCCAGATCGCCAGGCCGCGCATATCATAGTCGATTGCCTCGTCATACCTGTACTGGTAGGCGCGCACATACCCGGCAAGACGGTAGACGTCTGCCATTACCTTGCTGCGCTCCCCCAGGTCCGCACGGACGGCCGGCTCGAGAATGAGGAGGAGGCTGTCGGCGGTTGCGAACCGCGTCATGCGTGCATAGGTGTCGACGATGCGGGCAGACGAAAGATAGAAGAGGTTGCGTCGCGGAGAGTCGCGCAGCGCCTCATGCAGCCGTTGAAAGGCCAGGAGCGCTGCATCGTATTCCGCGCGGAGAGAGAGCGAGTCTGCTCTTTTGAACTCCCGGTCCACGGCATCAACCTGCGCCTGTACAGCAGTGACGGGCAGGAGAAAGAGGTACGTGAGGAATGCTTTTCGCGGGAAGCTGCGACACGCAGCAGGGGCAGAAGTGCTTAAAAACCTACAGGTCGCCAGAAGAGCAAAAAAAATCTTCGGGACGGCCTCCGATCGATCTCCGTTTTCGGACGCTGAGTGATACATACTGAAAACCACACCTGTGTGGGAGCCCTCGTCACTCACATCCAACTCACCGGAGGCCGTATGAAAAATCTGCGAGCAGCAGCGATGTTCGCCGTGCTTGGCGCATTGCTTGTCGTTCTGAACCTGGACGTTAACCTGGACCAGGCAACTGGAACAAGGCAAGACCGTGTGATTGCGGGTATGAGTGACCCGAGTACTCCCCCGATTCCTCCCCCTCCTCCACCTCCTCTGCAAATTGTGTAAGGGCCCGGGAATGATCGCTGGCACGATCAATCTCAGCTAATCTACGCGATTTGCGGGTGATATCCAAGGAGGAATGGGGAAACTGGCGGCCGCCGGGGGGCGGCCGCCTTCTTTTTTTGTGGGTGGTCTCAGAGGCGGGGATTTTGTAGATCCCTGACCGGGGAGACGAGGGGAAGGGGTACTATCAGACCGACCATGGCCTACCGGATCAAGGAAATATACTATACTATTCAGGGAGAGGGGGCCAATACGGGAAGACCGGCCGTGTTCTGCCGGTTCTCGGGGTGCAACCTCTGGACGGGGAGGGAGGAAGACCGGTCGACTGCGATCTGCAATTTCTGCGACACGGATTTTTACGGGACGGACGGTCCGGGGGGTGGAAAATTTTCGACGGCGGAGGAAGTCGCGGACGCGATCGCAGTACGATGGCCGTCGAACGGACAGGCGACATCGCACCCGTTTGTCGTCTTGACCGGAGGAGAACCTCTTCTCCAGCTTGACGAAGAGCTGCTCGCCGCGCTGCACCACAGGGGGATGGAGATTGCGGTGGAGACGAACGGAACGGTGGTCCCTCCTTCCGGCATCGATTGGATATGCGTCAGCCCGAAAGCCGGGTCGGAGCTGATACTGCGCTCCGGCCATGAACTGAAACTTATCTTTCCGCAGCGCGGAGCGGAGCCGCACCTGTTCGCGTCGCTTCCATTCCAGCATTTCTTCCTTCAGCCGATGGACGGACCGGAACGCGGGAAAAATACGGAATCTGCAATGCGCTACTGCCTCGAACATCCCCACTGGAAGCTCAGCCTTCAAACTCATAAATTCCTTGGGCTTCCTTGAATTGTTCCCCGCATCCCACTGTAAGCATCAAGATCCACCGGCAGGGACGCCGGTGCTACTACTCCGGAGAATACTATGAACGAGAAAGTGACGCTTGGCGTGCTCATCGGCAACCGGGGGTTTTTCCCGGCCCACCTGTGCGAAACGGGACGGAAAGAGATCCTCCGCGTGTTGGGTGAGGAAGGGATCAACGCCGTTGCCCTTTCGCCCGAAGCCACAAAGCACGGGGCGGTAGTGAGCTACGAGGACTCCCGGAAGTGCGCCGACCTGTTCCGCCAGCACCGCGACACGATCGACGGGATCCTTGTGACGCTTCCCAATTTCGGCGAGGAGCGGGGGGTCGCCGATGCGATCCGGCTTGCAGGACTCGACGTGCCCGTGCTGGTGCACGCGTTCAATGACGATCCGGCGAAGATGACGATCAAGTTCCGGCGCGACAGTTTCTGCGGCAAAATGTCCGTCTGCAACAACCTCCGCCAGTACGGCATCAAGTATTCGCTCACGACCCTCCACACGGTGGATCCCGATGCGCCCGCGTTCCGGGAGGATCTCCGGAGATTTGCGGCCACGTGCCGGGTCCTGCGCCAGCTGAAAAACGCACGCATCGGGGCCCTGGGCGCCAGGCCGACGGCGTTCAATACCGTCCGATACAGCGAGAAACTCCTCGAGCGGTCGGGCATCAGCGTCGAAACCCTCGACCTATCGGAGGCCCTCGGGTGGGTGGCGGCCATGAAAGACAACGACGGCCCTGTGCAGAAGAAGCTGTCGGACATCGGCGGCTATACGACCACCACCGGTGTGCCGCCTGCGAGCCTGATGAAAATGGCGAAGCTGGGGGTTGCCATCGACCGGTGGGTGGCGGAGAAGAATCTGAGCGCCACATCGATCCAGTGTTGGACCTCCCTCGAGGAGTTCTTCGGCGTCGTGCCGTGCACGCTGATGAGCATGATGTCGAACGCCCTCATGCCCAGTGCGTGCGAAACGGACACGGCGGGGCTTGTCGGCATGTACGTGCTGCAATCGGCCTCTGCGAAGCCGGCGGCGCTCCTCGACTGGAACAACAATTACGCCGCGGACCCGGATAAGGGGGTGGTGTTC
>JBGPYM010000280.1:0-3858 GCA_041493205.1 Bacteroidota bacterium
AGCTCGAAAAACCGCATGCGTGACCCCGGTCAACCAGACCTGATGTCACGCCAGTTGTGTCCTTTCCTTCCTGAAAACCGATCCCCTGCCCCCTCATGAATAGCATTCTCACGCTTTTTCTTTGTGCGCTCCTATTCATGCCCCCCGGGGAAGCGGAGTTTTTTGTTTCTCCCGCAGGAAACGACACCAACCCCGGGACGCGCGATAAGCCCTTCCGGACGCTTGAACACGCACGCGACGCACTCCGCAACACCAGGATGGGTGCTGATTCCCTGTCGTTCGCAGGGGCAACGGTCTGGTTGCTCGGGGGGACCTATGCCCTGCGGCGGACGTTCGAGCTCGGCCCGGGAGACGGCGGACGTCCCGGATGCCCCGTCACCTGGTCCGCCGACAGCGGCGCGACGGTCAGGCTCTCCGGCGGCATGACCATCCCCTCCCGGCTTTTCCACCCCGTCAGTGACGCGAACGCATTACGGAGATTGCAGCCCGGTGCACATTCCCGCGTCCTGGAAGCCGACCTCTCGCAGGCGGGGATACGCGAGTATGGTACGCACAGGCAATTCGGGCACGGGTTGCCGGTCGTTCCCGCCCCCATGGAGCTCTTCTGGAACGATACGGTCATGCAGATCGCCCGGTATCCCAATCAGGGCGGCATTGCGCTCGGACCGGTGGTCGAGCGCGGGTCGGTTCCCCGCACCGGCGATCATACCAATCGCGGGGGGAAATTCCTCTACACGGATCCGCGGCATGCACGCTGGGCGGGAGACGAGGATGTCTGGCTTCAGGGCTATTTTAACTACGGGTTCGCGGACGACAAGATCCGCGTGGCTTCCATCGATACGAGCCGTCATGAGGTGACGCTCGCGACGCCGCACATGTACGGACTTGCCAGCGGCGAGAACTTCAATCAGTATGTGGCCCTCAACGTGCTTGAGGAACTGGATGAACCGGGGGAGTGGTACGTGGACCGGAAAAGCGGTAAGCTCTTTTTCTGGCCTCCGGGCGAGATTTCCCGGGCCCATGTCGCTGTCTCGCTGCTCGAGCAGCCGTTGATCGCTCTCGACCACGTTTCCGATGTCGTCGTGCGCTCGCTGATCATCGAAGACGGGAGGGGCCTGGGGATCTCCATCGAGGGGGGAACACGGAACAGGATCACCGGATGCTTGATCAGGAATCTCGGCACGGTCGGCGTCATGATGGGGCAGGGAGCGCGCCCGGCGTTCGCCGGAGCTGCCGCGGACGACTACCAGGGTGCCCCAGCATCGCGCGATGTCGGGAGCTATCATTCACAGAGTTATGTGAACACCGTCTGGGACCGCGATCCGGGAACAGCGCACGTTGTCGAGAGATGCGAGGTGTACAACACGGGATCAGGCGGCATTATCCTGGGGGGCGGGAGCAAGAAGTCCCTCACCCCGGGGGGGAGCGAGGTCAGAAACTGCAGAATCCACGACTACGACAGACGGAACAAGGCCGGCGCGGCCGGCGTCATCGTGGACGGCTGCGGGAACATTGTCGACCATAATGAGATTTATAACGGCGATCTTCAGGCGATACTCGTCCATGGGAACGACCATCGTTTCGAATACAACCTGATTCACGACGTGGCGCGCAACTCGAACGATGCGTCGGCCTGGTATCTGGGGAGGGACCCCAGCGACCAGGGAAACGTCGTGCGATGGAACTTCTTTCACCATGTTGGGCGCATCGACAGGAAGTGGACGATGGGTGTGTATTGCGATGACGCCACCTGCGGTGTCACGATCGAGGGAAACGTGTTTTACAAGGTTGCCTCGTACGGGACGGTCTACAGCAACGGAGGACATGATATCGTCGTGAGGAACAATATCTTCATCGAAGGCTACGGGCCGGCGTATCAGCTCAAGTCGATGTGGTACGACTTCGGGATGGGAGAAATCCCGTACTTTTTTGGTGAGAAGGGGGTGTACACGCGCCGGCTCCTCAGTGCGGTCGACATACGAAAGCCCCCGTATACCACGCGGTATCCGCTCCTCAGAGACTGGCTCGACGTGCTTCCGGACGGGCGTACGTTTGTCGGCATGAGGCCTCGTCGGAACATATTCGACCGGAATGTGATAGTGAAGTACGACGAGACGTTCCGCCTCGTGGGTAAATATGCGCAATGCGAATTCGGGGAGAATTATATCACGCAAGACGATCCGGGGTTTCGTGACGCCGGGCGCATGGACTTCATGCTGAAGGACGATTCGGCGGTCTATCGCGAGATTCCGGGATTCGAAAAGATTCCGTTCGAATCGATCGGGCCGGAAAAGCCCCGGTGAGCCGTACGTCTGCAGGAGGTACGCACTGCCGGTTTTGCAATTGAAAACCGGCTTTCGTATTTTAAGGATCGGCAACGAAGACGGCAGCGCACCCCCCCCATCTGAAATGACACTCATTGTGAAAGGTAGTGAATGAACGAAGGCAGAATAGTCCAGGTAATCGGACCCGTGGTGGATGTGGAATTCCCGAGCGGCCATATAGCTGAAATCCAGAATGCCATCAAAATCCCCCGGGGAAGCGGAGAAGGCAGTGAGGGAGTCCTCGTGGTGGAGGTGCAGCAGCACCTTGGCGATAACCGCGTCCGCACCGTGGCAATGGATTCAACGGACGGTCTGGTCCGGGGGATGAAATGTATCGATACTGGGGCGCCGATCAGCGTCCCAGTCGGACCCGGGACTCTCGGCAGGCTCATCAACGTTCTCGGTGAGGGAATCGACGGACTCGGTGAAATCAAGCACGAGAAGACGTACAGCATCCACCGGCCGCCCCCGCCGTTCGACCAGCTCTCCACGAAGAAGGAACTCTTCGAGACGGGCATCAAGGTTATCGACCTGATCGAGCCATATTCCAAGGGGGGGAAGACCGGACTGTTCGGCGGGGCGGGCGTGGGTAAGACCGTGATTATCCAGGAATTGATACACAATATTGCCAAGCAGCATGGCGGATTCTCTGTCTTCGGCGGCGTGGGGGAACGGACAAGAGAAGGAAACGACCTCTGGCTTGAAATGAAGGAATCGGGCGTTCTCAGCAAGACCGCCCTCGTCTTCGGGCAGATGAACGAGCCTCCGGGAGCCCGTTCGCGGGTCGGATTGACCGCTCTGACCCTTGCGGAGTACTTCCGCGAAGAGGAAGGGAAGGATGTTTTGCTCTTCATCGACAACATATTCCGGTTCGTCCAGGCCGGCTCGGAAGTCTCGGCGCTGCTCGGACGCATGCCGTCGGCCGTCGGGTACCAGCCGACATTGGGGAGTGAAATGGGAGAGCTGCAGGAACGCATCACATCGACCAAGAGAGGCTCCATCACCTCCGTGCAGGCTATTTACGTCCCGGCCGACGATCTCACGGATCCGGCGCCGGCGACCACGTTTTCACATCTCGACGCGACCACCGTGCTCAGCCGCCAGATATCCGAGCTCGGCATCTATCCCGCGGTGGATCCTCTCGATTCGACGTCGCGGATCCTCGAGCCCGGCGTGGTTGGGGAGGAGCATTACGCGGTCGCCAAGAAGGTGAAAGAGATCCTGCAAACGTATAAGGACCTCCAGGACATCATCAGCATCCTCGGCATGGACGAGCTCTCGGACGAGGACAAGCTTACGGTATCCCGCGCGCGAAAAATCCAGAAATTCCTCTCCCAACCCTTCCACGTGGCCGAGCAGTTCACGAATATCCCCGGCACGTACGTCAAGCTTGAGGACACGATCCGCAGCTTCAAGGGGATCATCAACGGGGACTATGACCATCTGCCGGAGGGTGCGTTCCTGATGGTCGGCACCATCGAGGACGCGGTCGAGAAGGCGAAACAACTCCAGGCGGCATAACACTCCATGTACG
>JBGPYM010000171.1:0-6820 GCA_041493205.1 Bacteroidota bacterium
CACCGGCGGCGTGTTCGAATCGTTGATGCAGTTCAGCACCTCGCTCGAAGACCTCCGGCGTACTGCCTTCGAAGGGGAGCGCGTCCAGGGGATGCGGCAGAGGTTTTTCGATTCCGCGCTTTCCAACGCGGGCCGGCTGCACCAGGTCTGCTCTGCGGAAGGGCAGGAGGCCCTCGCGCAGTTCGCGGCCGCATTCTCCCTTTTCCTCCGGTATGTCATCGAACGGGATCTGTTCGACGACGCCCGTGTGGCCCACGTCGTGGACAATGCGGGACAGGCGCTGCAGGCCATCCTCGACCGGGCCAGCGACGAGGATTATGACTCACTGCAGCAGACGATCGACATGCTCCACAATCCCGAGACGTTACTCGAATAGCACCGAAGGAAACCATGGCTACAACGTGCGCCGTCATTATGGCAGGTGGTGTGGGAACGAGATTCTGGCCCCGCAGCCGCGAGAAATTCCCGAAGCACCTCCTCCAGATCTTCGGCAAAGATACGATGATTCAGAGCACGGTGAGACGCCTGGAACCTCTGGTGAGCTCCCGGGATGTCTTTGTGGTGACCAACCGCCTCCAGAAAACCCCGCTGGTCAAACAAATCCCCCATGTGCCGGAAGAAAATATCGTCCTGGAACCGGTCGGGCGGAATACCGCTCCCTGTATCGGTCTCGCGGCGCTCCACGTGCGCCGCATGGATCCGAAAGCGGTCATGATCGTTCTTCCTGCGGATCATATCATCCGGAACGATGACGAGTTCCGGCGGGTCCTCCGCGTCGCCGTCGAAACCGCTGATTCCTCCGGGCGCCTCCTGACCATCGGGATTACACCCACCCACCCGGAAACCGGTTACGGCTACATCCAGTTCGTCAACGAGGAGGAGGAACGCAATCCCTTCTACGACCGCGGCGTCCGGCGGGTCAAGACGTTTGCCGAAAAACCGAACCTGGCAACGGCCGAGCGGTTCCTGGCCAGCGGCGATTTTCTCTGGAACAGCGGCATGTTCGTCTGGCGTGTGGATGCCATCCTCGAGGAAATCCGGAAGTGCCTTCCGGATCTCCATGCGGAATTGATGAAAATCGACCACGACATCGGTACGACGCGGTACCAGCAGACGCTCGAAACCGTGTATGGCATCATCCGGGGGATCTCCATCGACTACGGTGTCATGGAAAAGGCCGAGGGCGTCTTTGTGATTCCGGGCTCGTTCGGATGGAACGACATCGGCTCGTGGGATGAAGTGTTCCGGGTGTCAGGGAAGGACGACGGGGGAAATTCGGTCACCGGCAAGGTGATTCAGAAGGACACGAAGAACTCATTCATTTACTCTCCCGACAAGGTTGTGGCCACCATCGGCGTGGAAGACCTGATTATTGTCAATACCGACGACGCTCTTCTCATATGCCGCCGCGGAAGGTCCCAGGACGTCAAAGATATATCAGACTACCTGAAGCGCAAGCAGATGAACGAATACCTCTGACGCATGTCCTGCCGGTGGTTGAAACCCGCAGTACTCTTCGTCGCGGCTTCGTTCATTGCCGGGTGCGGGACCGGCTCTCCGCGATTCACCTCGGCGGCTGGTGCTGATGCAGCCATCCGGGATTCTTCCGGCCACCAGCTCGACGGCATCGCCTCGTATTATGCGGAAGAATTCCACGGCAGGAAGACCGCAAACGGGGAAACGTACGACATGAACAGCCTGACTGCCGCGCACCGTACGCTCCCGTTCGGCACCCGGGTGAAAGTCGTCAATCGCGAGACCGGGCGCTCGGTCGTCGTGCGAATCAACGACCGTGGTCCCTTCAAAGACGATCGGGTCATCGATCTCTCCCTCGCCGCAGCGAAACAGCTCGGCCTCATTGCCAATGGCACCGGTGCAGTCCTCCTTGAAATCCTCGAACTTGGACCAGCCCAGAAATAGCGGCATGGCGCGCCCGCTCCTCTCAGCGAAGGAGGTTCAGGCAGCAATCGCTTCCGGGAACCACCGGATCTTCGCCGCGCCGGGGACGCTCATTACGCCGATGGCGCGCGACCTTGCGGCATCACACGGGATCGAGATTCTCGTGCAACTCGCGGCAAAGGAGCCACCCACCCCAGCTCACGAGGACCCCACCCCGGATCCGGCTCCGTCAAAGGCCGTCAAAACGGTGGCTTTCGGCGCCGACCACGGCGGTTTCCAGCTCAAGCAAATGCTCATAAAGCACGCCGAGTCCCTGGGCTATGCGGTCCTGGACCTTGGAACTTCCAACGAGGAATCATGTGACTACCCGGACTTTGCCTTCGCCGTCGCCCGGGCCGTCGCCTCAGGGGAAGCCTGGCGCGGCGTCATGATTGACGGCGCCGGTATAGGCTCCTGCGTCGTGGCAAACAAGGTCCCCGGAATTCGCGCGGCCTGCTGCCATAATGAATTCGTCGCCCGGAACGCAAGGGAACACAATGATACCAATGTCCTTACATTGGGGAGCCGGGTCACTGGTTCAGAGGTCTGCAAGGAGATCATGAAGGTCTGGCTGGAGACTTGGTTTGCGGGAGGAAGGCACAAGGGACGGGTGGATAAGATGACGGATGTCGAACGACGTTACTTGAAATAAATCAATACGTTACGAACATTTGCGCCGATGGGCAGGTTGAATTACCTGCCCTTTTTTTGTGCCCGCGAGCACAGAGATCGATTCCTCCTTGACTTTCAATCGCATTAGAAGTAGCTTTATAGCGGTTTCTCTCAGATCCAGGCTATCTATCGTCACCCCATAGTATTACTTAGAGTTGGGGGGGTCACTCAAACCACCGCTGAAGGTTGGTCGGTGTAAGTGACATAATAATCCTGTACCGGCGATCCGATGGGTCGCCCCACAATCACAACCACAGGGGGGTGGATGATCAAACCAATCCTCACGTCTCTCTTCATCGGGCTGGTGCTTTTTGCGGGGTGTACGCCTTCCAGCGAAAATATAGCCAGAAAGGCCGAAGGGGTCGGGGGTGAGAAGGATACCATTACAGCCACCTTTGCGGCTGACGATGAGTCCGTTCCCACGCTCGACCGGTCAACCGAACGGATTATAACTCGTTTCGGCCCGACGATTAAAAGGTACGCGGAGCGATATGGTTTTGACTGGAGGTTTGTGCTGGCGGTTATGAAGCAGGAATCGCGTTTTTATCACCGGGCGGAGAGCCGGAAGGGCGCCTTCGGCCTTATGCAGATCATGCCGGTGACAGGTGTGGAGGTGGCACGGAAGCTCGAGTTGAGGGATCTTTCGCATCCCGAGAACAACATCAGGGGAGGGATCTTCTACCTGCGACGGCTCTACAACATGTTCGATGGCGCCGGTGAGGCCGACCGCCTCAAGCTGACGCTTGCCGCCTACAATGCAGGCGTCACCCGCGTGTATGACGCACAGGAGGTCGCAGCCTACTTCCAGGAGCAGCCGAACGAATGGGTCTCTGTCAAGGATGCCCTGCCGCTTCTCTCAAAGAGATACTACACCCTGCACAAAAATGTCTGGGGGCAGGAGAAGCCCCGGGGAGGATGGTTCGGAAACGCGAAGGAGACCCTGGGGTACGTGGATGCGGTCATGGACTATTATGACGAATACCGCATCTCGTTGAACTAACTCTCTGTAGTAGCACCGGCGTCCCCGCCGGTGTCCCTGTAGTAGCACCGGCGTCCCTGCCGGTGTCTTTAAGTGTGAAGTGGCACCGGCGTCCCTGCCGGTGTCTTTTTTTATGGCAACAAAATGGCACACGCCACGACGGTCGTCCAGATCCCGTCCTTGTGCCCTTCCGCCGACTGTGTAATGTTGAAAGTCTTGACGATCTTCCCGCTCATCTTGTAGAGCTTCTCCCGCTCGTCCCAGGCAACTCCCGGATCAAACTCAACGCCAAGCGTCGTCGCCAGCATCGTCGCGGCCAGATCTTCGGCGTACTCCCCGGCTTTCTCGTCGGTCTCGCCGTACGGGTGATGCTCCGAGAGATAGCCGTACTGCGTTGTGTCGGCCGGCGTGGCAACGCCGATCGATGCCGCAATGAGCCGGTTGGGCTCGTTGGTGGCATTCCTGGCCATCACGGAGAACGTGATCTGTCCGGGCGCGAGGAGCTTCAGCCCATCTTCCGTGGGGATCCGCTTGCATCCCGGGGGGAAAATGCTCGACACGGTGACCAGATTGCATTTCTCGATCTTTGCATCCCTGAGCGCAAGCTCGAATGACTGAAGATAGTCCTTGTGGCGGCCTACCCCCTTCGTGAAGAACAGTTTTCCCGGTACGTACAAGTTCTCATCTCCCTCTTGACTAAGTGAGTTGTGGTGGGTTAATCACGCATTTGCCAGACGCACGCGGCGGAAGCCGCGCTTGCCGACACGGACAACGACCCCGCTGCCGATGGTGATGGCGGTGTTGACATCCGCGACCTTGTTTCCGTCCACGCTGACCGCCCCCTGCTCGACCATCCGGCGCGCCTCGTTCCGCGAAGAAACCAGCTGGGTATCGATGAGCAACTGAACGATCCCGATGGCGCCTCCCTCCCCGTGGACCGCGCTCTCCTGCATCTCGTCGGGCGCCTCCCGATCCTTGAACATGCGGTCAAATTCCTTCTCCGCGGCATCCGCATCCCCCGGGGTGTGGTAGAGCGCGACCAGCGTGCGTGCCAGGAGCCGTTTCAGGTGGCTTGGATTCGTGGCAGGATTTGCGAGCTGCGTCTTGATCGACTCGAGCTCTTTCTGCGGTGTGTTGGTCGTAAGGACAAAATAATCGTAAATCAGCGGATCAGGTATCCGCATGGTCTTCCCGAAAATCTCCCGCGGCGGCTCGGTGATGCCGATATAGTTGTCGAGGGATTTGCTCATTTTTTCGACGCCGTCGATCCCCGGCAGCACCGGCATCGTGAGGGCCACCTGCGGATCGAGACCGTATTCCCGCTGTATGTCCCGACCGACCAGGAGGTTGAATTTCTGGTCGGTCCCCCCGAGTTCCACGTCGGCCCGGATGGCCACGGAATCCATGGCCTGGGCCAGTGGGTAGAGGAATTCATGAATGCTGATCGGCTCTTCCGCCTCGTACCGCCGCTCGAAGTCGTCCCGTTCCAGCATGCGGGCGACGGTGTACTTGCTCCCGAGCGCGATCACGTCGGCGAAGCTCATCTTCGCAAGCCACTCCGAATTGTACAGCATCTGGATCTTGTGCGTGGAGAGGATTCTGGTGGCCTGCTCGAAGTAACTCTGACCATTCGTGCGGGTCTCTTCGAGGGAGAGGGAGGGGCGGGTCTTGCTCCTCCCCGACGGGTCGCCGATCATGCCGGTGAAGTCCCCCACGATCAGGATCGCCTGGTGTCCCAGATCCTGGAACTGGCGCAGCTTCCGGAGAACGACCGAATGGCCCAGATGCAGATCGGGCCGGCTGGGATCGCAGCCAAGCTTGACGTTCAACGGCGTGCCGGTGCGGAGGGACGCGGCAATCTTGCGTTCAAGATCCTCCGGCCGGATGATCTCCGCAGCGCCGCGCGTAATAAGGTCGAGCTGTTCTTTCAGGGGGGGAAACAAGTGCCCAGGTTACCGTGCTATGTGACGTCTGATGGCGCGCTCGGCTTCCCGCCGGGCAATGTCCTGCCGCTTATCGTACTCTCTCTTCCCCCTGCATACGCCGAGCTCAAGCTTGGCTAGACCGTGGGTGAAGTAGACTTTCAGAGGGATCAGCGTGAGCCCCTTGTCCTGCACCCGGACCGCGATCTTCCGCAGCTCCTTCCGGTGCACGAGCAGCTTGCGCCGCCGGAGGGGGTCGACGTTGCTGGTGCTCCCGTGTTCGTACGGGCTGATGTGCAAGCCGAAGAGCCAGAGCTCCCCGTCCTTGATCATCGCGTAGCCGTCGGCAAGAGTTGCGCCTCCGTGCCGGAGAGATTTGACTTCTGTTCCCGTGAGGACAATGCCGGTTTCGTAGGAATCGAGGATTGAGTATTCGTGTCGGGCTTTGCGGTTGGTCGCGACCAGCTTTTCGCCCGTCTCCTCCTTGCCCGCCATGGAGTGCCGGAAAATTTTGTGCACAGTATACCGAAATCACATTCTAAAATCAACGTATTCCTTCGATTGTGCCCGCGGGACGGTTCGTTGACTTTCAGATGCCGTGTGGGTATATTTAAGGACTTTTGAGGTCACAGGCATGCACTAAGGGAATCCAACTTCCCTTTTTTATTGCTCATCACGAGGTCTCCCTTGGCCGTTAACCAGTATGACGTTGTCGTCGTCGGAGGCGGACCCGGCGGCTATACCGCGGCGATCAGAGCCGCGCAGCTCGGGATGCGCGTGGCAATCATCGAACGCGAAAAGCTCGGTGGGATCTGCCTCAACTGGGGCTGCGTCCCGACCAAGGCCCTCCTCAAAAACGCCGAAATTCTCCATTCTCTCCGGAAAGCGGATGAGTGGGGGATCACATTCGACAACCTCCAATTCGACTTCGGGAAGATCATCAAACGAAGCAGGGGTATCGCCGACCGGGTCTCCAAGGGCGTTGAGTACCTGATGAAGAAGAACAAGATCGACACGATCTACGGGTACGCCCGCCTGGAAACTGCCGGCCAGCTCGAGGTACGGACGGAAGGGAAATCGGCCACGTCTGTCGCCGCGAGCCATGTCATCCTCGCCACGGGCGCCCGTCCGCGCTCGCTCCCGGGAGTCGTGATCGACAGGTCGAGGATTCTCTCGAGCACGGAAGCCATGTCACTGACCCATCAGCCTACATCGATGGTCATCGTCGGTGCAGGGGCGATCGGCATTGAGTTCGCCTATTTTTATAACGCCCTCCGGACAAAGGTGACCGTGGTCGAAATGCTCCCAG
>JBGPYM010000099.1:0-10350 GCA_041493205.1 Bacteroidota bacterium
AAGTGCTCGAGCCTGTCCGGCTCGTCCAGCGCATCGATCTTTGTCGCCACTACAATCTGGGGCCGCGCACCGAGCTGCGAATCATAAGCGGCCAACTCTCGATTGATCACGTCGTAATCGCTGACCGGGTCGCGTCCGGAGGCCGAAGAGACATCGACCAGATGCAGCAGCAATTTTGTGCGCTCGATGTGCCGCAGAAACCGATCTCCCAGCCCGTGGCCTTCATGCGCGCCCTCGATCAATCCGGGAATGTCGGCCACGACAAAGGTGCGAAAGTCTCCCAGGTCGACGACCCCCAGATGCGGCTCGAGCGTGGTGAAAGGATAGTCAGCGATCTTTGGCCGCGCGGCTGAAACCGTCGAGATGAAAGTCGATTTGCCCGCATTGGGAAAGCCGACCAGCCCCACGTCTGCGAGCAGCTTGAGTTCGAGTTCAAGGTCCCGATCCTCGCCCACTCCGCCCTGTTCATATTCGCGCGGGGCCTGGTTGGTCGACGTGGCGAATTCGGCATTCCCACGACCGCCTTTACCTCCCCGGGCGGCGATGAACTCGTCGCCGTGACGGACGAAATCGGTAATCGATTCGCCCGTGGCGCTGTCGCGGATCACCGTCCCCACCGGGACTTCAAGTGTAATGTCCTGTCCGCTCTTTCCGCTCTTGTTCGAACCTAGGCCGTGCTCGCCGCGCGGGGCGGCGTACGATTTCCTGTACTGAAAATCAAGCAGCGTCGTCATGTGCCGGTTGGCGCGGAAGATCACCGAGCCGCCGCGGCCGCCGGTCCCGCCGTCCGGCCCGCCTTTCGGAACGAATTTCTCACGCCGGAAGCTGACGCATCCGACGCCGCCGTCGCCGGCACGGACGTGGATGCGGGCGAGATCGATGAACTTCATTCTCCCTCGCCTTCAGGATTCAGGTAGCGCCGGTGGATGCTGTCGGTGAATGCCACCACGTCACCATCATAGGGGTCAAGGGCAGTCTCGCGGTAGAACCTGATCAGAAGGATCGATGCATCCTTCCACGTGGGGGCGTCATTCAACGTAGCGATGAACTGGTTGTATTTCTCTTCGTCCCGCCCGAACACGTGCTTGATGAATCGCGAGCGGGCGTGTCCCGTGATCATTTCCCGGAGGTCGGCAAGGGAGGGATCGGGTGTGCGGGACTGCGGCAGCCCGGCAAACGTGAGCGAAAGAGAAATATTGCGTGCGTCGCGGGGCGGGGCGACCGGCTCGCGCCGTTCGTGCGGCCGTGGCTCTGGATTGCGCTTCTGGTCGAAGTCAGCCGGGGGCGGCTCTTCCAGGCTCCCGTCGGGCTCATCGGTAATAAACGTGATCACCGGCGGAGACTCGATAAACACGGGAACAGGCGCGGCCGGCGCCGGGGGCGCCGGGGGCGGCTCATTTGCGGGGGCCGGACTTTCCGCCGGGGTTTCCTGTGTCTGATCACCTTGACCGAGGTAGAGATCCTCCACCAGCGCGGTCAGCTCGTCAAGCGTGATCTCCTCGCGCCCGCGGATCTTGCAGATGCTCTCGATGTAGTCGCGCAGGATCTTCATCCCCTTGTCTTCGAAAAACACCAGGACGGGTCTCAGCGGAATGCCGGCATCCGGGGGCGTATCCCGGAGGAGAATGAAATCGAATATGGGCTTTGCCAGGAGTGAAAGCTCCCGGGCATCGTGCTGCTTGACGATCTGATCGTCGATCGCAATCAACAAGTCTCTGAATTTTCCCCGGCTGATTTCGGTCCAGCCGCGCTGCCCGGCCAGCTTCCCGATCAGCGTTTTGAAGTAGGAATACTCGGCTGTGCATTCAAGCTTCTCGAGGATCTTTTCGACCGGTACCAGGTCCGCACGTTCGAAGGCAAAGTTCTCGATCGTCCACTGCGGCCGGCAGAGGTAATTCTCCAGGAAATGGACCGCGTTGTCGAGAAGGCCAAGAAACTCGTTCCGCTGGAACATGTACACGGCCGCCATGGACTCGAGGAACGAACGGGCAATGCGCCGGTTGCCGGGCAGGCTCTGGTCAATGTGCGAAAACCGGGGAGCCCCCTGGAGATCTTCGGTGAGCCACCGTGTGGTCTCGGCGCGGAGGTACGCCTTGACCCCGCGGGGAATGTCGGCTGCGAGTGCTTCCCGCAATTGCACACTCTCCCGCGCACCGATCGTCCGGGCGGTCAGGGTCGCGAGTATGGACTCCGTTTCCCGTTCCAGCATGTCAGTTGATCTTTCGCTTAAGGACGTTCCTGACTCGGTCGATTTCCTTCCGCGCCGCGGACCGGAACGTCTCGTCGATGCCCGACCGGTTCACGATCTGCTGGTACATGGTCAGCGCCTGATCGTACCGGCCCATCTTTTCGTATGATTGTCCGGACATGTACAGGGCATTCGCCGTCCAGTCGATTTTCCCCTTCTTGGTCACCAGGTAGGGGACCTTCAGAAAATCCAGGATTGCCTGCTGGTAGTCACCCTTGTTGTAGTTCGCGTCGGCGATATAGTACCGGATCTCCCCCTCCAGATCGCTTCCCGCCTCATCCAGGAGGGACTGGAGATGCACGATGGCCTGGTCGTGGTATCCGAGACGGCCGTACAGGATGCCGATCTTGATCCGTTTGTCGAACGCGTCCTCGTTGGAGGGGAACAGTTCGAGGTACCGCCGCGTGAGTGTCAGCGCGCCGTCGAACGCCCCCGCGACCTCGTACGTCTCGATGAGATTGCTCATGGCTGGGGCAAGCAGTGCAGGTGCTGCCGCGCTGTCCTCGACGATTACCCTGTAGTGTCGAATCGCGTCGTTCCATTTTTCGGCACTGTAGTACAGGTTTCCGAGCGCGACATGCACCCGCGGTACGACGGGATCCTGTGGATGTGTCGTCAGCAGCTTTTCAAGAAGTGCGACCGCCTCCTGCTGTTTGTCCGTTGCCTCGAGTGTCTTTCCCGTCCAGTACGCGGCCGCCGGCGCCGAAGAACTCTCGTCAAACTTTTCGGTGATGTGCTGGAAAGACTTCATCGCAGCCGGATACTCCTCCCGGCGGAAGTGATAGCACCCCTGTTCCAGCTCGAACGATGCCTGATCGCCTGCATTCCCCGGATACTTCTTCACGAACGCCGCAATCTCCTTCTCGACTCCGGCGGCATCGTCGCCGCGGAGCCTGGCAATAATCAACTGGGCATCGAAGTAGTGCCTGTCGGTGTCATTGGCGGCGGCGAGACTCAATTGGCGGTAATGTCGGGCCGCATCGGTATAATCGCCGCTGGCAAAGAGGAGGTCGGCAACCGGGCGCGTCGCGGAGACACCGGGAGCAGCAGTTTCCGCCTGACGGAAATAGGATGCCGCTGCCTCCCGCGCTCCCTCGCCCTGCGCAATAAAGCCGAGCGCCGTGAATGCCGCTCCCGCCCGCGTCCCCGTGCGCTCGCGGCGGATTGCTTCGATGAGGTATCGCTTCGCACTGCCCAAATCTCCCGCGGCACGGGCAGTCGTTCCGAGCGCAATGAGAAGCGAGACGTCCGGCTCTCCACTGCCCGCCGGATCGTGCGTCTCCTCTGCGTAGAGTTCACGGTAGGCAGCCAGTGCTGCGTCATGGTCGCCTGATGCTGCGAGTGCATCGGCGAGGGATCTGCGCGCCCCGGCGGCTGCCTGTGTATAGCCAAAATGGCTCTCAAGATTTTCATACCAGGTGGCAGCCTCACCCGGCTTCTGCGCCCCGGAGGCAAGCTGGGCGAGGCGCAGGAGCGTCTGCGCCGTATGGGCACCTGACGGAAATGTGTTCACCAATCCGGCCCCGTCGGCCAGCGCGCTATCTACAAGTCCCTGACGCACGAGGATTCCGAAGCGCCGTGTGCGCGCTTCTTCTGCGACCACAGGATCGTTCGTACGGTCTGCGCACAGTGTGTACGTCGCGGCGGCCAGGTGAAGGCTGTCGGCTTCTTCAAAGCGCTGGCCGAGCACGAGATGAACCAGATCCTTCCGGGAAAACCGCGATGAGTCCGCAAGGAGCGGCCCTGCCGCATCCCGGGCGTCCGCAAGAGTCCGTGCAGTAAGCCGGAACAGGGAGAGCAAGGCTTCGTCGGCATGTGGTGATGCAGGTGCCGCGGCGAGGAACGACCGGTACGATTGCACTGCCCCCGGGAGTGCGGCGGAATCTTTCCAGCTCAGGTACTCCAGGCTCCGTGCTCTCAGGTACATCGCTTCTGCGGCGCGTTCCTGCGCGAGGCCACCCTCCAGCGCGTTGGTGAATTGCGCTGCGGCGGCCGCGAAGTTTTTGAGATCGTTGAAATAGATTTCCCCCAATCGGAATGCAAGGCCGGCACGGTCCTTATCCGCAACGACATCGCCCACGAGGAGCGCCAGCTTTTCAAGTCCCGCGTCCTTCTCCTTCACTTCGAAGGTGCTGATCATCCGGATGTGCCGCTCGGCGTCCGGACGGAATTCTGAGGAAGGATATTTGACGAGCAACTCACGGTAAAGCTGCAGGGCGCGATCATACTCTTTCATCTGTTCGTGGCATCGCGCTGCGCCCGCTACCGCATCGTCGTCGACAGGGGAGGAAGGGTATCGCGCCGGGATCTGTTCGTATGCCGCAGCTCCCTTCGGTTGATCGCCCGATGCCTCGCACAGTGCTCCTACCTTCAGGAGGATGCCGGCGGTCGCGGGGTCGTCCGGGAATGCATCGACAAAATTCTCGTACTGCTGGATTGCTGCCTGCGGGTTCTTCTGCTCCTCGGCGTTTTGCGCCAGCCGGATGCGCGCGCGCTGTTTCATTATGGATGATGTCCCGGATGCAAGGACCCGGTTGCAGGCGTCATTCGATTTTTTGTAGCTCCGTGACTGTGCAGCCGCCACTGCGAGTTTCCAGAGCACCGCAACTGTCTGTGTGTCAGGGGGGGCCGACGCAAGAAAACGCTCGTAGGTCGTAACGGCCGCCGTGTACTCTTTCGTCCCTGCCTGCGCATTGGCCGTCCCGAGAAGCGCTTCGCGCAGGAGGGAGGAATCAGCCAAAACTTTCTCGCCAAGAACGCGCTGGAACTGTGCCAGGGCCTCTGTGTGCTTGCCGCCTGCTGCCAGAAGATTGCCGAGATGAAGATATGCACTCTGAGCGACCGCCGATCCCTTGTATTTTCCAATAATCTCCTGATACGCGGCCTGCGCCTGATCGGTGCGCCCCGTGGCAAATGAGATGTCCCCGAGGATCAACAGTGCGCCCGCTTTCGCGTCGGGCGACGGATCGCCGTCGATCACGCGCTTGAGTTCATTGTTGGCCTGTTCATAATTCCCCTCGTCGTAATACATTCGCCCGAGCTGTGTCCGTGCCGCTGACACGGCGCCGCTCGCCGGATACTCCTGAAGGATCACACGCAACACCTTCCGTGCATTGTCCTTCTCGCCTGCCATGAGAAAGTACCGCGTGGCTTTGAGCAATGCGTCCGGAGCCAGGGTGCTCTTCGGATGGAACACCTTGACCCGCTCGTACGCGAGTGCGGCTTCCCGGTAATTCCGCAGCGCCACATACGCGTCGCCGGCGTTCCACCACGCCTGGGGAGCTTTCGGATGGTCCTGATACGTCAGCGCAAATGTCTGGAACGTGAGGCGGGCGTCCTCGTACTGTTTGAGCTTGAGCTGGGCAAGTCCGAGCGTAAACCGCGCGTCGAGACCTTGGGGGGTGGAGGGATAAGCAGCGATGAAAAGCTTCAGCTGTTCCGCTGCCAGATCGAACAGTCCGTCATTGTACAGATTGACGGCGAGTTTGAAATCAGCGTTTTCTTTGGAGTCCTGCGCGCGAAGAGGGTGTACGCCTGCCACCGGGGTGAGAAGACACACAGCTAGAATGAGAAACAGGCGCATGCGCATTGCATTTTGGGGAACGAACAGTCGAAACTAAGCTTAAACGTACGACTATTTTCGACGTGCTGCAAGGCAGGGACGAGGGGGGAAAACGAACGGGCGGCCCCGCCAAATCGCAGGACCGCCCGTGGATCTTAGCATTTGTGGTAGCACCGGCGTCTCTGCCGGTGTCTGTTGCAGATTGCAGTAGCACCGGCGTCTCTGCCGGTGTCTGTTGCAGATTGCAGTAGCACCGGCGTCCCTGCCGGTGTCTGTTGCAGATTGTAGTAGCACCGGCGTCTCTGCCGGTGGATCTTAACTCAGATAAGTGTAGCTCTAATATATTCCCTGTTCAACCGGGCAATGTGCGAGACCGAGATTGACTTTGGGCATTCCGCCTCGCAGGCGTACGTGTTGGAGCATGCGCCGAACCCCTCTTTATCCATCGCGGCAAGCATCGCCTCAACTCTTTCCTTCCGCTCCACCTGCCCCTGGGGCAGAAGCGCAAGCTGCGAGACTTTTGCAGAGACGAACAACATTGCGGAACCGTTCTTGCATGCGGCGACGCACGCGCCGCATCCGATGCAAGCCGCGGCATCCATCGCCTGTTCGGCGTCTGGTTTGGGAATCGGAAACGTGTTGGCGTCCGGCACCCCGCCCGTGCGCACGGAAACGAACCCCCCGGCCGCCATGATCCGGTCGAAGGCCGAGCGGTCTACCACGAGGTCTTTGATGACAGGGAAGGGCTTCGCACGCCACGGCTCGATCGTGATCGTGTCGCCGTCGTGGAATGTCCGCATGTGAAGCTGGCACGCTGTGACGCCTTTGAGCGGACCGTGCGCCCGGCCGTTAATATAGAGCGAGCAGGTCCCGCAGATCCCTTCGCGGCAATCGTGGTCGAAGGCGATCGCGTCCTCTCCGGCACGGACAAGGTCGAGGTTCAGGAGGTCAAGCATCTCGAGGAACGACATGTCGGGAGACACTTCCGAAAGCGTGTAATTGACGAACCGCCCCGGCGACGTCCGATCCTTCTGGCGCCAGATCTTAAGCGTAATAGTCATCGAGTACCCCTCTTAGTAGCACCGGCGTCCCCGCCGGTGTCTTTTCCTAAATTGCTGGTAGTAGCACCGGCGTCCCTGCCGGTGGTTCTTCTTCTATTTGTAGCTTCTCTGACTCGGCTTCACATATTCAAATTCCAGCTGCTCCTTATGCAGCTTCGGCGTCTTCCCCACACCAGAAAATTCCCACGCCGCCACATAGGAGAACCTCGCATCATTGCGCTTCGCCTCCCCTTCGTCCGTCTGGTATTCCTCGCGGAAGTGCCCGCCGCACGATTCCTCACGGTGCAGCGCGTCACGGACGATCAGCTCGGCCAGCTCGAGAAAATCTGCAACGCGGTGCGCCTTCTCCAGCTCCTGGTTGAACGAATCGGCGGCGCCGGTCACCTTCACATCCTTCCAGAACTTCTCGCGCAGTGCAGGTATCTGCTTGAGCGCCCTCTTGAGCCCCGCCGCATTGCGCCCCATGCCGCAATCGTCCCACATGATCTTCCCCAGCTCCTTATGAAGGACGTCGACCGGCGTTTTGCCGCGAACCCCCATTAACTTCGCGGTCATTGCCGTCAGCTCCTTCTCGGCCTGCTTGAATGCTGCGCCGGACGCATCGATCTTCGGGAACTTGTTCGAGGCAAGGTAATCGCCCACTGTGTACGGAATAATGAAATAGCCGTCGGCAAGCCCCTGCATCAGCGCGCTCGCGCCCAGGCGGTTGGCGCCGTGGTCGGAGAAATTCGCCTCGCCGAGCACGAACAGCCCCGGGATGGTGCTCATCAGGTTATAGTCAACCCAGAGCCCGCCCATCGTGTAATGGAGCGCGGGATAAATCCGCATGGGGCTCTCGTACCCGTCTTCGCCGGTGATCTGTTTGTACATGTCGAAGAGGTTGCCGTATTTTTCCTCCACCCAGGCCTTCCCGTTCCGCTTGATGGCCTCCGCAAAGTCAAGGTAGACCGCAAGGCCGGTCGGACCGACGCCGTGCCCCTTGTCGCACATCTCCTTCGCCCGCCGTGAAGCCACGTCGCGCGGCACAAGGTTGCCGAACGACGGATACATCCGTTCCAGATAATAGTCGCGTTCCCCCTCGGGAATCTGGTCGGGAGGCCGCTTGTCGCCTTTCGCTTTCGGCACCCAGATGCGGCCGTCATTCCGCAGGCTCTCGCTCATGAGCGTGAGCTTCGACTGGTGGTCGCTCGACACCGGGATGCAGGTCGGATGAATCTGCGTAAAGCAGGGGTTGCCGAAAAAGGCGCCCCGTTTGTGCGCGCGCCAGGTTGCTGTGGCGTTGCACATCATGGCATTGGTCGAGAGGAAAAAGACGTTGCTGTACCCGCCGGTCGCCATGAGGACCGCATCGCCCGTGTATGTCTCGATCTGACCGTCGACCATGTTCCGTGCCAGGATCCCTCGTGCCTTCCCGTCCACGAGGACCAGGTCGAGCATCTCGCGTCGCTCGACGAACTTAATGGCTTTCAGACCGACCTGCCGCATCATGGCGGAGTACGCGCCGAGCAGCAATTGTTGTCCGGTCTGACCCCGGGCGTAGAAGGTGCGCGATACCTGCGCGCCGCCGAACGACCGGTTGTCCAGAAGTCCGCCGTATTCGCGGGCGAACGGAACGCCCTGTGCGACGCACTGATCGATGATCTCTCCGCTGACCTGCGCGAGCCTGTAGACGTTCGCTTCGCGTGCGCGGTAATCGCCCCCTTTGACGGTATCGTAGAAGAGCCGGTAAATGCTGTCGCCGTCGTTCGGGTAGTTCTTCGGGGCGTTGATCCCTCCCTGCGCGGCGATGCTGTGGGCGCGACGGGGGGACTCGTGATAGGAGAGGACGGTCACGTTGTAGCCGAGCTCCGCCAGCGAAGCCGCCGCCGATGCTCCCGCAAGCCCCGTCCCGACGACGATGATGTGGTATTTCCGCTTGTTCGACGGGTTGACCAGCTTGAGGGCGAATCGGTGATTGTCCCACTTCTTCTCGATGGGACCTGCCGGTGTCTTGGAATCTAATGTCATAGTCGGATATCCCTGTTAGTGGGCCCAGAGAAAATAGAGCGGCATGGCGGCAAAGGCGATGGGAATCAGCAGCCAGAAGACGAGTCCCGCCGCATCGATCAGCCAGTCGTATTTCTTGTGGCGCAGACCGAACGTTTGAAACGCCGACTGAAACCCGTGCTTCAGATGGTAGGCCAGAAACACCAGCGCGACAAGGTAAAACGTGACGTACCACGGATGCCGGAATGCCTCCCGGACGAGCTCGTACATCGTTTCACCAGCGGAGAAAAACCGCGAGTGCACGAAAAACGTGTTCACGTGGACGACAAGAAAGACCAGCACAAATGCGCCGGTCACGAACGCCGACCGTGAGGCAAGAGTGCTGTTCTCCTGCGGCCTGTTCTCATTGTAGGGGACCGGACGCGCCATCCTGTTGGCCACCCAGAGCCATGTGCCGATAAAACCGTGCAGCAGAAACCCCGCAAAAAGAACCACCTCCAGCGGCCGGATGAGCGGATACGTTGCCATGAACTCGGCGTATGCGTCAAACGTCCCACCCTCGTCCCCTTTGAAAAGAAACAGATTGATGCCAAGATGGACGACGAGGAAGCTGCACAGGAAAAATCCCGTCAGCCCCATCAGGAGCTTGCGCCCGACGGAGGATGTAAGGAACGCGGTGAATCTTGTCATAGTGGGTGTCCCGAAACGTCGGTGAGGGTGAGAACTGGCAAGGATAGCGGTGGTGAATCGTTGGATACAAACGTACGAAAGAATGTCGACTTCTGCAAGGAGTTTGCGGGGGCTCAGCTCGCCATCGACGGCCGAACGAAGCGGACTACGGAAATCAGACTGCCGACCAGACCCAGGAACATGCCGGCCGCACACACGCCGCTGTAAAAGAGCGCGGGCATCTGGAAATACGGCGCATACTCCACTGCCACAAGCTTCGACACATATTCAAACGCCACGGCCATGATGCCGGCAGCCAGCAGCCCGCCCAGTATGCCTTGCAGGATCCCTTCCATGAGAAACGGCCGCCGGATAAATCCCTTCGTCGCGCCGACCAGCTCCATTGTCCGGATGATGCGCCGTTTCGCCTCGATCGTCAGACGGATCGTATTGGACACCAGGAACACCGCCGAGAGACTGATCAGGATACCGAGGGCGAGCATGGTCTTGTTGACCCCGGCTGCACGCTGATCGATCAGCTCCAGCAGCGCCTTCCGGTACACGACGCTTTCGATCCCCTGAATGCCCACCAGACGGTCGTAGATCTCCTTCGTCCTGGCGGAGTTTCTGTACGACGGCTTGAGTGTCAGCTTGAACGAGGGGGGAAGCGGATTGAAATCGAGCACCGAGTTGATGTCCTCCCCGAATTCCTGTTTGAAGATCAGCGCCGCTTCGTCCTTCGAGATATAAATGACTTTTTCCACCCCTTCGATGGACGTGACGGTCGCGATCAGTGTGCTGATCTCATCGTCGGTCATCGGCTC
>JBGPYM010000182.1:0-6608 GCA_041493205.1 Bacteroidota bacterium
CCACAGAGGAGGAAAGACCACCCGAGGCATACCTTTTATAAACGTGTTCCCACGAAACAGTTCCTTGACGCCCGGATCGTCCCGCCCCAGCGCAACATATCCCTCCTGCATGTCGATGTTCAGATAGTATGGATCCCATCCTTTTTCGCCGTCCTTCCGTCTGCGAAGGACCACGGGGTCGCCGATGATGTTGTTCTGCACCTGGTAGACTGAGAAGTCAAAGGCAAGGTAGTCGTACACGTCCATCCACCTCCCACCGTAGGAAACATTTCCCACGATCCGGTTGTTCTTCGGCACCGCCGGCTCGCCGTCCAGTTGCTTCAGCAGCTCCGGATAGCGGACGCTGTACGGCGGTTGAGTGTAGTTCATCGCTTCGAGAGAATTGAACAATTCCTTTTCAGTGCCGTCGAAGTAGTACGACGCCCAGCCCAACCCGCGCGCATCGACATGCAGGGAAGGGGTACATTCCATAAAGATGTTGTTCTCGACGACATTGTCGCGTCCTCCGCCGATCATCATGGCGCGCCCGGCCCGGTAAAAGAGATTGTCCGTGACGGTAAATCCACTCGCCCAATCGTCCAGGTAGACACCCATCACCCCGTGGAGACCGGGCCCTTTCAGGTCGTGGAAATAATTGTGCCGGATGACGTTCCCCCGCCAGGTCCAGTTCCGCCCCGTATGAAAGGCACCGGCGTCCCCGGTCTCCTTCATCAGGTGATCGAATTCATTGTATTCGATCAGATGGTCGTTTCCCCTCAGGGTCACCCCTTCAAACGGAGAATCAAAAATGTGGTTATGGGCAATCCATTGCCCGACGCCGTCCATCACCACGGCGTACTGTCCCGTCCGGAGCCAGGTGCTGTAGTGGTGGATCTTATTCCCGATGGCGAAATGATGGGCTGGGGTGAGCGTTTTCCTGTCGCCTCCCTTGAGAAGAACGCCGCCAAGGCCAACGTCATGAATCGACGAATTGCGTATGCCATTCGAATATCCGCCGTCAATGACGACTGCCTCCCTGCCGAGGCACTGAAACGTGCACCGGTCGATCGTGACGTGGTGGCTTTCAGTAACTGCGACTCCCGCTCCGCGGGTGAATTCAAAAGTCAGGCCTTCCAGCGTAATCCAGGCGCTGCTGTCGATCTCAACCAGTGGGTGGGTGCGGAGTGAAACCATCGCCTGTCCGGTCCGTAGCGGGGAGGGAGGCCAGAAATAGAGGAAACCCTTTACGCGGTCAAGGTACCATTCACCCGGGGCATCCAGCTCTTCGAGGATATTAAGCGCGTAATAACGCTGCCCCTTCGTGTATCCGTAATGATGGTGGGGAGGAGCGAGCGTCATCTCATGACGGAGCGTATCGATCGATCCGACCCGCTGATATGTGTCGCTCCAGTCGAATGTCCAGTATCCGTGCAAAAAAAGGTCCTCCGCGGCACCCCATGACGACGGCCGGCTGCCGCTGTACGTTATCCGTCCGTAATGGCGCCCCACAGGAACGTCGTTGAAGCGCTTTTCCCGCGCGAGGCCCTTGTTGAAGAGACTGTCGCCGGTTTGCGGGACGTCCTCGATGATCATCCAGCCATCGTTGGGATAACGCGCGACCTGCATACGTTTCCCCCGGAAGAAAAGTTCCATAGGGGGGCCGCCGCGTGGAACGATTTCGCCGAAATCCGTGATCCCCTGTTTCCGGAGATCGGCAACGACAACGTGCCTGCGTGCGGCTGCGGCGATTCTCGCTGCAACGAGAGGATCAGTCACGCGCCCGAATCCCTCGACAGTTTTTCCGCCCGTGATGTGCACTTCTTCTTTTTGGTATGCGCGCCAGACGACCGGTGCGGAAGATGTACCGGAGTCCTCTACGGAGAGGGCCAGCGAGGTGAAGAGGTTGTACCACCCTTTGCGGATATTCACGCCAACGCCGGCGGCGGGTGTCCCTGACTTCCGGAGCTTTCGTATCGCATCACGGGCGCCTTCGAATGTCCGGAAGGGGCCGTCCGTATGTGCCGCATTCGGTAACGCTCGCGTGCCGGTCCAGAGGTCATTGCCGGATGGTGAAACATACAACTGGTTTGTGCGTTCGCCCGCGCCGGCGAAAGCGGCGCTTATGAGTGTCAGAATGATCAGCTGTCGCAGCATGATGGTCACTGGAGGGATGCCGGTGGAGGACGAAAAGTGGTTGGTGAAATATACGTGCATGATATGGACAAGCGCAAGGCCGATCCGCCTTTGAATGTTCCCCGGAATCCCGTATCTTTATGCACATTCCTCGTTTCACCCATGACATCCAGAGAACGCGTCCTTGCTGCATTCGGACACGGACGGCCTGACCGTGTTCCGATCGACTACCTTGCGAACCCCGGCATCGACCGGAGGCTGAAGAAGCACTTCCAGCTCTCCCCGGACGATGACGAGGGACTGCGCCGGGTGCTCGGCGTCGATTTTCTCGAAGTCACCCCGCAGTACTGCGGGCCGCCGCTGCATCCTGCAATTCCGGGACGCACGATCGACATGTGGGGCATCCGCACGCGGTGGGTGGAGCACGGGAGCGGCGGGTATTGGGATTACTGTGATTTTCCGCTGCGCGATGCGGACCTCGAGGCGGTGGAGCACTGGCCGATGCCCTCCCCCGATGACTTTGATTACGACGGCGCGCTGGCGACCTGCGACCGGATGATAGACACCTGTCTCATCATCGGCAATCCAGGCGCAGGAGACATGATCAACACCGCGGGCATGATCCGCACGATGGAGCAGACGCTCCTCGACCTGAAAACCGGCGAGCCCGCATGCATCAGATTTGTGGAGAGGAAAAACGAGGTCCAGCTCGAAGTCTACCGGCGGATGCTGGAGAAGGCGCGCGGACGGTACGATCTGCTCTGGCTCGGAGAAGACCTCGGGACGCAGCGCGGGCCGATGATCGGCCTCAGCCTCTTCCGGGAACAGATACGGCCGCAGCACCAGAAGTTCGTCGATCTGGCAAAATCCTTCGGGCTGATGGTTATGATGCATTCCTGCGGTTCAAGCAGCTGGGCATTCGAAGATTTCATTGCCATGGGAATACAGGTCATTGACACACTGCAGCCCGAAGCGAAGGATATGGCACCCGCATTTCTGAAACAACGCTATGGCGATTCGCTGTCGTTCCACGGCTGCATTTCAACGGCCGGGAGCGTTGCCAGGGGTAACGTGGAGGATGTCGTTCGGGAGGTGCAGGATACTCTGGAAATCATGATGCCCGGGGGCGGGTATGCATTTTCGCCGACCCATATGCTGCAGGACAATTCCCCGACAGAAAACGTGGTCGCCATGTACGAAACAGCGCACAAGAGCGGACGCTATTGATGAATTCCTGGACGATGCGGCTCATCGCGGCAAATGTCGTGGTCTACCTCTTGACCATGCTTGCCCCCGGGCTCATGGCCGCGATGATGCTCGTGCCGGCCGACCTGCTCCTCCGGCCATGGACCGCCGTGACGTACATGTTCACGCATGCGGGGGTATCCCACATCCTGTTCAACATGCTGGGCCTCTTCTTCTTCGGTCCGCGACTTGAGCTGGAGCTGGGCGGGAAACGTTTTCTCTGGCTCTACTTCATCAGCGGCTTCACAGGGGCCGCCCTCTCGTACATCACCCCGTATGCTGCAATCGTCGGTGCCTCCGGCGCGATCTACGGCGTCTTCCTCGGGTTTGCATACTTCTGGCCCCGCGAGCGTATCTTCATCTGGGGTGTCTTTCCCGTGGAGGCGCGCTGGCTCGTCCTGATCATGACTGCACTCTCACTGTTCGGCGTGGGATCAGGCATCGCCCACTACGCCCATCTCGGCGGTTTTCTCGGGGCCTATCTCTATCTTAAATGGCTCGACAAGCGGTCGCCGCAGGCGTTGATGCTGAAGGCCATGACGCCGCCTCCCCCCACGCGGAATATGCTCGAACGCTGGGCGGCAATCGACCGCGAAAAGCTGCACGAAGTCAACCGCGCAGAACTGGACAGAATCAGGCTGAAACTTTCCACAGATGGCCCGGGCGGCCTGACCCCGCAGGAGAGGGCATTCCTGGACCGGTTCAGCGCGAACGCATGAAAAGGCGTATCACACACATGGAGAATCAGCATGAAACAGTTCATCGCAGGCCTCTGCCTGCTTGCCGCGCTGCCCTGCGCGGGGAGCACGGCATTGGCTAAAACAATCTTTCCGTACACGATCCACACAGAGGTCCTCCCGAACGGGTTGAAAGTCGTCATGATCCCCATGGAGGCGCCCGGTCTCGTCGCATACTATTCGGTCGTCCGGACGGGGAGCAGAGACGAAGTCGAGCCCGGCAAGTCGGGGTTCGCGCACTTCTTCGAGCACATGATGTTCCGGGGGACGAAGAAGTACCCGGGTCCCGTCTATGACAGCATTGTGACCAGCATCGGCGCAAGCGCCAACGCGTTCACCTCGGACGATATCACGGCCTACCACCTGAATTTTGCAGCGGAAGACCTGGAAAAAGTCATCGAAATCGAGAGTGACCGGTTCCAGAACCTTCACTACGAGCAACCCGACTTCCAGACCGAGGCGGGGGCAATTTACGGCGAATACCGGAAGGGCATCACAAGTCCGTTCTCTGTGCTGGACGAAAAAGTGCGGGACGTCGCGTTTGATGTGCACACGTACAAGCATACGACCATCGGGTTTGAACGCGATATCAAGGCGATGCCTGAAGGGTTCGAGTACAGCCGATCGTTTTTCGCGCGCTTCTACCGGCCCGAGAACGTCGTGCTTCTGATTGTCGGAGACATCACGCCCGATCGCGTGATGACGATGATCAGAAAATATTACGGCGAGTGGAAGCCGGGTTATGAGCCGCCGAAGATTCTGCCCGAACCGCCGCAGACCGCCGAGCGGGCCGCCGAAGTGACCTACACGGGAAAGACCCTCCCCATCCTTGACATCGCGTACAAGGGTGATGCCTTCAATCCGAAGAACCGGACGTATGTTGCCGCGGTGATGCTGGGAGAACTCGCTTTCGGGAGCACCAGCGACCTCTACAAGAAACTGTACATCAAGGAGCAGCGCGTTGACGTGCTGGATGCGAGCATCGCTATGAACCGCGATATGCCCCTTTTCGAGATCGTTGCAAGGGTAAAAAAGGAAGAGGACGTTCCGGCAATCCGCGATGAGATGTACGGTGCGATTACGTCGTTTCAGAATACTCCGGTCGATGCCCAACGGCTGTCCGACGCGAAAAAGCGGCGCACGTACGGGTTCCTCATGAACCTAGACACTCCGAACAAGGTGGCCGGCAACGTGGCACGAACGATTGCCATCACCGGCGGGACGGATGCGGTTAACGATTTCTATACCGCGATCGACGGTGTGACGCCGGAGGACATCATGGAAGCTGCCAGGCACTACTTCGCTCCCGAGCGGCGAACGGTCGTCGTGCTGAAAGGGGCCCGCCAATGAAAACGACGACATTGGTTGTCCTGTGGGCGCTCGTGGTCACCGTTTCGCCACTGATCATGGGAGGAGTCGCCGTGAAGGCAGAAGCACCCGTCCTGTTGCCCGTGAAGAACGACCCGACAATCTGTTTCCGCATCTGGTTCAAGGTCGGCTCACAGAACGACCCCCAGGGGAAAGAAGGGCTTGCCAACATCACCGCTGCGATGCTGACCCACGCCTCGACGCGGAAAAACAGCTACGAATCCATCATCGATAAACTCTATCCGCTTGCGGCCGCCTATGACGCACTTTCCTCGGTGGAAATGACGGTGATCTACGGACGCGTCCACAAGGACAATCTGAAGGCATATTATCCGCTCTTCATCGATGCGATCACGGCGCCCGCGTTCCTGCAATCGGACCTCGACCGGATCAAGAGCGAGGTGCTGAACAACCTGGAGAACACGCTGCGCTATTCCAGCGACGAAGAGCTGGGGAAGGCGGTGCTGTACAACGACATCTTCGCCGGGACTCCGTACGGACACATCACCGCGGGGACTGTCGCGGCGGTCAAAAGCATTACGCTCGACGACATCAAGAAATTCTACAAGGATCATTTCACCAGGGAGAGTGTTGTGATCGGGCTGGGCGGAGGCTATACCGCTTCGCTGCTCGCGTCGCTCAAGAAAGATCTGAGCACCCTTCCGGTATCGGGTCCTGCGGGCCCCGCCGCACCGCATGCGGCAGCAGCCAGGGGGTGGCACGTGACCATCGTTGAAAAGGATGCGCCGGCTGCCGCCATCAGCATGGGATTTCCCATCAGAGTCCTCAGGGGAACCAAAGACTGGTACGCGCTCGCTGTGGCCAATTCCTGGCTCGGGGAGCACCGGAATTCGAGCAGTCACCTCTACCAGGTGATCCGTGAGGCGCGCGGGCTCAACTATGGTGACTATTCGTACATCGAGAACTACCCCCGCGGCGGCATGCTGAGCAAGCCGCCCCAGAACGCCTGCCGCCGGCAGCAGATTTTCGAAATCTGGATACGCCCCGTTCCGCTGGAAACCGGCCGCTTCGCTCTCCGCGCTGCGCTGCATGAATTTAAGTCGCTCGTGAGAACGGGATGACGAAGGAGCAATTCGAACTGACCCGGAAATTCCTGAAGAAATACGTTCTCCTGTACGCTCCCAC
>JBGPYM010000207.1:0-5782 GCA_041493205.1 Bacteroidota bacterium
AACAACATTGATCCGAGCCACATAAAGAATTACGAGGAGGCAAGGCAGAAGAAAGAATAGCAGTTACCTCAGTCACACCTGGGATAAAACGGTTCCGGCACCAGTGGTCCGAGCGTGATGGACCACAGAGTGTTCCTGTTATAGCGGAAGAGCATGTTTGTTTTGTTGAAACAGTAGTAATCGTTCCACCCTCCGTTTGCCGTGTCGCCCAACGTCGAATTTACGGGCAGGCCGAGCACTCTGTGAACCTCATGGCGATGCCACCCGATCCCTACGCCTTCCCTCGTCGTCCCGTCATACCCCGTTCCCGTCCCGACAAGATCGACAGGCCCCAAATCACTCCCCGGCACTTCGATAAAACAGACTGAGAAGCGAAACCCCTGCGTGCCGAATGTTCCGTATCCATACAACTCCCACGCACCATAGGGCCCATCCACCAGACCGATTGCATCCGGCTTGCCGGCAATTTGTACGACCTGCTCACGCGTAAACCCAAGACGTATCCCGTCTATGCTCACGCCCGGGATGATTCGGGGGGGCGGATCACCGAAATCCTCGCACGAGGACAAGCTCAAGGATGAAAGTACAGCAAATATGATAAGCACTTCGATTCTCAAAAAGCGCATTTGAGTCCCGGACCATTAAATAGCAATCAGCGTGGAAAGAACAGGCAGGGAGAGTGGTGGAGGACTTCGTCTCAGTTAAATTTACCATCACGATGGGCGAGAGTCAAGGGAGGGGCGGGGACGCCCGTCCCACAACAGAGGCCTGTCCAGCTACGAGCGTAGCATGGCATTGATGCGGCGGAGGACGGAATCGGCGGAGACGGCGCGCATGCAGTGAGAGCCGAAGCGCTCACCTTCGGGAATGACGTTACGACACTCGCGGGCACCGCAGGCGGGACACGATGCGGCGCTCTGCTCCGTCGCGCAGCGGGACTCATCTGGATAGATCTTCCATTCGCGGTCATCGAACCGCGGGATGACGGCAAGCGAAGGCGTACGGACCGCGATCGCGAGGTGGCGCGGGCCGGAGTTGTTCGAAAGACAAAGTGACGCTCGCTTCAGCAGCGCGGCCAGGTGTTCCACTCCCTCCGATGATATCACTGTCTTCACTTTGTGCGTGCACGACGCACGCACCGCTTCAACAACCTCCCTGTCGAATTCACCGCCGCAAAGCAGAACCGGCAACCGTGATTCCTCCTGGAGTCCGTCAATAACGCGAGCGTACGACGCAGGCGGCCAAATCCGGTAGGGGCCGCTCGCACCAGGATGGACTGCGACAAAACCCCGATCAGGAAGCCCGAGTGACCTGAGCTGGACAACGGCCGCGGCATCCGCAGAATTGGGAACCGTGAATTGGGTTTCATATGAAGAAACCTTTGCGCCGGCGGCTTCGGCCAGGCTACAGCAATACTTCAACACGCCCCCCTCCCCTTTTCCCGTGTGGATACGACGGTTCAGAAGTAGAGAGTCCCCTTCCCCCACCCGTACGCGCGCACCCGAGAGGAACGCCCAGAGGAAAAACCGGTCCTGCGGGAATGTGCAGATCACAGTATCGAACCGTTGGGCGCGAAGCCATCTGATAATTCCAGCTTCGGCGCGGAGGCGGGAGAGGCCGCTCTGTTGGCGGAGCAGGGCCCGGTCGATTTCTGCCACAGAATCAACATGCGGGTCGTTCAAAAGCACGGCCGCCGTCCCGCCGACCGGCCGCTTGACGACCGGATCGTCGTTTGCGGAGGCTCCCTGCTCGTCGTACACACGGCGCTGAAGGATCAAAACGGCGAGATGGGCGGCAGGAAACGATTCCTTGAGTGCGCGCAGGGCGGGGGTGAGTATCAGGAGATCCCCGAGCTGCCCTTCGCTTATACAGAGGATTCTGCCCGGTGGGGAGTGTGGAGCCATCGACTCCGTGCGGAGGTCAGAAGTACGGCCGGTTGATGAATATCGCCCCGATATCGTCCTCGACGAGGGCGCGGGCTTTTTCTTTATCCACTTCGTTCAGGTCGACCACGGTCATGACAACCTTTGGTATCACCTTGACCGCCTCCCGGGCGAATTCAATCATCGCGGGGAAGTATTTCGACCCGTCGAGACGCATGAGTTCCCCGTATTGCCCGGGGTCGGTCGAGTTGAGACTGATGGAGACCGCATCAATGAGGCCTGCAAGCTCAGGAACGATGTTCCGCTTATTGATGACGTTTCCATGGCCGTCCGTGTTGATCCGCGTCTTCCCCCCGCGGTCTTTGACCCAGCGGGCGATTTCCTTTATCGCGTCGAGCCTGATCGTCGGCTCGCCGTAGCCGCAGAAAACGATCTCCTCGTAGCCCCGAGGGTCCCCGATCGCCGCGAGCACCTCAGCCGGGGTCGGCTCCTTTTCGATCCTGAGATTGTGCCCCTTGACGACGGCTTCTCCCTTCCGGTCGCAGAAGACGCAGTCGGCATTGCAGCGGATGGTCAGATTAACGTAGAGCGAATTCCTGAGCGGATAGACGATCGCCGGATCCGGCGGCGTGCCGATGCCAAAGAGTTTGTAAGCGCTGTAGTTTGTCGACCGGGCGATGTCATCGGGTGAAAGGTGCTGGAGCTCTGCGATCTTCGCGCCGATCAACGGAATATGCATCGGCTCGTTCCGCGATCCACGATACGGAACGGGAGCCAGGTACGGGCTGTCAGTTTCGAGGAGGAGATGCTCCGCCGAGACATCGGCGGCGACTTCGGCCGCACGTCCGGCCTTTTTGAATGTCACGATCCCGGGGAGCGAGACATAAAAGCCGAGATTGATGACGTGCCAGGCCATCGCGACATCGCCGGAAAAGCAGTGGAACACTCCTTTGGGTGCCGGGAATCTGCTGTACGGCGTCGACATCTGACTGCGCCACTCCGGATGGGCTGCCACGGCCTGCTCCACGATGGCCAGAGTTTCGGCATTCGACTCGCGCGTGTGGATGACGATCGGA
The DNA here is from genome assembly GCA_041493205.1 of Bacteroidota bacterium. Lineage (GTDB taxonomy): Bacteria > Bacteroidota > Ignavibacteria > UBA10030 > UBA6906 > JBGPYM01. Next base: position 2,960 of record JBGPYM010000207.1, read on the forward strand.
AGGTTTCGGCGGCTGGCGATGTCGATCTGCGTCCTGAAAATCCGCTCCTGCACGTCGCGCGGCTCAAGGGCATAATGGAAATCGAGCCCGATCTCGCCGATCGCAACGACCTTCGGATGGCGGCTCAGCTCTTCGATCTCCTGCAGAGCGGGGTCGTCCGCCTTCCCCGCTTCATGCGGATGAACACCGACACACGCATAGACGCCCGGATGCTTGTCGGCGAGCGCAACAGCACGCCGGCTGTCTCCGAGGTCCGTCCCGGGATTGACGATCAACGACACGCCCGCATCGTGCGCGCGACGGATCACGTCATCACGGTCGGCGTCGAATTCCTTCGACGTCAGATGCGCATGCGAGTCGATTGAACCTATCATTTTACCACGGCCCCGGACGCAATGTCCGCCGCCGGGGAGATGACGATAAGCTTCCCGCTTGCGTCCGATGCCGCGAGCATCATCCCCTGCGATTCATGCCCCATCAACTTCGCCGGCTGGAGGTTGAAGACCACCACGACGGACTTGCCGACGAGCTCCTCGGGAGTATACTGCTTCGCAACACCCGCAAGGATCTGCCTCTTCTCCTCCCCCACCTCCACCTGCAACTTGAGCAAACGATCCGATTTCGGAACACGCTCGGCAAGCACGACACGGGCGACGCGGAGGTCGAGTTTCCTGAAATCGTCGATGCTGATGAGTGACGGCCCGGCCGGGGGGGGAGCCGGTACGGCGGCGGCGGCCTGCGGCGCGCCGGGTACGGGCGTAGTTGCCAAAGGAGTTCCAGATGCAGGCGCAGCTGCCGGTGCCGGCGTGGCAGGAGTTGAACTCAACGCATTGACTTCCTTCTCGATCACGTCATCCTCGATTTTATTGAACAGAATTTCGGCGGTTCCGAGCCGATGCCCCTCAGCAACGGGAAGCTCAGCGGCCGAATCCCATCGCTCTCCCGTAACCTCGCCTTTGAGTCCAAGCATTTTCCAGATCCGCGCACTCGCGGCCGGTATGACCGGGTGCATCAGAATTGCCAGCGCACGCGCCACCTGGACGCTCAGGTTGATTGTCGTCGCGCACCGAGCCCTGTCGGATTTTGCCGTCTTCCAGGGCTCGCTGTCGTTGAAATACTTGTTCGCCGCGCGGGCGAGATTCATCACTTCCATCAGCCCGTCGCGGAACCGGTACTGTTCAAAGAACGCCCCTGCAGCCTCCGGAGTTCGGCGAAGCACCTCCAGCACCCTCTGGTCCGTTTCCAACAACGCTCCACGAGGCGGGACAACGCCGTCGAATGTCCGCGCTGCAAACGAGAGAGACCTGTTGACAAAATTGCCCAGAATATCCGCCAGCTCGTTGTTGTTCTTCGCCTGGAAGTCGCGCCAGGTGAAATCCGAATCCCGATACTCGGGGAGATTCACCGCAAGGTAGTACCTGAGAGGATCGGCCGGATACCGGGCAAGGAAGTCCCGGACATCGATCCCCCACCCCCTGCTCTTTGAAAACTTCTGTCCTTCGAAATTGAGAAACTCGTTTGCCGGCACGTTCGCCGGGAGCACATACTGTTCCTTCCGCCCGTCATTCCAGGCCATCAGCATCGCGGGGAAGACGATGGTGTGGAACACAACGTTGTCTTTGCCGATGAATGCGACGTATTTCGTCTCCGGGTTGAGCCAGTAGTCCTTCCAGGCCTCCGGCCGGCCCTGCCGTTCGGCCCATTCCTTCGTCGAGGAAATGTAACCGAGCACGGCATCGAACCAGACATAAATCACCTTCGACTCGTATCCGGGAAGAGGGATCTTCACACCCCAGTCGAGATCGCGCGTCACCGCCCGGTCCTGGAGACCGTCCTTGAACCATCCACGGCAATATTGTAGAACGTTTTCCTTCCAACCTTCCTTCGCGTCCCTGTCCTTGATGTATTCCACCAGGCGTTTCTGGAAATCCCCCAGCGGGAAATAGAGATGAGTCGTCTCGCGCACAACGGGCGTTTCGCCCGTGATCTTGCTCCGGGGGTTTATCAGCTCCAGGGGATCGAGGAAGGTCCCGCATTTCTCGCACTGGTCGCCGCGGGCGTCCGGATTTCCGCAGACCGGACATGTCCCTTCGACATACCGGTCAGGGAGAAACATCCCCGCCTTATCGTCGTAGAACTGCTTTTCCTTTTTCTCCCTGAGTATTCCCCGCCGGTGGAATTCGAGGAAAAATTCAAGCGCCGTGCGGTGGTGGAGGGGAAGTGTCGTCCGCGAATAGTTGTCGAAGCTCATCCCGAACTGCCTGAAGGCTTCCGCGTTCATCGCGTGATAGCGGTCCACAACCGTCTGGGGCGGCACGTGTTCGGCGTCCGCCGACAGCGTGATCGCCACCCCGTGTTCGTCCGAACCGCAGATGTACAGAATATCGCGCCCTTTCAGGCGCTGGTAACGGACGTAGATATCCGACGGAAGGTACGCCCCCGCGAGGTGGCCCAGGTGAATGGGGCCGTTCGCATACGGCAGCGCTGCGGTGACAAGAATCTTTTGTGTGTTGATCATGCGTCAGAATCAGGGGGATGCGGCCGGGACTTCGCTCGCGCGACCCGGAAGGATGGCCTCCCGGAGCTGAATGGCGAGCTTCAGGAGCACCAGTTTAATATAGGCATAACGGTCGACAAGAGAAATCGCCTTTTCAACGTCGGCAAGAACTCCGACGAGATCCGCGCCGGGGAACCGCGTGACAAAATTCTTCAGGCGATCCTGCTGATCGAGGTTGATCACCGGTCCCCCGTGGGCGAGGACCATCGCATCGCGGAACCACATCTGCATGAGCGTAAGAAACCGGAGCGCCTCGTCCCGATCCT
>JBGPYM010000143.1:0-7924 GCA_041493205.1 Bacteroidota bacterium
AACCCTTCCACGATACCGGCGCTCCATCCAAACCGCCCTGCGGCTAGACCGTTGAATTCTATCCCTTTCTGCGTCTCTTCGAGGGTCCAGCCCATGTCACCTTCTCCGGTGCTCAGGGGCCGGGTGGTCAGCCAGTACCCTTCGAGCCACGCACGATGCGTGGAAAACGAAAACAGGTTTGGCTCGAAAACGCCTACCCGGACATTGAGCGCGTCGTTTTCGCCGACGAGATTGGAAAGCGTCAGGAAAATTCTGTTCAGCTCGAGTGTTCCGTCGGAGCCAAGCGCCAGCTGGCTCCAAAAGGAGAGATCCTCACCCACGGTGCCCCCGGCAACCACCTCGACATCGCTCCCGAGCCCGCCGAACGTGAACCGCGGATCGGCCTTCGGATTGTAGTCCATCTCACCGTTCAGGAACAATGAAATCGGTGAACTCCCCGGAATGCTTCCCGGCCAGAGTGCATCCGGAAAAGCCTTCTTGTTTCCCTCGCTGCCGAGGCTGACAGCTTCTTCTTTCACGGCCTCCGGGTCCGCGCCGGCAGGGAATTGATACCCGTTTCTCCGGAATGCTTCACCGAAAGCATTCAATTTCGGAAAGCCGTTATGGCACGTCATGCAGCTTGTCTTGTACTTCCGGGCGAACGCAGGAATGCTGTATGACGTGTGCAGCCCGGACACGAGCAACACGACGACGAAAAGGACTTTGAAGGTGAGGTGTCTCATGACATACTCCCTTGCATTGTGAATGTGGCGCGTCATTGGACAATCTGTCACTGGTTTTTGTGTGGAGGGTCGGCGGTACGATGAAGGCAAGTGCGGACAGCCTCCCGCAGCTGATCAAGCTCGAGCGGCTTCACAAAAAGATACTCTGCCCCGTAATGCCTGATGTCGGCCTCCGGAATCAGGTTCGGATATCCCGTGATGATGATGACCGGCATGGCGGGGTACATCTGCTTGATTTTCATCAGCAAAGTGACGCCTGATTGCCACTTCATCCTGATATCGGTAATGACAAGATGGATCGTCTGATGGGAAATCACGGCGAGAGCGTCTTCCGCCCTGGAAGCTGACACCATCGTGCAGTGTTCTTTCCTGAGAAAATCCTCGAAGGCGGAGACGATGTTCTCATCATCGTCGACGACCAGGACCCTTGGCTGATGCGACATTGGGCAGGCCTTTCATACACCTGCAAGGAAGTGTCAAGACCCATGCCAGCAGGCGGGAAAAGCCAAAACGGCGAGAAAGCGGCAGGAATCGCGAGAGGAGGGAGGAGAGGGTTCGAAGCGAGCACAAGAAGTGTAACACGCCGCTTGGCGGGATGCCAAGCGGGCGTTGGCAGTGACCGGGCCCTTGTGTTCCGGCGGAGAATTGCTACGGTCTAAATGTCGATGACTCCAGTCCGTACTTTTTCAGGAGCCGCTGAAAATTCTGGCGGGTCATCTTCGAGGCTTTTGCAGCAGCAGTCACGTTTCCTTGAAAGGCGGACAACTGATGAGCAATGAACTCCTTTTCGAACAAACCGATCACATGGGCGCGCGATTTGCTGAACACCTGGCTCACAATCGGGAGCGCTGCCTGGTGAGGAATAGGTTGGGCACGAAGTTCTCCAATGTCATGGGGAAGCATCACATCGCCCTTCGTCAGCATGACCGCCCGCTCGATGATGTTCTCCAGCTCCCGTACATTCCCCGGGTAGGAATAATCCCGGAGCAGCAGCATCGCTTCGGTCGAAAACCCCTGGATGTTCTTTTTCAGCTGATCATTGTATTTCGTCAGGAAATAGCCGGCCAGGAGCAAAATATCGTCGCCCCGTTCTCTGAGGAGGCGAAGGTGGATTGTCGCCACGTTCAAACGGAAGTACAGGTCCTCCCTGAAGGTCTTTCGTTTGACGCCCGCCGCTAGGTCCTGATTTGTCGCCGCGATGAACCGCGCCGTAATGGAGCGGGTTTCATTGCTGCCAAGGCGCTCGAACTCCCGCTCCTGCAGTACGCGCAGCAATTTCTGCTGGAGTTGCGGGGGGAGGTTTCCTATCTCATCGAGGAAGATCGTTCCGCGTCCGGCCGCCTCGAACTTTCCCAGTTTGCGTTCGTCCGCACCGGTGAATGCTCCTTTTTCATATCCGAACAGCTCCGACTCCAGAAGGGTTTCCGGAAGAGCGGTGCAGTTGATGGCGATGAACGGTTCCCCTGCGCACGGACTGTTCGCATGTATGGCACGCGCCACAAGTTCCTTCCCGGTGCCGCTTTCCCCGTAAATCAGTACCGACGTGTGGTTCGGCGTGGTGGAAATCGAGCCGATGAGTTTATAGACGGCCTGCATCTGCTCTGATCGTCCGACAATTTCATACCGGCTGACGATCTGAGCGTTGAAACTCACTTCCCGGGGCGCCATCGTTACATGAAGCCCGGTGCTCGTCAGCGCGCGCCGGACGACGTCACGCACCGTTGCGACATCCAGCGGCTTCGTAAGATATTCGAACGCACCGAACTGCATCGCCTTGATCGCAGTCTGCATCGTCCCGAAGCCCGTAATGAGGATCACCGGAATCGAGGAGTTGCGTTGCCTGAGTGCGCGCAGAGTCTCCAGCCCGTCCAGTTGCGGCATGGTGATATCCATGATGACGGCGCTCGGCGCCGACGCCGTGACCTTGCGCAACGCCTCCTTTCCGTCACGCGCCACGACCGTGTTATACCCCTCCTTCTTGAACACCTCCTGGAAGGCAAAGAGGATTTTCTCGTCATCATCGACGATCAGCAGCGTGCTTCGTTCTGTTTTCATGGTGTCAATGGAGGAATGATGGGCCCGCGGCGGCCGGGACTTTCACATCGAAGTGAAGCGGCAGGTAGATCTCGAAGGTGGTGCCCTTGTTTTTTGCGCTATTGATCGCCAGGACGCCCCCGTGAGCGTTCACCGCCCGTTTCACCATCGGGAGTCCGAGCCCTGTGCCGTTTGGCTTCGTCGTGAAGAAGGGATCAAAGATCCTGAGGATCGCCCCGCGGTCGATCCCGGGTCCGTTGTCGGTAATGGTGATCCTCACGCACGCCATCCCTTTGCGCAGAACAATTTCGCGGCCGTTGCCTTCGTGTTCCCCCGTTCGCTGCCCCGTCATATCCGGAGGCTGGTAGTCACGCAGGGTTTTCTGCAGGACAACGCGCTTTGTGGCAATGGTGATTTTTCCCCTCCCTGGCTTCGCGGGATGGATTTCGATGGCCTGGTAGGCGTTCAGGAGGAGGTTGACGATCGATTCCCGCACCTGTGCGGCGTCCAGCGTCATGGGAGGGAGGCGCTGGTCGAGACTCTTCCGGGCCCTCACGCCATGTTCTTTCAGGCGCGGGTCGAGCAACACCAGGGCCTGGTCGATGAGTGTGTTCAGATCTGCTGTTGCGAACACCATCGGCGATGGGCGGGCGAAATTGAGAAGTTCCTGGACGACAGTTTCCATCCGTGAGATGGAGTCGAGCGCAACCCGGAGTGACCGTTTGCCGCCGCGTCCGAGTTGCTTCGATTCCTGCTGGAGCTGGAGGATCATCTTGATGGAGGTTAATGAATTCCGAAACCCGTGGGCGATGATTGCCGCCATTTCACCGGTCGCCATAAGTTTTTCGGAATGGATCAAATGCTCTTCGAGACGCTTGCGCTGTGTGATGTTGGTAATGATCTGGAGAATGGCGGTCGTCTGCCCGTCCTCCATGATGGGAATCGTCATGTGCTCGATGAACTGTTCCGCCCCGCTCTCATCCACGTTCCGGGCAATGTGGCTCTCGATGGTGCCCTTCGGGGTCCCCCACCCCTCCATCTGGCAGAAACCCCTGGTGCGGAATACATCATAACCGTCCATGCCCTGTACATCGTCCAGGCGGAGGCCTGTGATCGATGTGAACGCCGCGCTGGCCGTCTGGATGCGTCCGTTGCCGTCAAGCATCACAAACGCACTTGGTACGTTGTCCAGGACCGCCTGCAATTGTCCCTTCTGCTCAACCAGCTCCCGGGTGCGATGGTCCACCATCTCCTCGAGATGGCTCCGGTGCTCCAGGATCTCACGTTCGTGCGTCTCGAGGGAGGCCGCCATCAGATTGAACTGGTGCGCCAGCACCTCGATCTCGTCACCCGTGTCGACGTCGAGGCGGTGCCGGTAATTTCCCCGGGAGATGACGTCGGCGCCACGTCGCAGCTCCGAGATCGGGCGCGTGAACTGACGTGTTGCGAGCAGCCCGAGCCCGAGGGCGCCGGCGAAAAAGACGATGAGGAATCCGACAAACGTCGTTGCGGACGCGCGCGCTTCGCGCGTGATGGTTGCCCGCGGGACGCTTTCAAATATGTAGAGCGAAGCCGTAAAGCCGGGACGGTGCTCACCCGTTCCGATCGATCGCCTGAGCGGCAGGAGTGGGGCATAGGCGATGATCTTCTCGTTCTCTCCCGTGATAATCCCTTCGTTTCCCGAGATGATCATGCGGGCAATGGAGGGTGAATAATCCTTCTGGAGATTGTCCTCCTGGCGTGTTGCAATGAGCCTGTTCCAATCACCGCGCTCGCCGGAGTTGTAGAGGTAGTGCCCGTCGCTGCTGACGAGAACGACGGTTTCGTCCATCCCGGGGTTCTGCTGGGCCTCCAGCTCCTTGAAGAGATTCCCCGCGAACACATCGGCGATCAGCAGTCCGACTTGTCGTGTGGGACCGAACAGGGGGGTTGCGAAACTGAGAACAGGAAGTCGCTGACCACCCCGGTACGTGAGCTCGGCGGGCGAGAACACTATCTCACCCTGCCGGAGGTTTTCCGTCAGGAGGAAGTAGTACGTCTGACCGGTGGGGCGCAACGCTGCAAGGGGAGCAATGGAAAAATGGGGGAGCGAGTCGAGGATGTCATTCGATTCAATCCGAAGCGCTTCCTCCCGGTCGCCGTTGATGATGCGAATCCGGTAGTAGATTCCCTTCGTCTGTGCGAATGCCAGGAGCTCAGCAGCGATCTGACGGAGGCGGGCGTTGCGGACCGGCACCTCGCCTCGTTCGGCCGCGCGGGCGTACCCCTCGATGCCCGCGGCATTCAGCAGGAGCCGTATGTCCCCCTCCACGTTGGTGAGAAAGTTCGATGCCCGCCCCCGGGTGGTGGTGACGTCATGTGACAGATTCTCGAGGGCAATATTCTCTGTCGTCCTGACGTTGACGTAAATGCCGTACAGGCTCACACAGAGAACAGGAAGGACGGAAAGCCCCACGAACGCAGTCAGAAGCTTTGCGCGGATCGTCAGGCGGGGGAATATGGTGCCGGGGTTACGCAGGAACCGGAATCCCTCCACGGAGGGGACTCAGCACGCTACTCGTGACAGCACCCTCCTGGGAGATTGGTGCGGAACAAAGGGGACAGGACAAGATACAAGACTGCAGTGTCTAGAGCAACAGCATGTTACGGCAGCACGATGATCTTTGAATCCACGGAGAATGCCGCGAAGTATCCCAGCCCCCCGTTGGTCAGGTTGGTGTTGGGATTGGCAGGGGCGAGCGATGTGGGACTCCGGTCGGAGGTCAGGATGTTGTTCAGCGTATTGAAATAGTCGTACGACGCCTTGTCAATCGAAAGAAGGTCGACCCACACCGAGTCACCGAGCTGAAAATGGTTCCTCATCCGTATCCTGACCGCGGCCTCGTTGCCGTTCGTCAGCTTGTCGGTGTAGAGGTGGTACCTCCTCCCATCAATGGAGTCGGGGGATATCGGGACATTGACACGGAGGTTCATGCGATAGTAATTTCCCGGCGCCGGAGGATCTTTGAAGATGACATAGAGATTATAGACCTGGTCGCCGTCGGACTCGCGCGTATGAAGCGCAACCAGCGTGTCGATGTTCACCCGCGGGGGCATCGTGGAGAGGGCGTCGTATTCCTTCCCCTCCGCAATGACGCGGAGGTAATATGTCCTCCCCGGACCGCCGTGCAGGAACGATGTACGATAGACACCCCCGGCAGTTTCGCGTAACGTATCGATGAGACCGAGATCGTCCCCGATCGTCACGAATGCATGCGTGACGGGCGGAAAATAGAGCGAGGGGGTGAAATAGTCCCCCGATTTGGTCAATGTGACCGTATAGGGTCCCGGCTGATCCGTGACAATCGCCTCTGTCACCATCTGAGGATTGGCATCATTGAGATCGACCGAGATGACCTTCTGACAGGAGGGAAACAGTGCCGTCAGCACTGCGGCCGTACACCCTGCTCTGCGCGCCCAGTGGGAGAATTTGCTGCTCATGGTGCCGCCCCGCTCTGTGTCAATAATTGAAATTGTAGGTGACCGACGGGATGATGGGAAACAATGTTACCTGGACTGCTTCCGTTTTCGCGGGATCGGCCCTGTTCTGCCTGAAGTAGATCGCATACGCGTTCATGCGGTCATAGACATTGTAAATGGAGAAGTTCAGGCTCGACCGCTCTCCGAGCTTCCAGGTCGCCGAAAGATCCAGACGGTGGTACGCGGGCATCCGGTACCCGTTCCGCTCGGTGTAGTACGGGACAAGCCGGTTGTCCACCCAGTAGTTGCCGGCCGGGAATGTCACGGCGTTTCCCGTATTGTACACCCAGACGGCGGAGAAATTCCACGTCGCGTTCAGATCGTAGATTGCGACTACAGAGACATCATGGGTCCGGTCCTGACGTGCGGGAAAAACCCTGCCGTTCTCGATAAACGGGAATTGCTCCTGTGTCTTCGACCATGTATATCCCACCCAGCCGCTGAACCGGCCCGTCCGTTTCCGTATCAGAAATTCGGCCCCGTAGCTCCACCCCCTCCCGAAGATCAGAAGCGATTCGACCGTGGGGTTGATCTGCAGGTCGGCGCCGTTCCGGTAATCGATCAGGTTCTTCATGTCCTTGTAGTACAGTTCCAGCGAGGATTCGAATTCATTCTGCTCGAAATTCCTGAAATACCCCACGGCGACCTGGTCGGCATACTGGGGCCTGACGTTGTTGCTGCTGGGGACCCAGAGGTCGCTCGGATTGGCGGTCGTTGAATTCGAGAGCAGGTGAAGGTACTGCGCGGTCCGTGTATAAGATCCTTTGAGCGAGCTCGATTCATCGATGAGGTAGGTGGCGGCGGCACGGGGCTCGAGGCTCAGGTCCGTCGTGATCGCTTTCCCCGCGCTGAATTGCGCGGTGCTCACGATGTCGCCGTACTCGTCATACGTGAACGTGTGGCCCGGCCCCATGAGACTGAACATGGATGCCCGGAGACCGTAGTTGATCTTGAACCCGGGGAACGGCTCGATCTCGTGCGCCAGGTAGGCGGCGTTTTCAAATGCATACCGGTGCTCGAGCGATATGCTGTTCGCCGAGCTTGTGGGTCCGGCGGTCACAGAACCCGGCATGAATGTGTGGTAGATACTGTTGATGCCGAACTTGAACATGTTTGTCGCGTTCATGAAATACTGGAGATCGATTTTGCCGTTGATGTCCTTGATCCCGGACGTGATCTCATACTGGTTCGTGCTCACGCCCACGAGGTTTGTGTACTTGTAATTGCTGAATGTCAGCGTCGTGTTGCTGAAAAACTGGTCTCCGAAGACGTGAGTCCATCGTGCCGTGGCGGTTGTGTTCCCCCAGCGCAGCCCGATGACGTCGGGGTAGTCGAGATTGTCGCTGCCGAGGTATCCCGACAGATAAATCCGGTCTTTCTCTCCCAGAGTATAGTTTGCCTTCGCGTTCAGATCATAGAAATACAGGCTCGTCTTGTTGATCGTCGTGTCGGTCGAGAGCTTCAGGAACAGGTCCGCGTAGGTTCTCCGGCCGGAAATCGTAAATGAGCCTTCGTCCCTGACGATCGGGCCCTGGACCGTCAACCTGGCAGCAAGCAACCCGATGCCGCCTGACGCCCCGTACTCCTTCATGTTACCCTCATTGGTCCTGATGTCGAGCACCGATGAGAGACGCCCCCCGTATTCGGCT
>JBGPYM010000239.1:0-4766 GCA_041493205.1 Bacteroidota bacterium
CGGGAGCACCCGGTTCCACGAAGCTGACGGCATCGGGGGCCCGGTACGGTTGCTTGGGCCGGTTGATGATGGAATCCGGCACGATCCCGCGGGCTACGCGCTTCAGGATGAACTTCTCATTGAGCCCCGCCAGCTTGTAACGGGCGGGAAGCCCGTTGCAGAACTCCATCACGTCGGCGTCCAGGAACGGGAACCTCCCCTCCACGGAATGGGCCATCAGCATTCGGTCCCCCTGGGACGAAATGAGGTAGCCGGAGAGGAGCGTCACCACTTCAAGGTACTGCGCCTGTGCGAGCGGTTCCCACCGTATAAACTCTTCCGGCAGCCCGTCGAGCGGGCCTGCGGGCGGGTGTTCCGCCACGGCCGCCCGGATCGCAGGCGCAAAGAACCGTTTCAACTGCGACGTCGTCCACCAGCGGGGGTCGTGAGAGAACCCCGGTTGTCCCGCCTTCTCAAGGCCGCGTTTCCAGAATTGCAGGGCCATCCCCTTCGCCTGCTGCGGAGAGCGGGCAAGATACGGATAGAGCCTGTCGAAGAGCTTCGGCCGTGCAGTCGACTGCGGCTGATGCGACCAGAAGTGCCGGATCGCCGCTTCGCGGAAGATGTCGTAGCCCGCAAGCATTTCATCCGCTCCCTCGCCGGTCAGCACCGCCTTGATGCCCGAATCACGGACCACCCGGGAGAGGAGATAGAGCGGTGCCGGAGCGGTCCGCAGGATCGGGCGTTCTGTGTGCCGCACAACATCCGGGAACACCCGCGCGATATCGCCCCGTCGCACCACCAGCTCCTGATGGTCGCTGTCGATCGTCGCCGCCATCGCCCGCTGATAGGCCGTCTCGTCATACTCCGCGTCTTCGAACCGGATCGAGTAGGTACGGAAAACACCCGTTTTTGCCTTGCGACCCATCCACGCGGTCAGGGAGCTGTCAAGGCCGCCGGAGAGATAACTGCCGACAGGCACATCGGCCCGGAGGACGCGGAGACGCGTGGCCGTCTCAAGCTTTTCGGCGAGCGCCTCCGTGGCCTCGTCGAGGGACAACGGATACTCGTCCGGACCGCCTGCCGGATACGAAGGGCGCCAGAAAATGGTGTCGCGTCGTGTCCCGTCGTTTTCGTACACGCGCACCGAACCGGGGGCAAGCTCCTCGATGCCCGCGAAAAGCGAGACGGGCGCGAGCGAGGCCCAGTAGGTGAAGGTCTGGTCGAGTCCGCGGGGGTCAAGCTCCCGCGGAACGGATGGATCGGCGAATATCGCCTTGACTTCGCTTGCAAACCAGACTCTCCCGCGTTCCTCGCGTACATACAGAGGACGGACGCCGATCCGGTCGCGAGAGAGAATGAGTCGCCGGGCCGTGCTGTCCCAGAGTGCGAGCGCCCATTGTCCGTTCAGGCGTGCGAAGCACGCGTCGCCCCATGCCTCATACGCATGGACGATGACCTCGGTGTCCGATTGGGTTCTGAACCGGTGCCCAAGGGCAAGCAGTTCGCTGCGGAGTTCGATGTAATTAAATATCTCGCCGTTGTAGATGATCCAGAGCGACTGGTCCTCGTTGGTCAGGGGCTGCTGACCGCTTGTCAGGTCAATGAGCGAGAGCCGTGCATGCACAAGCCCGGCACGACGGTCGCGATAGAGTCCGAATTCGTCCGGCCCCCGGTACCTGATGGCGCTGACCATGGCGGTGAGCAATTCCCGCGAAGGAGGCTCATGCCGGTCGACGACGTTCACTATACCTGCAATTCCGCACATGCCGGGTCAGTGTGATCGCGTGTGGTCGAGGACTTCTTTTTTCAGCTCCGTGATCTCCGGGACATCCTTCATGAGCAGGGCCGGCAGATGCAGAGGCCGGGTCGTCCGCCGTTTTGTTTCGATGTCGCGGTACACCCATTCCACCTGTTCCCTGGTCAGACCGACAACCGCCGCGACGTCCGCCGGCGGGACGCCGTTATTGTGCCCGTAGAGGCAGAGATCCATCCTGTCGTACGGCAGCGCAAAATAGAACTCTTCCTGCGTCTGCGGAAGAGAGAACGTGTCGGTAGTGGGCGTCCGGCTGCAGATCTCCTCCGGCACCCCGAGGGCGCGCGCCAGTGCATAGACCTGCGTTTTGTAGAGGTGGGCGATCGGCTTGAAATCAGCCAGCCCGTCTCCGCCTTTCACGAAGAATCCCTGGTCATACTCCAGCCGGTTCGGTGTACCGCACACCGCGTAATTGAGGCGGTCGGCATGGAAGTAGTCGAGCATCTTCCGCGTCCGTTGCTTGAAATTTGTCGCGGCGACGAGCTGGAGGTACGCCGCAACAGGCATCCGTTCGCTCTTTGATTCGCCTGTGGGTGTTTCGACCGTGAGACGGGAAACATTCAGCCGGTTCCCGGCGAGAATCGAGGGGAGCGTTATCTTGAATTTCCATCCGTCATTGTAATCCGGGAACACCATCCGGACCGCCTGCCGCTGGGAGTGATAGCACCCCGCAGCCTGGAGAATCGGGGCAATTTCCACCGTCTCCGAGGGGATCCCCAGCGCCGCCGTGAGCAGTTTCCCGAAGCGAAGGGACTCGGGAGATGAATCCCGTTCCGGGAGGAAGAGTGCAAGCACGTTCTCCTTCCCCAGTGCGCGCGTACAGAGGGCGGCGCACACCGCGCTGTCGATTCCTCCTGATACCGACACGACCGCACCCTTCCGGTGCAGGGTTTTCAAGACTGTGTCACGGATCGTTGCGGCGGTCGAGCGGATTTCCGCCTCCAGGTCGAGGCGCAGGACGTCTTTGTGGAACTTCATGAGATCTGAGGGGAGGATGAATGGAAAACCCGGTGCCTTGAAATGTACATTATGGCACCCTTGTGTGCAAATGTATCAAAGAATCCCATACGGCGTGTGCTGTAGAACACGGCAGCGCAACCTGACGCATGGAGCGGGGATTCGGCGTAAATCCGGAGAAAATCGCATTTGGCCCGGATTCGCGGAGGCGCGACAGTGTAGGGTGACATTTATCACCGATTGACGAAAGATGATTGGTGACAATGGAGGGAGAGGCTTTCCGCATTGAACAACACACAACGATACTTGAAAATAAATGCCGAGCCCGCATCACTCGTGATGCGTCCGTGTCCTCTGTGTCATGGATTGAATTTCCGGCCGCTCAGCCGCACAATGCAGTTTCATCACGATCTGACTACTGTTGTCTGCCGTTCGTGCTCCTTTGTCTTTACCAACCCGGTCCCGACGCGCAAGGCATACGAGTCCTTTTACGATGAAACCTACGAACGTCTCTACGGGGAAGTCTCTGCCCTCCCGCCGGACACCGGGGATGCAGAAGAACCGGAATACGTCCGGAGACGATTCTCCCAGATCGCGAGGTTTGTCAGCCTGCAGAACCGAACGCTCCTTGAGGTGGGCCCGGGGAACGGGCAGTTTCTCTCATGGGCACAACGGAGAGGATGCACGGTGCTTGGTCTTGATCCGTCACCGGAGTTTGTCAATCGCCTCACCTCCCGCGGCCTGCCATGCGTTCAGGGCACACTCGGTGATGTGGAAGGCTCGTTCACCACGCCCTTCGACATCGTTGCTGCCCTTCATGTGATCGAACATATGTATGATCCGAATGAAGCTTTTGTTGCCTGCCGCAATGTCCTCGCCGACGGCGGACTCCTCCTGGTCGAAGTCCCGAATATTCTAAAACCGTTCAGGTCACTGGATCATTACTTCCTTCGTTTTGCTCATCTGTCGTCATTCTCGCCGGAAACTCTTCCTGCCTTCCTGGAGAAACATGGGTTCCAGATTCTGTTCATCGACAATACAGAAGATGATTGGCTTCGTCCGCGGAATCTGTTTGTTATTGGACAAAAGATCGAATGTCCCGGCCAGTGGAGAGGCGTACCCGCTCAGTCTTACCGAAACGTTCTCCTGACGCTGTGGGGTTATCGACTCGCATGGGCCACATGGAGAGGCCCCTACTGGCGTTGCCGGAGCTTCGTTCGTCGGGCCGCCCGGAAGGTTGGACGATTGCTGCAGGCCTGACGATGAGTGTTACATCGTTTCGGGGGCGGAAAGGCCGAGGACGGAAAAACCGTTCCTGAGGACGATGCGGGTCGCCTGGCTCAGGGCAAGCCGGGCCCCGGTCAGGGCGGCATCGTCGGTCACAACGCGGCATTCATGATAAAACCGGGAAAACGCAGTCGCGACGCCCTGGAGATAGTCCGCCACCCGGTGCGGCTCACACGTCGCAGCGCAAGATTCAATGATGTCCGGAAACTGAAGGAGGTTTTTGATGAGGTCGATTTCCGCGTCCATGGTCAGCAGCGACGCATCAAATGCGGGAGGGGGCCCGCCCTCCGCGCCCGCATACCGCACAATGCTGCAGATGCGCGCGTGGGCGTACTGCAGATAGTAGACGGGATTCTCGTCGGAGGCCTGCTTCGCGAGGCGGAGGTCGAAATTCAGGTGGCTGGTGATCGTCCGCATCAGGAAGAAATACCGGACCACATCCGCACCCACCTCCGCAATCAGCTCGTCCAGCGTGATGAAGTTCGCCTTGCGGGTCGACATCTTCACCACCTCTCCCTCCTGCATGATAGTGACAAACTGGTGGATCAGGACTTTCACCTTCTGCGTATCGAAGTCGAGCGCTTTGAGCGCAGCAAGGACGTCCGGGTATGTGGCGACATGATCCGAGCCGAAGACATCGATCATCAGATCGTATCCCCGCCTGAATTTCTCGCGGTGATACGCGATGTCGGGGAGCCGGTACGTCGGTTCTCCTGAGCTCTTGACG
>JBGPYM010000273.1:0-3986 GCA_041493205.1 Bacteroidota bacterium
AGAACGCCACCCTGAGCTACCTCGGGAAGGCCAAGAAGGTGAGCATCGACAAGGACAACACGACCATCGTCGAAGGCGCAGGCAAGAAGGAAGACATCAAGAAGCGCATCAACGAGATCAAGGCACAGATTGAGAAGACTACCTCCGACTACGACAAGGAGAAGCTCCAGGAACGCCTGGCGAAGCTCTCCGGCGGCGTGGCAGTCCTGAAGATCGGCGCCGCGACGGAAGTCGAGATGAAGGAGAAGAAGGCACGCGTGGAAGACGCGCTCCATGCCACACGGGCGGCGGTCGAAGAAGGTATCGTCCCCGGCGGCGGCGTTGCGTACCTCCGCGCAGCCAGCAAGCTCTCCGGGATCAAGACCGCGAACGAGGACCAGCAGACGGGCGTCGAAATCATCCGCCGCGCCCTCGAAGAGCCGATCCGCCTCATCGTCCAGAATGCCGGACAGGAAGGCTCCGTGGTCGTGAACAAGGTGAAGGAAGGGAAGGACGATTACGGCTACAACGCGTACACTGATCAGTACGAGAACCTCGTCAAATCAGGCGTCATCGATCCGACGAAGGTTTCCCGCACTGCCCTCGAGAACGCCGCGTCTGTCGCGTCACTCCTGCTGACTACCGAAGCCACTATCGTCGAGAAGCCGGAAGAGAAGAAGTCGGCTCCCGCGATGCCCGGCGGCGGCGGTATGGGAGACATGTACTAAGCAGTAGGACGGGCGTCCCCGCCCGTCGTCTTGGACGGGCCTCCGTGCCCGTCAAACTTAGCCCCCGGTGCCTCTTGGCCCCGGGGGTTTTTTATTCCCCCCCCTTGACATTCGGCCTCCGGTATGCTATATTGGAAACTGAAAAAACGATTACAGTTTCCTGAGAGATATCATGGATACGCCTGATAACGTCAAGGAGAGGATTCGCACCTCAGCCCGGGACCGCTTCTTTCGGGATGGGTTTGCACGGGTCCTCGTGGATGATATCGCAGATGACCTCGGCATCAGCAAGAAGACGATTTATAAGCATTTCGAGAGCAAGGAAGAACTCCTCCGGCAGATCATCCGCCACACGCTGACCGAGGTCCATGCAAACATCCAGGCCATCATCGCCTCCGACAAAGGGTTCGTCGAAAAGCTCGACGACCTCATGACGTTCCTCGGCAACCGCTACCTGGTGATCAGTCCGCTTATGATGGCCGATTGCCACCGCTACCTCCCGGATCTCTGGGAATCAATCCAGAAATTCCGCCGGGAACGGATCGCGAGCAACGTGAAGGGCCTGATCCTCGACGGGATCCGCGGCGGCTACATCCGCAAGGACCTCTCGGTGGATGTGTTTCTGGCCGCTTTCATTGCCGGCGTCGAAGCTGTCATGACGCCGTCGTTCCTGTCGAACCATCCGGTCGACGGCCGCCAGGCGCTCCGGAGCTTCATGATGATTTTCTTCCAGGGAATCCTGACCGATCCCGCGCGCACGCAGCTTTCGAAGATCCAACAAACCGCCAACCAGTAAGGTGCACCATGCGCAAAACCCTTTCAGCCATTGCAACCCTCGCGCTGCCTCTCCTGATTGCTTCCTGTTCCAACGGCGACCGCAACGTTATTGACGCTTCGGGAACCATCGAAGGGACCGATGTCAATGTCGCTGCAGAAGTCGGCGGCAAGGTGCGCGAAATCAGGGTCCAGGAGGGCTCGCAGGTGGCGCGCGGAGACACGCTCGTCATCATCGACGACGCCGACTACCAGATCCAGCTCCGGCAGGCAATGGCAAACCTTTCGTCCTTCGACCTCGCGTACCGTCTCGCCGCAGCCGGTTCGCGGCAGGAAGACATCATTCAGGCAGAGGCTGCCTACCGGAACGCCGAGTCGGACCTTGCACGCATGAAAACCCTGCTTGCCTCACAAACCGTGACGCAAAAGCAGTATGACGATGCGTTCGCCCGCGCAGTTGCGGCCGAACAGACCTACCGGAAATTCAAATCGGGACTTCGCCCGGAGGAGGTCGAAGCGGCGAGGGCGCGGCGTGAATCCGCCGCGGCACAGGCGGACCTCCTGAAGAAGAAAGTGCGCGATTGCAGGCTGGTTGCCCCCACTGCCGGCACGGTGACCCTGCTCGGGATCGAGCAGGGGGAGCTGGCCGTCCCAGGTATGACGCTCCTCCGCCTGACCTTCCTCGACAAGGTCAAGCTCACCATCTACGTTGGCGAAGCCGAGCTCGGACGGATTACACTCGGACAACCGGCCAAGGTGAGCATCGATGCATTCGGGACCGGACGTGCCTTCGACGGACGGGTGGTCTACATTTCGCCGATTGCCGAATTCACGCCGAAAAATGTTCAGACGAAGGAGGAGCGCACCAAGCTTGTCTTCGGCGTGAAAATCGAAGTCGAAAATCCCGATCACGCCCTGAAACCTGGTCTTCCGGCCGACGCCCGTATCACGGTCCAGCAGGGGGGAGGACGCTGAGCCGCCGTGCAAAACGTGATTGAATCATCCGACCTCTCCCGCACCTTCGGGACCATCACGGCGGTGAACCATCTCCGGCTCGCCGTCCGGGAAGGGGAAATGTTCGGCCTGGTAGGCCCCGACGGCGCCGGGAAAACCACCACCATCCGCCTGCTCTGCGGCATCCTCGCACCGACTTCCGGCACCGCCTCAGTCCTCGGCAAGGATATCGTCCGCGAGTCGGACGGAATCAAACGCGAAATCGGCTATCTTTCCCAGCGCTTCTCACTCTACGGCGACCTCACGATCGATGAGAACATTGAATTCTTCGCCGAAATCAATAACGTCACCGATTATGCCCCGCGCCGGCACGAATTGCTCGAATTTACCCGGCTGACCCCGTTCCGCAGCCGCCTCGCAGAGAAGCTCTCCGGCGGCATGAAACAGAAGCTGGCCCTTGCCTGCACGCTCATCCACCAGCCCCGTCTGATTTTTCTGGACGAACCGACCACCGGCGTCGATCCGGTCTCTCGCCGCGATTTCTGGAGGATCCTGCAAAGCCTCCTCAAACAGGGAATCACCATCGTCATGACAACCCCGTATCTGGACGAAGCGGAACGTTGTACCCGAGTCGCGTTTATGAACAGGGGAGAAATCATGAAAACCGATACCCCCTCCGCAATGAAATCGGCGATGACCGGTGAGGTCCTGGAAATCGTCTGCGACCGGATCCGGGATGCATTCACCCTGCTGAAAAAACAGCCCGGGGCGCACGAGGTGCAGGCGTTCGGCGACCGGCTCAACGTGATTGTGAAGAACGCCGGGCACGAAGGCCCGGTCCTCCGGAAGGTACTTGAACAGGGAGGACTCTCCGTAACAGGCCTCCGCAGCATCGAGCCGTCACTGGAAAATGTCTTCATATCGCTTTTGACTCACACAACTGAGAACGGTGTTCCGGCATGAAACTCCACTGGATTGCAGCGGCCCTCCTTGTTCCGGGCGGCGTCTTCGCACAGGTGCCGGCGGGGCTTACCATCGACGAGGCAATCACGATCGCCCGTCAAAACAACCGGCTCGTGAAAATTGCGGCGGCGAGAGTCGATGCGGCAACCGCGAAAGCCGATGAGGCAAACGCCGGACTTCTTCCTTCTCTCAAGTTCGAAGGGAGCTACCGGCGCCTCAGCGACATCGACCCCTTTGCGGTATCGCTCCCGTTTCTTCCGGCCCCGGTGGTGATTTCGCCGACGGTGCTCAACAATTACGCGGCCCGGGTCGGCGTTCAGCAGCCGCTCTTCACCGGGTTCCGCTTGCGGAGCAATGCCAGGAGCGCGGACCGCCTTGCCGATGCTGCTGCAGCAGACGCAAGGAACGACCGGGCCGATCTCGTGGTCAATGTTGCCGGTGCATACTGGGGCCTCTACCAGGCGGGGGAACTGAAGAAGTCCGCCGATGAAAACCTCCGGCGGTTGGAAGTGTTCGAAAAGGACGCCGAAGCACTCCTGCAGAGCGGTCTCGCAACCCGCAACGATCTGCTCCGCATCCAGGTGCAGC
>JBGPYM010000256.1:0-4321 GCA_041493205.1 Bacteroidota bacterium
CAGCGGGAAGCGAGAACCCCGGGGCACGGTCTCCTACCTTCAATCCGCCCTCTCCCCTCGCGGCGATCAGGAGGCATGCCGCAAGGGCCGTCAGTGCACACAGGGAACGCATGCTGGCTCCAAACTGTTCATAATCCTGTAATTTAGGGACTCTGCGGACAACAAACAAGCACAGAACGGGGAGTCATGATGCCGGCCTTGCAGGGAAAAGTCGCGATGATCACCGGAGGCCTCGGCGCCCTGGGGCTGCATGTCTGCCGGAGGTTCCTGCAGGAAGGCGCACGCATCGCTCTGCCGGTGCGACCGGGCGGCGCCCCGGCGCAGATTCCCGATGACCTCCGTGCGGCGGGAAGCAAAGTCTTCATCGACGAGGCGGATCTCGAACGTGAAGACCAGGTGCGTGCCTTCGTGAAAAAGGCATCGGCTGCCCTCGGACCCGTCGGGATCCTGATCAACACCGCGGGCGGTTACGCGGGAGGAGAGCCGGTTGGCGTCGTCAGCGCGGAGACGCTCGACCGGATGCTTGCGGTCAATCTGAAGACCGCGTTCCATGCATGCAGCGCGGTCCTTCCCTCGATGCGTGAGCGGAATGCCGGCCGGATCATCTCGATCGCCGCGAAGACAGCGCTGCTGCCCGCCGCGAAGCGGGGCCCGTATGCAATTGCCAAACGCGCCGTCATTACCCTGACTGAAACGATCGCGGAGGAGGTGCGGGGAACCGGGATCACGGCGAATGTCATTGCTCCCGCAATCATCGTAACGCCCGCCAATCTCGCTTCAATGCCGGGGGCGGACTCGTCCGGCTGGGTGACGCCTGATGCTCTGGCATCGATGATGGTGTTTCTCTGCTCAGATGAGGCACAATCGATCAATGGCACCACAATGCGGGCTTTCGGGGGCGTTTGACTTTCTGCCCGTAAACCGTTATTTTTTCAGTGCACAACGACAGAAGTGTGGAAGTCCAAGGCAGGAGCGCAGCACGCTGTGCCTGCCTTTTTTGTTTTCAACCGGGGGATTACCTGCATGGGGCTCAAGGAACGCATCAGCGACGACCTGAAAGCAGCGATGAAATCGGGGGATAAACTCCGCCTGGAAACCCTCCGGACGCTGCGGGCAGCCCTTCTTGAGAAGGAGATTGAGAAGAGGGGAGGTGGCCCCGGAATGACGGGCGATGATGAAATTGCCGCGCTCAACAGTGCTGCAAAAAAGCGGAAGGAAGCCATCGAGCAATTTACGCTCGGAGCAAGACCGGAACTGGCGGCGCAGGAAGCACAGGAGCTTGCGATCATTCAGGAATACCTGCCGAAGCAGCTCTCACCGGATGAGATCGGCGCGATCGTGAAAGCGGCCGTTGCAGAGGCGGGGGCGACCGGGCCGTCGGATTTCGGCAAGGTCATGCCTCTTGTCATGAAACAGGTCAAAGGAAAGGCGGACGGGAAGGTCGTACAGGACCTTGTGAAGAAGGCCCTGGGAGCCGCCTGAATGAGATTTGACATCATCGACGTCTTCCTTCTTGGGGCTCTTGGTCTCAGCTCGTACCTCGGCTATCGCGGCGGGCTCGCCAAGAAGCTGTTCAATCTTCTCATGCTCCTGTTCGCCGTGGTGATCGCGTCCCGGTTCATGCACACCGTTGGACGGTTTTTTTCCGATGCCGGAGTCATGGGCGAGACGATTTCCTATGTCGTTGCATTCACCCTGATCATGCTCGCCATCATGATTCCCGCGCTGCTGCTCTACCACCGGTTCGGCAAGTCGGAAGGGACCATCAAGACCGGCACCGCGGCGGTGGGGGCCGTCCTTGGCCTGATCGAGGGGGCGATGATCGTCAGCTTTCTCCTGATCGGGCTGAAGATACTCGACATCCCCGACGAAGAAACGCGGCAGGCATCGCTCCTGTACCGGCCGCTCGTCCGCTTCGTCCCCAAATCGTTCGAGCTTCTCGAATCGTACTTTCCCGGTGCCTCCGAATTCAAAAAGGAGCTGGAGCTCCGGTTCAAGAACGCCAACCTGTTCGGTCCGCCGTCTCCTCCCCGCAAAGACCGATGAGCATCTGGGACCAGCCCCTCGCGAAACTTGAATTTGAAAAGGTGCGCCACAGGGTCCTGCGGTATGCGTCGTCCGATCCCGGGCGGGAATCGCTTGCCCGCATGCGGATCCTTACCTCGCTCACGGACATCCGGAACACACAGGCAATGGTCTCTGAGATGAAACGGCTGCTCGAACGGGAGGAACCGCTCCCGCTCGACGGCGTTCACGCGGTGCATGAGGCCGTGGGGAAGGCCGCCGTGGACGGTATGACCCTCCAGCCCCGGGAGCTCCTGCACATCGCCCTCACGCTCACAGCGGCACGCCTGGTCCGCTCATTCGCCCAGAAGCGCAGGGAGGACTTTCCGCGGATCTGGGAAATGGCCGAGCCGCTCTACACGGACAAAGTCCTCGAGTTCAACATCGGGCATGCGGTCGACGAAACCGGGGCCGTCCGCCCCGACGCATCCCGGGAACTGCTCACGATCCGCAGGGCGATCGCGGACCGGTATGAGGAACTGCGGAAGCGGCTCGCGGGGATCCTGCGCAACGTGGCGGAACTCGGTTTCAGCCAGGATGAGATCATCACGACGCGCGAAGGCCGGATGGTTATCCCGGTCAAGTCTGAACACCGGAACCGCGTCCCCGGCTTCATCCACAGTGCCTCTTCCAGCGGCGCAACGGTGTTCATCGAGCCGACCGAGACGCTCGAGCTGAACAACGATATCCGCGGTCTCCAGTTCCAGGAACAGCGTGAAATCGACAAGATCCTCAAAGCCCTCACCGTCCAGGTGGGCGAGCATCGTGAGCCTCTCCAGAGAAATATCTGGATGCTCGCCGACCTCGACGCACTGCAGGCGCGCGCGAAGTATTCCATCGAAATCCTCGGCATCGAACCGATCCTCGCCGCAACGGGACCGCTGCATCTGGTGGATGCCCGGCATCCGCTGCTCCTCATGGCCCACAGCCGCACGGGGACCGTTCCCCTCGACCTCGACGTTGGGGGTGAGTGGACCACGCTGCTGATCAGCGGGCCCAACGCAGGCGGAAAAAGCGTGGCCATGAAATGCGCCGGCCTGCTCGTCCTGATGGCCCGGGCGGGCCTGCACATTCCCGCGGCCGAAGGAACGACGCTCCCTGTCTTCCGTTCCTGCTACGTGGACATCGGCGATGAGCAGTCGATCGAAAACGACCTGAGCACATTCAGCTCACATCTCGCAAATCTTAAGACGATCGCGGCGGAAGCCGACAGCCAGAGCCTGGTCCTGATCGACGAGATAGGGGCGGGAACCGACCCGGCAGAGGGGGGCGCGTTTGCGGCTGCCCTTCTGGAAGAGCTCACGCGCCGGGGGGCGGTCACAATCGCCACGACGCACCAGGGATCCCTGAAAGTCTTTGCGCACGAGACGCCGGGAGTCGCCAATGGCGCCATGGAGTTCGACCAGCAATCGCTCACGCCGACGTACCGGTTCCGTGCGGGAATCCCGGGAAGCAGCTATGCGCTTGCAATGGCATCCCGTATGGGCTTCCCGGCAACGATCATGGAGCGGTCTCGGGAGATCCTCGGATCGAAGCATGCAAAGCTGGACGCCCTCATTACCGAACTTGAAGCATCCGCCCAGGCGGCGCGGAAGGAACTCGAAGAAGCGACTGCCGAAAAAGGCCGGTTGTCGGTCCTTGTCCGGGAGTACGAGGAAAAGGTTGGAAAGCTTTCTGCGGACATCCGGGAACTGAAGCGGAAGGCAGTGGAGGAAGCGGGTGCCCTTGTCAGCCGCGCCAATGCGCTGATCGAAAAGAGCATTCGGGAGATCAAGGAACGAAACGCGGACCGGGATACCGTGCGGGGAATCCGTTCAGGTGTCGAAGATCTCCGCCGGGAGCTGGCAGCAGCGGGTGACGATGTGGCGCCGCCTCCCCCGGCGGAGGGTGGACCTGTCGCCGCAGGAATGAGTGTGTCGATCGGGCAGGGGAGCGACGTCGGCGAGGTCGCCAGCATCTCGTCGGATGGGAAGTCGGCTGTCGTGGTCTTTGGTGTGGTCAGGATGCGTGTCCCCCTCACGGACCTGCGGCCGGCCCGCACACGGCCCGTGGCACGGCCGGTCGGCGTGTCAGGATTCGAGAAGCCCGCGGAAGTACACCAGGAACTCGACCTTCGCGGCATGACGGGTGAAGAGGCGCTCCCCCTGGTCGACAAGTTCATCGATGACGCGGTGCTCTCCGGACTTCACCGCATCGACATCATCCATGGAAAAGGGACCGGCGCCCTGCGAAAGAAAGTCACCGATTTTCTGGCGAC
>JBGPYM010000287.1:0-3667 GCA_041493205.1 Bacteroidota bacterium
AACGCTGGGGCCGAAGCTGGCGGGAAAGATTCACATTTATTGCGGCACCATGGACAACTATTTCCTCAACAATGCCGTGGCGCGCATCGAGGAATTTCTCAAGTCGACAAGGGATCCGTACTACGGAGGGGAGGTCGATTACGGCGACCGGGCCGAGCATTGCTGGAACGGGGATCACGCCAACCCGATCTGGATCTCACGACTGCGGTATCATCAGTTCTTTGCACCGCGCATTGTCGCACGGATGCTGAAGACCGCACCGGCCGGGGCTGACACGACGAGCTGGAGGTACTGAGCCCCGCCGGAGGCGGGGCGTCTTCTCAGAAGAGTGTCGACTTTTCTTCGTACGTCGGCGGCGGGAGAAATTTGCCGCCGGGGATGACTGACGGCTGCTCGACCTTGACCGCCTTCAGGCTCCAGGATCCTCCGCTCCTCGTGTCTTCCCGGTAAAGGAGGATATGGTTCCATCCGGCAAGCCGGACTGTAGAGTTGCCGCGCGACTGTTCATACATCTCGCAAGGATGTTGCGCGATATCCAAATCGGGGAGCTTCTTCAGGGTCACACGCCTGTTTACCGGGATCCCTTCCCAGTCGAACCTGATTTCCGTTCCGCCGGACGACGGCCCGCGTTTGAAGACGATTCGTTTGTCGTGCCACACAGTGTAGCTGTTCCTGCCATCGGAGAGCACTGATTCCCTCAGCATTCCCCCGACATACGTGTCTTTGCACTCCTTCTTGCCGTAGTCGTCAAAATAGAGGACAATCTGGCCCGCGGTCGTGATCCTGCCTTCGGTGGTGAGGGTCTCGAACGTTATGATGCCTGACTTCACATCATATTTCCTGCCTTGTGCCCCGGCCGGAAGGGCCGCGCAACATGCGAGAACGCCCAGAACGGCAAGACATCGTGCAAGGTTCATGGCACCATTGCTCCCCATAATTGAACAGCCCGAACATGAAGCAGCAGCATGTACACAGAAAGTACTTCGCGCACAATGATACGCCGTCGACGGGGATCACACTGTGACGCAGGACACCTTGCGGCGAAAAAAGGGGGAAATCTGCGATATGAGGTGTGATTATGCCCGTTTCAAGAGCAAAAACGTAAGGTCGTCGTGCGCCCGCGCCTCTCCGCGGAAGGCGTCCACTTCCCGCAGGAGTTGCTCCCCGATCAGAGCAGGCGAAAGAGAGCCTGTGCGGGAAAGAAGGTCGCGGAGCCGTTCCTCGCCGAAGAATTCCAGTGATTCATTCCGGGCCTCGGTGACGCCGTCGGAATAGAAAGCGACAAGGTCATGCCTCCGGAGGGTAAATCTCAATTCTTTGAACTTCGTCTTCGGCATCAATCCGAGTGCGGGGCCGCCTTTGTCGAGTTGCGATACGCCCCCACGTCTTATAACGAGCGGGGGGATATGGCCCGCGTTGATAAGACGCACCGAGGACCCTCGTGCCGCGATTTCTGCATATACGAGGGAAGAGAACATCTGCGGCAGTCCATCGCGGCAGAAGATGGTGTTGACCCTGGCTGCGAGGCCGGCCAGTGATTGCGCGTCAGGGGCCAGCGCACGGAGAGTGGCCTGCAGTTTGGCGGTCAGCAGCGCCGCTTTGAGCCCCTTCCCCGCGACATCCCCAACGGCGAGAGCATACCGCCCTTTCCCCACCGGGAAGAAATCAACCAGGTCCCCTCCCACTTCATTGGCCGACCGCGTAAAGAGCCAGAGTTCCCAGCCGGGGACGACGGGCGATTGTTGCGGCAGCAGGGCCCGTTGAATTGCGTGTCCGTCTTCCAGCTCGGTCGTCGCGAGGAGCTTATCCTTCAGCTCGAGCATCAGCACAAAGAGTATGAGGAGAATGCCCAGGCCGTTCAGGTCCCACTTCACGTGGTCGAACGAGATTTGTACTGATGCCATCACAACGCCGATGATCAGAACTACGCGGCGCGTCGGCGTCAGCTTCAAGAACAGCCCGCGGAGCAGAAACCAGACGATGGATGGTCCCCTGAACCAGCGCGGGATCCTGGAGAGGGTTGCGAGCTGTTTGTCGGAGAGCATGGAATTCCGCAGGTCGATATATTCCCGGCGGAGGCGGTCGGTGAATCCCGCCTCCTGCCGTCCGGTCCCCTCGGCCGGCGCATGTGTCCGGGAGCCTGCATCTGTCACGTTCAGATCTCCTTCATTTCAATTCACTTCCTCACTTCTTCAACGTACAAGCGCATAAAAAGTTGTCGGGAGTCCCGCGGAGTGTGCGAATTATCACATTATTTCCGCACGCGCACGGTGATGGTCTTCCGAATGTCTGATGACGAGGCGCCCACCTGAAGTTCATACGTGCCGGGGTCAACCACAAAACGGTCGGCGTCCTCGTCATACCTGCGGAGCGAGGCGACCGGCAGCAAGATTTCGATTGTCCGCGTCTCACCTTTCCTGAAATGCGCCCGCTGAAATCCCTTCAGACTCCTTACCGGCTGGGAGACCGGACTTTCGAGCGGGCGGACGTACACCTGAACGACCTCATCCCCTGCCATGCCGCCGGCATTTTTCACCGTGGCGCGAACGCGTATCGATTCTGATTGCCTGACCACCGGTTTCGACACCGCAACTTTCGTGTACTCGAAGCGGGTATAGCTCATTCCGAATCCGAACGGATAGAGCGGCTCCCCATGAAAGTACCTGTAGGTGCGCCCCTCCATCGCATAATTGTCGAAGGAAGGAAGATCGCTGACCGATTTATAAAACGTGACCGGGAGCCGTCCGGCCGGATTGTAATCGCCAAAGAGGACATCGGCAACGGCGTTTCCACCCTGCTGCCCGGGATACCACGCTTCGAGGATGGCTCGAACGGTTTGATCGTCCCGGGGCACAGCGACCGCGCTCCCGTTCATGACGACGAGGACGAGCGGTTTACCGAGCCCGGCGAGCGCACGCAGAAGGGACTGCTGCAGCGCGGGAAGTGCGATGTCGGTCCGGTCTCCGCCGGAGAACCCTTTCAGGTTGACGGACATCTCTTCTCCTTCCAGCGCCGGGGAGATTCCCATGACGGCGATAATAACGTCAGCCTGCTGTGCGAGTGCAAGGGCATCGCCGGTCGAATCCGTTTTCGGTGAAACCCCCTCGACGAGCTCGCAGCCGCGCGCGTAAAGAACCTTCGTATCCGGAGAGACGTGATTGCGGATTCCCTGCAGCACGGTGACCGGGTGTGAGGGAGTTCCATTATAGTTTCCCAGCAGGACGTCCAGCGCATCCGCGTTGGGACCGATTACGGCAATGGACTTCAGATCTTTTTTCAGCGGGAGGGTGTTGCCGCTGTTTTTCAGCAGCACCATGCTCTCCTGCGCGACAGTGAGAGCGAGCCGGCTGTGCTCCGGTGTGTCATTTTCCGCATACGGGATCTGCGCATACCGGACGCTTCCGGGCGGATCGAACATGCCGAGCCTGAACCGGGCCTCCATGAGCCGGCGGACGGACAGATCAATGGTGCCCTCGGTGATGAGGCCGCGTGAGACCGCTTCCACCAGGGACTCGTATTCATTGCCGCATGTCAGATCGCAGCCGGCCTTGACGGCCAGCACGGACGCTTCCATCGGATTGGCGACAATCTTATGTCCTTCGACCATGTCGTTGATGGCGCCGCAATCGGAGACGACGTAGCCGGGGAATTTCCAGGACCCCCGGAG
>JBGPYM010000064.1:0-13504 GCA_041493205.1 Bacteroidota bacterium
GTCGCAGTGCGGACCCTCCAGCACGGGATACTCAAGTAACCAACATCAGTCATCTGATTGCTTCTTGCGGTTGCTGTTGCTACATTTTCATGGATTTTTCATGTTCCCTCTTAGGTCCGTGAGACGCAATGCGCGAATACCTTGACCTGGTCGAGCGGGTTCTGACCAACGGCACATCGAAAAAAAACCGTACGGGGATCGACACGCTCTCCTGCTTCGCCGAACAGTACCGCGTTGACCTCGGCAAGGGATATCCGCTCCTGACGACGAAAAAGGTCAATTTTAGCTCGATGCTCCATGAGGTTCTCTGGTATCTTTCCGGCGAGGACCATATTCGCAATCTCCAGAAACATACGAAGATCTGGAATCCCTGGGCCGATGAACAGGGGAATCTCGAAACTGCCTATGGCCGGTACTGGCGCCGGTTCCCGAGTGCGCAGGTGAACGCGGCAACTGGAGCGTACGAAGTGGTGGAAGTAGACCAGATCGGGCGCGTGATCGAACTGCTCAAGACCGACCCCAACTCCCGGAGGATGGTTGTGACTGCGTGGGAGCCCGGCAACGCGCTCAACAGCAAGCTCCCCCCCTGCCACTACACGTTTGCCTTCAGCGTGCAGGAGAATCGCCTCTGCTGCCATCTCACACAGAGGTCGGGCGATATCGCCATCGGCATTCCATTCAATCTGGCGGCGTACGCCCTCCTGACGCAGATACTCGCACAGGAAGCCGGTCTCGCTCCGGGAATCTTCAGCCACACAATCGTGGACGCGCATATCTACGTGAACCACATCGACGGCCTCCGGGAACAGCTCAAGCGGACCCCCGGGCCGTTGCCGCAGCTGCAGATCGCCAGGAAAAGGGTGGATGAACTCCGGTTCGTGGATTTCACCCTGATCGGGTATGAGTGCGACGATCCGATCAGGTTCGAGGTGGCAATATGAAGCTTGCCATCATCGCCGCCGTTGCCGACAACCGCGTGATCGGCAAGGATGGGCGGGTCCCCTGGCACCTCCCGGTCGACCTGAAGCGTTTCAAACGCATCACGATCGGGCATCCGGTCCTTATGGGGAGGAAGTCCTGGGAATCCCTCGGGAAACCCCTTGCCGGGAGACGAAATGTTGTGCTCAGCTCCGCGCCTGTGAACGGGGTGGAATGGCACGCCACGATCGAAGACGCACTCTCGGCCCTTGCCGGAGAAGAGCGTGTGTTCGTAATCGGGGGGGGCGTTCTGTTCGCGCAGATGCTCGGGCGTGTCGACGAGATGTACCTCACGCTGGTGCATCGCACTGTCGAGGGTGACGTCCTGTTCCCGCCGTATGAGCATCTCCTCGGCACCGAATTCATTGAGACTTTTCGTGAATCCCACACCGACTTCGAATTTGTGGACTACGTCCGCCGCGGTTCCTGATCCCTCCTGAACTTTTTCCCCGCCGCATGGTCTCTTCGGGTCGCTGCCCGGTGTTTCGCATTTCCCCCCATTTTCGTATTTTAAGCAGATGAAGGAAGTTGCGGTAGGGATACTTAGGGCCCGGGGAAACGTTCTTGCATGCCAGCGGAAGAGGGATGCCGTGTATCCTCTCAAGTGGGAGTTTCCCGGAGGAAAAATCGAGCACGGGGAGTCATCCTCCATCGCGCTCCACAGAGAGCTGCGCGAGGAACTTGGCATCGAAGCCGTGATCGGGAGGGAGTTCCACAGGCAGGAGTGGGTGTATCCGGGAAGCGCCACCGCAAGCGGCGACGGTGCCTTCCGGGTCTACTATCACGAAGTCGAGAGTTTCAAAGGAATGCCGGTCAATCTGGCGTTCGAACAGATCCGCTGGGTCGGGGTCAATGAACTCCTCATGCTCGACATGCTGGAGGGGAACCGGGAAGCCATCGAAATGTTGCTGAGCAATGCGCGACCCCGTCCGCACCCATAATATCGTCCGGGCTGTCCGTCGCTGGTATCGCCGCCATGGCCGGAAGCTTCCGTGGCGTGGAAGTGCGGATCCGTACCGCGTGGTCCTCTCGGAAGTCATGTTGCAGCAAACACAGGTCGCCAGGGTTCTGGAGAAGTTTCCGCTTTTTCTGCGAAGATTTCCAACTCTCTCCGCCCTGGCAAAGGCCCCGCTCCGTGACGTGACCATCGCCTGGCGCGGCATGGGATACAATAACCGGGCGGTACGACTTCATGCCCTCGCTCGCGCGTTGACGGATGAGTACGGCGGACAGCTCCCGGCATCAGCCGAAGAATTGCTCCTCCTCCCGGGGATCGGCAGATATACCGCCCACGCCCTGCTCTGCGCGGTGCACGGGAAACCGGTGCCCCTGGTTGATATCAATATCCGGCGGTTATTTTCCCGCCTGTTTTTCCGGATGCGGACATTCGGCCAGATGAGAGAGGAGCAGGAGATCTGGGACATCGCCGGATCGCTGGTTCCTTCACGCCGGATATACGACTGGAACCAGGCTCTGATGGATATTGGAGCCACGGTCTGTACCGCGCAGCGTCCTGCGTGCGCGCAATGCCCGGTCGGCCGTTTCTGCCTTTCGCGGCGTTCAATGCGGCAGGCCGGGAGGAGCGCTAAGAGGGTTGAGCCGGGTTTCAGGGGGATACCCAACCGGATTTACCGGGGGCGTATCATCGAGGAGCTCCGGCGTGCGGGGGCCGGCAGAGGGATCGGGGAGTCGCGCCTCGGCAAGCGGATTCATCCGGGGTTTGCCGCTGCACATGCCGCGTGGCTCCGGTCGCTCCTCCGGGGACTCGAATCCGACGGGCTGATCACCGTTGCGCCGGGCCGCGGCGGGCGGCAGTCGCGCGTGACTCTTGCATGAGGCGCCCGCCGCAGTACAGGCACGTTGGCGAGCTCACCCGCGATCATGCAACCCGGAAGCTCGCAATCAGGACGCGCCTGAAGGAGTTCGCCGCCGTGAGTGAAGCCGACTACTTCTATGAGCTGGCATATTGCCTCCTGACCCCGCAGTCAAGTGCCGTCAATGCGGGAAAGGCGGTTGAGGAACTCCGGAAAGCCGACCTCC
Organism: Bacteroidota bacterium; assembly: GCA_041493205.1. Lineage (GTDB taxonomy): Bacteria > Bacteroidota > Ignavibacteria > UBA10030 > UBA6906 > JBGPYM01. The sequence continues at coordinate 3,019 of JBGPYM010000064.1, forward strand.
AGGGTTCGGCAGTGGAACCGGTCGACATACTGTTCTCCAGGGCACATTACATACGGTTTCACCGGACCAAATCGCGGAATCTCCTTGAAGCAAAAGCAGGGCTGCCGGAGATCCTCTCCGCACTCGCCGGTCATGAGCACTCCATGGGCCTGCGGGCATGGCTTGCGGGCAATGTCAGGGGGCTGGGATGGAAGGAAGCATCGCATTTCCTCCGTAATATCGGCCACCGGGACCTTGCGATACTCGACAGGCACATTCTGCGAAACCTGAAACGTCACGGCGTCCTCCGGGCGATCCCGGCAACGCTGACACCGGCACGTTACCTTGCCATTGAGGAACGGTTCCGCCGGTTTGCGCATGACATCGGTATCCCGATGGATGAGCTTGACCTCCTGTTCTGGAGCCGGGAAACCGGAGCCATCCTGAAGTAACCAGGCGAAATCATGAAAGGTCGATCATGAAATATCTTGTCCTCGGGGCAGGGATGATGGGTTCCGCAGCCGCATATGATCTCTCCCGCAACGCCGATGACGAAGTAGTCCTCGCGGACATCAACCTGCAGACCGCCACCATGACGGCAAAGCGGATCGGCCCGAACGTCCACCCCCTCCGGCTTGACGTGAACGACCACAGGGAGGTCGTGAAAGCCATGCAGGGATGCGGGGCCGTTATCTGTGCCGTGACCTACCTGGTCAATCTTCAGGTAACACGGGCGGCTCTTGAGGCCGGGGTGCACATGTGCGATCTGGGGGGGAACAACGACGTTGTCGAGAAGCAGCTCGCGCTCGATGCAGAGGCGCACGCCAGGGGGGTCACCATCATCCCGAACTGCGGACTGGCCCCGGGTCTGATCAACATCCTGGCGGTGACCGGGACGCAGGAGTTCGATGCGGTGGAATCCATCCATCTGCGGGTCGGGGGGCTTCCCCAGCACCCGGTCCCTCCCCTGTACTACCAGATCGTCTTCTCCGTTGAGGGATTAATCAATGAATATGTGGAGAAGGCAGCCGTCATTCAGGACGGTGAGCTCCGCTACATCGATCCGATGTCCGGCCTGGAGGAGATCTACTTCCCCGCACCGTTCGGGACGCTCGAAGCCTTCAGCACCTCCGGCGGTCTTTCAACGCTGACGGGGCTCTTTGCCGGAAAAGTCAGCAGCCTCGACTACAAAACCATCCGTTACAAGGGTCACTGTGAAAAATTCAAGACGCTGCTCGACCTCGGGCTGGCAACCTCCGAACCGATGATGGTGGGCGGGAGCGTGAAGACCAACCGGGAATTTTTTGCCGACCTCCTCCGCAAGAAGCTCGATTACGGGGACAAGGACGTCGTCCTTGCCCGGGCGAACATTACCGGACGCCACGGTGCCGCGGAGAAATCGCTCCGGTACGAGTTCATCGACTACTATGACGATGCCACGTCGATCACCGCCATGATGCGCGCGACGTCCTTTCCGACTTCCGTCATCGCCCAGATGCTGGCGCAGGGCGTCATTACGCAGCGCGGCGTCATGCCGCCGGAGATGTGCGTTCCCGGAGAACGGATGATCACCGAGCTCGCCAAGCGAAACCTGAAGATCACGAAACGAATCACCGAAACCTGGAGCTGACCATGCACCCGTTGTCCGTTCAGATCGTCACGCGCGACAGCAGGTCGCAGCAGGAGGTGCGGCACCAGTACATCCTGGAAACCCGTCATCCGCGGTGGGAACTGGTGAAGATATTCTTTCATGCATTCCTGAACGTCCGGTTTTCATGATGCGGACCCTGCGGACGCTGACATATGCCGTCTGCGTGTGTGCCTGCGTGCTCCCTGGACTTTCTGCCCGGGCACAGCAGCAGAATGCCGTCCGCGTCGAGTTTACCGGCGATTCCCTCCGCGCAACGGTGGCGGGCGCCTTCCAGCGCAGCGGCACCCTCTACGTCTCCCTGACCGATCTCACCCATATCTTTGCCTCGAACACGTATGAAAACAGCGAAGCGCGGAAGCTGGAAATCAAGCGGCCGGGGCTTCGCATCAAGGTCGCGGCCGGGAACCCGTTCATCGTTCTGACCGACTCCGGCGGGCGGCAGTCGATACACCAGCTCCCGCAGGACGTGCTGTATGCCGCGGGCTCGTTTTTCGTCCCGCTCACCTCGTTCCTTCCGCTCGTTGCGCTGACGTTCGGCGTACAGGGATTTTTCAGTCCGGCCGACAACCTGCTCCACTTTGGGGGGGAAGCCTCCAGCTCCCTGTACGACATCCCGTCGGTTGCACTCGAGCCGAAAGCAAACGGGCTGCTGATCAGGATCGCATCGAACAAGAAGCTGACAGAGTACGAAAACTGGCTCCGTGCCGACGGCTGGCTCTATGTGACGATCGGTGCTGCCAGGGGAGATACGGCGGCCATCAACGCCATGACAACTGTTGCGCCGGTGAGGAGGATCGTCGCCATTCAATCACCCACCTCGCTCCAGCTGACCTTCCAGCTTTCCGGCTCCAACGCTTCCTCTGAGATCATTGCTGATGAGGGGACGAAAGACCTGCTGGTTCTCGTGCGCGCAGCAGCGCCCGGTGAAAAGGGGAGGATGAACCACGACATGCAGGCGGGTCTGGACGCACGGCGCAACCAGTGGCAGCTCGATGTCATCGTCCTCGATGCCGGGCACGGTGGCTACGATCCGGGAACAATCGGCGTCACCGGGGTCAAGGAGAAAACGATTTCACTCGGAATCGTCCTGAAGCTCGGGAAGCTCATCAAGAAGCATCTCCCCTCGGTGGAGGTTGTCTATACCCGCAAAACAGATACGTTTGTAGAGCTGGATAAACGCGGTTCCATCGCCAATGCGGCGGGCGGCAAGCTCTTCATCAGCGTCCACGCGAATTCGCTCCCGCGGAAACCGAGTTCCACGCGGGGATTTGAGGTGTACCTCCTGCGCCCCGGGAGGACCGAGGAGGCGATTGCCATTGCCGAGCGGGAGAACTCCGTCATCGAGCTCGAGGAGGGATATCAGGAGAAGTACCAGCAGCTCACGGAGGAAAATTTCATCCTTGTGACCATGGCGCAGAGCGCCCATGTCAAGGCGAGCGAGTTGTTTGCCGATCTGACACAGCGGGAGATGGCGGGAACAACCGGGATTCCGAACAGGGGAGTGAAGCAGGCGGGATTTTACGTCCTGGTGGGTGCGGCCATGCCGAACATACTGGTGGAGACCGCATACCTTTCAAACCGCGAAGACGAACGATTTCTCCGGAGCGATGCCGGACAGCAGAAGATCGCCGAGGCGCTCTTCCGCGCCATCAGGAAATACAAGCTGGAATATGAGAAGCTGCTGATGGAGGGGAATCAGTAGGACCGGCCTCCGTGCCGGTCTACCCGGGTGTGTCGGGCAGAGACGCCCGACCTACTGGACAACCAGCACCGGAATCTGGAGGGTATGTCGTACCTCTGAGATCGACGCGCCGAAGAGGATATCCTTCAGCCCGCGGTGACCGTGGCCGCCCATGACCAGAACATCGATCTTGTGGTCCCGGGCGAGACCGACAAGCGCCAACGGCACGCGACCGAATCCGAGGTCCGTCTGCACCGTGCTCCCTCCCTCCCGCAGCTGATCAGCAATCTTCTCCAGCCGTTCACGGTCACCCCGCGCCTCATCGTCGTCCGCTTCCTTCCCGAAGATCTGTCCGCTGACACCTTCCACGACATGAAACAGGTGGAGTGTGGCGCCATGGTAATGCGCAAGGGTCTGTGCATGTGAGAGAACCTTCCCGTCGAGCGCGCCAAAATCGATTGCCACGCCCACCCTGCTGTATTTCTGGGGTGTGAGATCGATGACGGCCGGCGCAGGCGGTGCCGGCTGACGCCGGGCGCGCCAGCGTTTGGGGAGTGAAACATAGATCATCAGGAGCGCCACCGCGCACACGAACGGGACAACGGTCGTCCAGAGCCAGAGTGCGTTCTCACCCGCGGCTGCAATCCACAGCTGCAGGGTTGTCAGTATCAGGTTCGCATTCAGCCCGACGATAACCGCTGCAGCAACCCACGCGAGCACTTTCACCCAGCGCCTGTTCACAAATCCCCCCATCAGCCCGGCGTCACTCGTGAACCTGATCAACGGAATCACCGCAAAGGGGAGCTGAAGACTCAGGATCACCTGGCTCAGGATCAGCAGGTCGTACGACCCCTGATCCCCCTTGATCGCGATGACGATCACCGCCGGGATGATGGCGATCAGGCGCGTGATCAGGCGCCGCAGCACCGGGCGGATCCTGAACTGCAGGAACCCTTCCATAACGATCTGGCCTGCGAGGGTACCGGTGAGCGTCGAACTCTGTCCCGCCGAGATGAGCGCTACGGCAAAGAGTGTGCTTGCCAGCGTCGTCCCCAGGAGCGGGGTCAGAAGTTCGTGCGCCTGCTGAATCTCGGTCACGATAATGCCATTCCTGAAAAACACCGCCGCGGAAACGATGAGGATCGCGCTGTTCACGAAAAAAGCGGCGTTGAGCGCGATCGACGTGTCGATCAGGTTGTACTTGCATGCCATCCGCTTACCCGCCTCGGTGGGATCAACTGCACGGGTCTGGACGAGGGCCGAATGCAGGTACAGGTTGTGCGGCATGACGGTCGCCCCGAGAATGCCGACGGCCACATAGAGACTCTCGGACGTGAGATGCGGGATAAACCCGTGTGCGACGTCGCGCCAGACCGGCGTGGCGAGGAAGACTTCGATCGAGAAACAGATACCGATCGTCGTGACGAACATCAGGATGAACGCTTCCATCTTCCGAATGCCGAAGTGCTGGATCACCAGAAAGAGGAGCGTATCACCCCCGGTGATGATGACGCCGTACAGCAGCGGCACCTTGAAGAGAAGGTTGAGTCCGATCGCGGTCCCGAGGACCTCGGCGAGATCGCAGGCCGCGATGGCGATTTCACACAGGACCCAGAGAACATTGCCGACCGGTTTGGGGTAATTCTCCCTGCATGCCTGCGCAAGATCCCGCCCGGTCACGATCCCCAGCCGCGCCGAAAGCGTCTGCAGGAGGACCGCGATCAGGTTGGACATCAGGAGTACCCAGATCAGCTGGTAGCCGAACCGCGCTCCGCCCTCAAGGTCGGTGGCCCAGTTGCCGGGATCCATGTATCCCACGCTGATGAGATACGCGGGTCCCGCGAACGCAAAGAGGCGTTTCACGAAGCCCGCATCGACCGGGATACCGACGGTCCTGTGGACTTCCGAGAGCGATACGTGCGCGTGTGGGTCGTGTGTCATGTAATTGTTGTCAGGGAAGCGCTCTCTCCGCTGCTTCCGGGCCCGGCATCACTCAGGGCTTTTGCCCTGTTCTTCCTTGAACAGGTCATCGCTCAGTCCCGTGTTGACCTTGTAACCGGAGTAATGGACGGTCACGGTGCCGGACCGGGGCCGCTGTTGCGGGCGGGCGGGCATGGCTTGTTCCATCGGGGTTGGTTCGGACGAGTCGGCGGGTGCGCTCGAAAACGACGCGACCAGCTCCCCGGGGAGCCAGTACCCTTCCACCTGTGTGTAGCGGAACGTTGCGCTCATCACCCTGTCGTTGACCTGGGGGGTGACCAGCCGTTCGACCGTCCATCGTTCAGGATGAACGTACAGAACAACCGATCGCATCCGCGTGCGTTCGGATTTCGCAACCATCGTCAGCCTGTACACGGGGGTGCCCTCTATGCTGTCGCGATCGACGCGCCCCGTATCGTACCGCGCACGCAACCTGCCGATGTTCAGCGCGAGCCCCTCACGGGGGAGCATGGCGAATCCCCGGGCGTCGAAATGAACCTTGTCCGGCTGTTTGAAATACATACGGACGTTCATGGGGGGTACATTCATGCGGTCAATATCAACGATGATGTTCAGATCCACCGCATAGTCGTGCAATGCGGTCAGGCGGGCTTCGGCGTTGCGGAGAATGGTCTCCCCGCTCGGATCGCCGGGTGCTCCCGCGAGGCAGCTCACGGCAACACACAACGCGGCGGCGCTGACGTACCAGCGCCTCGGTGCGCCCGCCCGGATCATGCGCCCCCGGCTGTTCTGACTGCCGTCTTCGGGAGGAGGAACATGTTATAGGCGAACATCAGGAGCGTCGCCAGCACGCCGATGCCGATGAGCGCGAACCATACGTACTCCGGTTTGCCGAGCGCTTTGGAGGTCTGATAGAGCCAGCCGCCGATGGGATCCCCGACGAAGCGGGCAATGGCGATCGGCAGAAACGCGTAGCCCTGGAACAACCCCTGCTGACCGGGAGGAGCGATTTCCGAAATGTATTCATAGTAGCGCGGCGCCTGCACCATCTCGCCAACGGCAAACGCGATGATCCCCGCGACGATGGTCGGGACGCTCGGGTGGAGTCCGATGATGATCCAGATGAGCGAAGAGAGGGCGAACCCTGCCAGGATCGCTTTGTGCGTCGGAATGTGCTTCGTCAGGCGGTTGATTGGAATCTGGAACAGGATGATCGCGCCGGCTCCTGCCCACGACTGGTAAATCTCGTACGGGGCATCCTTGCTGATGTAGTCCGTGATATAATACGGGACGATGATGAACTCCTGCCAGAAAATAATCCAGTAGAGCGAATAGATCAGCAGGAATATCATGAACCGGAAGTTCGCGAGGACGACAAACAGGTTTGCGATTTTGCGCCCGAGCGATTCGACCTTCTCCGTCCGCGGGCTTCTCACATCCTTGTACAGAAAGATATTGACGAAGAGCATCGCGATGCAGCTCAACGACGAGACGAGGTAGACGAATTCGTTGCCGAAGCTGTCGCGCACGAAGTACGCGATGGTCGGTCCGATCATCGCCCCCGCATTCACGAGCCAGTAATATACCGCGAAGCCGAGGGATTTCGACTCTTCTGTGGTCGTCACAGCCACCGTCCCCAGGACGGACGGCTTGATGAATGAGCCCCCGAATGCCGTCAGGAGCAAAAAAGCGAGCAGCAGCCCGTAGGGCGCATGCCCCCCGTACACGCCGGCAAATGCGCTCATGCCGAGCGATCCGATCAGGAAGTAGCCAAGCGCGAGGATCGTAAATGCGATATTAAACGCGCGCCGGAATCCCCACTTATCCGCAAGCGTGCCCGCGAGGATCGGGAGCAGATAAATGATACCGCCGAAGATCCCGGAGAGCGTCCCGGCTTCCGACTCCGAGAATCCGAGCTTGTTCCGCAGATAGATCATGAAGACGATCTGCTGGGCGTAGTATGCAAGCCGCTCAAACAGCTCCATACTGTTGGCCACCCAGAAGCTCGGATGGAATCCTTCGCGGAACGCGGTGAAGCGGGAGGAGAGAGTGCCGGGCATCGTTCGTACCGGATCGTGAATGATCGTGTGCGAGGGTCTCGTTACAGCTTGACCAGCTCCTGCTGGACTTCGCCCGTCACTTCGGGAACGCCGTCATTGCGGATGAACATGTTGATTTCCGTCCGCACAGCCATCTCCCCTTCCAGGTAGATCCCCGGCTCAATGGAGAAACAGCATCCCGGCAGCAGCGCACGCTCGTCCTTCGTTTCCAGGTTGTCGATATTCACGCCGTTCCCGTGCGTCTCTTCCGTGATGGAGTGCCCCGTCCGGTGGAGGAAGTACTTCCCGTAGCCCGCCTTCTTGACGACATTTCTGCAGGCGTCGTCCACCTGCCAGCCGTAGCATGTTTTTCCCCGCGCGAAGGAGTCCTGCACAAAACGGATCGCCGCATCCCGGCCCCCTTTCACGGCGTTGAAGATCTCCACGTACTTCTTGGGGGGTGTGTCCCCGATGTACCCGACCCAGGTGATATCGTAGTAGATTCCCTCGGGCACGTTCTTCTTCGCCCACATGTCGATCAATACGGTGTCGCCGCGCTTGAAGGGACGCGCGGTCTCCTTGGTGCAGTCGAAGTGCGGGTCGGCGGGATGGTCGTTCACGCCCACCATCGGCGGGTCATACGTCGTCAGCCCTTCCTCGGTGAAGCGCCGCATGATGAACTGCTGCACGTCGTATTCGGTCGCTCCGGTGTTGTTCCGGATCGCCTGGCGAATCTGGTCAAATGCCTCCGCGCGAATCCGGTCCATGCGCTGGGCCGCTTCCTTGTGCGTTGCATACCCCGCTTCGGAAATGCGGGAAACAAACATCTGCACGAGGTCCGCCGACGACACGATCTTGTACCCGAAACTCTTCAACAGTTCGATGGTCCCCCCGTCCACCATCGAGACATACGGCACATTGTTCCGGGGGGAGTACTGCATGGCGATGGTTTTCTTCGTCCCGAGCAGTTTCTTCAGCGAGGCGTGAAGCTCCCCCCAGGAGAGGTAGATCATCTTTTTGCCCGGGAGGGTGTCGAGGGGCATTTTTTCCACCGCCGAGACGAGTTTCCGGGGTTCTCCTTTCGCAGGGATATAATAATACCAGCGCCTGCTGAGCTTCTTTTCGAAATTGAGCCCGAGCGCGCGGTAGGCGAGATAATCACGGTTGCGGAAGTCGCACAGGAGCCAGCCGTCGATTTTTTTTTCGCGCAGTGCTTTCTGAATTCCCTGGAGGTCCATGAGTATTCCCTGATTGTACGTGTGGGGTGATTGCCACTGTCCGGAGGGGCGGCACGCCGTGCCGCAACGTCAGCTGAGGACGTCCTTCGTGACAAAAATATACCAAGTTGCCCCGTACAAAGCAACGCTGTAGAGGCCGAGGTATGCGGCATGGAGCGCCACGTCAGCCCACGCAACCGGTTGTTCCATCACGTTCTGCCAGACATTGATATACGTGGTGAACAGATACGGGCGCATGGCGGTGAAGAGCGCCACGGGGGTGTTGGAAATGATCAGGAAGACGATAATGACGGCCATGGTCCCGATGATCGGACCGATGGCGTTCTCCACCAGGGAGGAGAGGAGGAACGCAAGCGAGGCGACACACCACATCCCCCAGACCGCAAGGCCAAACGCCGCGGCGAGCCGCCATGGGACATCCGCTTCGGGGATGAGTGTGAGGGTTCTCCCGGGGACCAGCAGGTCGCCGGTGCCGAAGAGCGCAATGCCGAGCCCGATGCTGAGGACCCCCAGAAACACGACCAGGGTGCCTGTGTACGTCAGGGTCGTGATGTACTTTGCGGCCAAAATCCGTGTCCGGGATGGAGGACGGATGAGGAGCACCCGGAACGTCCCGCCCGTCGCCTCGCCCGCAAGCTGGTCTCCTGCGACCAGGCTGATCAGGAACGGGATGTGGATCCAGAGACTGTTCATGATGAAGTACGTCACGAAGTACGCGTTGAACAGGTTTCCCACCATGAAGAAATCCTGCGTCAGCCCACGCGTCATGTTCCGCACGAGTGATCCGCCTTCGAGCTTCAGTCCGATTTCCACGAGCGGCGCAACGATGCCGACGGCGATAAAGCCGATATACGTCCGCCATTTCGCAAACGTCTTGAGCAACTCGTTGGCAATGAGCGCCCTCATCGGATTTCCGACGCTCCTTCCGTGATGGTCAGGAAATAGTCCTCCAGGGATCGCTGCGGGATCAGCGCATGCACTTCTATTCCTTCGTGGACGAGCGCCGCGTTGAGTGCGGGAATTTTTCCGGCAGGAATGTTCGCACGGATTTCGTCGCCGACTGTCCGCGGGTTGACGACATACGGCTGGGTGCGGACAACCGCGAGAGCCCGTTCCAGCGGCGAAGCGGCAATGCGGACGTCGCCGGCCCCGTCGGCAAGCAGGTCGCGCACGTTTCCCTGAACAACGAGCGATCCGCCGTTGATAATGGCCATGGTGGTTGCCAGCTGTTCAATTTCAGCGAGGAGATGGGAGGAGAGGAAGATCGTCATCCGCTGCTCGGCGGCGAGCCGGATGATCAGGTCACGCACCTCTTTGATGCCCTGCGGGTCGAGGCCGGTCGTCGGCTCATCGAGGATGACGAACTCCGGCCACCCGAGCAGGGCGCCCGCCAGTCCCAGCCGCTGCTTCATGCCGTGGGAAAACGACTTTACCCTGTCGCCGGCACGTGCAGTAAGCCCGACGGTGTCGAGTGCTTCGTCGATTGCGCGGGAGGGGAGTCCTCCGCGGAGGTCGGCGATGATCTGCAGGTTGCGCCGCGCGGAGAGGTAAAGATAGAAATCGGCCCGCTCGACGAGGCCTCCCACGCGGGCCAGGACCTCCGCCCGCCGTTTGTGCAGCGGCACGCCGAAAAGCTCCACATCCCCCGTGCTGGGCCGCACGAGCGAAAGGAGCATGCGAATTGTCGTGCTTTTGCCCGCGCCGTTCGGGCCCAGGAACCCGAAGACCTCGCCGCGATGCACCGTCAGGTCAAGATCGCGTACGGTCCAGCGGTTTCCGTACCGTTTGCCCAGGTGTGATGTCCGGAGAATGATCTCTTCAGTCATGCGGTAAGGGTCGTTCGTCTCCAGGTCTGTAACTTGACTCTCCCACCCTTTTTACCTACTTTCCTTCTGCTCATGCCCACACCTCCCCGGAAAAAGAAGGCTTCACTTCCAGCCCGGCGAAAACCGCAGAA
>JBGPYM010000094.1:0-10855 GCA_041493205.1 Bacteroidota bacterium
GAGATCTTGTAGTGACCGTGCGCCCAGTTCATTCGCTCGAGCGCCTCCTTCCCTCTCCCCTCGAGATACCCCCATTTGTACATTTCGGAGACGATCAGCGAGGTATCGTCGTATCTCCTCTGCGTCCGCTCGTAGAACTCCCCCGTCCGATCGAGCAGCGCTGAAATGCTCGGAACGCAATACGTTCTGTAGAGCGCGATCTCCAGGGACCTGGTCGAATCCCATGAAAAGTCGTACCCGAACGAGAGATACATGATCTTCATGTTGTCGCGCTCGGGGTCGAGCTGCTCGATCTGCCTCACAATGTCGAAACGACCCATGGGGGCTCCCTCCGCTAGAATGATTTGATCCTCTTCAATCTCTCCTTGAACTGCGCCGCCGCGAGGGCATACCCTCCATTACCCCCGTCAACAAGATGCATATGGGAATTGCTGTATGAGAAAATGAGACAGGTGAGGAGCGCCGTCGGGGACGCATGCATTCCATAGACAAGCATTCCCCGGTTGAACTCCGCTTCGCAGTATGCCGCAAGCTCCTCCCGCTGACCGGGAGTCCCTGAAAGCACCTGCCGGAATATATCACTGAATTTCCGGAAGTCAGTGTTTGCGGCGAGTGTCGATTTGTACGACCGCCAGTCCGTTTCCGTGATCGGCTGTTTGAAGCGCATAAGCACTTTTCCCGACAGAATCCCCCAGCGCATTGAAAAGGCGTATGCCAGTCGCCGCAACACCCCTGCCCCGGAGCCGTGGATTGCCTCTTCCCTTCGCGGGTTTACGCCGAAGAACGTCATGCGCAACGACGAGGGATGGATGGGGCGGCTCTGGTGATCCTCCCCACACACGGACCGGAGCTTCAGGATTAATGACCGGTAGGTCCGGGTGATCGTTTCCCGGTCCGTGCCGGTTGCCAGGACTATCAGGCAGACGATCTCGCCATGAATGCTCGGGACGTCGTTCCACCGGCACTCGAGCCCGGAGAAGTCGTAGACCGGTTCACCGCTCTCGGGAGCAAGAAGATACTCCGCTCCGGCCGGCTGTTTGATGATCTCTTCTGCGAACTGGGCCCCGCCTCCCGTAAAGACGGCCTGCACAAATCCGGCCGATACACGGTTACGCGCTACGCGCAGATCATGTCCGTGTGACCGGACCACGCTGACGGGGATGACACCTGCGCGAAGAGAGAGATCGAGCGCTTCCCGTGTCATACGGACTGTACCGAGCAGCCGGGCACGGGCGGGCGCCACCCATGAATCCGGAATGCAGAGCGTCGCGCCGTCTCCGCCAAAAATAAACGGGACACTGAGGGTCCGGTCAATGTTCAGAATCGAAATGATCGAGGAAGCGCCCGCAAGGTTGACGTCCTTGTACTTTCCGCTCCGGATGGCCGCGGTCGAGCCCTGCACGTCGGTAACGACCACATGCCAATCATCGGGCACCGGGGAAAACCGGCCGGGATCCGTGATGTCGAGGAAATCGTCGAACACCGGAAGCGATGTGTAGAACGTCTCTGATTCTGAATGCACGGCCGGGTCGGAGAAATGACGGAAAAGATATCAAACCGTGGGTGCAGAGTCAAAGGATTTCAGCTTGGAATTCTCATGGAAACTCGGCATACTGGATCGTTCCGAGCATTTCTTCCGCAATATCCCTTCGCGCATGCCCACACTACCCTCTCCCTCACGGCACTGGCATTCCGGCGCATGTCTGCTACTTTTCATGACCGTCTGCACATTTACCGGACGGTCCCAGCCCCCCTCCCCTGCTCTTTACGGGACCGGATCGTGGGATGCCGATTCGCTTGGGAATCACCGGGTTGTTCTCGAAGTGACCGGCAACACAGACGCTGTTATCGCCGACATACCGTGGAGAAGGCGCGACACGAGGCCCGATCAGAAGAATATCATCATCACAGACGCCGCCGGATCCCGGATCCAGAACGCGCACTGGATCCGGCTGGACCGTGAAGCCGGGACCGTCATATTTCAGCCGTCCTCCGGGCCGGGCCGGTACTTCGTGTACTATCTCCTCTATCTTCCCAGGGGGTCGAAAAACTACCCTAAAGGCGGCTATCAGCCGTTTAAGGAAACGGCCTCGCGCGAGTGGCTCGGATCGATGGTATCACGTCCATCCGAATCCTACCCCCGTGCAACGATTGTGCAGTTCCAATCGATTGATGCATTCAACAGTTTTTATCCGATGGAGGTGATCGCCACCCAGTCGGAAGTAGCATCGATGGTGAGTTCCCACAGTGAAAAGGACTTCCTCCTCTTCGCCGAAGAACGGGCACATCCGATACGGATGACCGCCGATCTCCCCTATCACTGGGTCGCATCCGGGCCTTCAAGCCGGTTTGAGGGCGAAGCGGGACGTGGTGAGTTCTTTGTCTTTCAGATCGGGGTCTACGCTGCACGGAGCAAGGTTACCATCAACAACGTCGTTATGAGCGACCTTCGGAGCGACGACGGCGGGAGTATCGGTGCCTCCCGGCTCTCCAGTTTCAATACTGGCGGCCGTGACTGGAAGGGGGATGAATTTACGAAACCTGTTGCAGTCGGGCAGGGTCGCGTCCAGGCGCTCTGGCTTGGGATTCAGATTGACAACAATCAGAAGCCGGGTGTGTACGACGGGAGCGTGACTGTCATGCCTGACGGGAAGCCGCCCCAGTCCATACGGTTATCGTTGCACGTCACCGGGCGCCTTGTTGAGGCGCACGGGGACAACGAGCCCGGGCAGCTTACGAGGCTTCGCTGGCTCGATTCCAGGCTTGCACAGGATGACAGTCTGATCAAGCCGTTCACTCCAGTGAAGCGCGAAGGAAAGGCACTGCACATCCTGGGGCGCTCGGTTGTGATCGCGGCGTCCGGATTCCCCTCACAGATCACGAGCACATTCTCGCCAGAAGTCACAAGGACCGACGCGGCTCCCCGGAGAATTCTTTCAGCCCCGGTATCGCTCGTTATCGTCGACCGAGGCGGCAATGCAGTGCGCTGGGCGAACAGCAACCTCCGGTTTGGCACCGCCGCTCCCGGCATCCAGCGATGGACTTCACACACCAGTGCCGGCTCGTTTGACATCAACCTGCACGGAAAGCTTGAGTGCGACGGATTCTCGGATTTCGAAGTCGAGGTGCGTGCACGTAAGGAGACATCGGTACAGGACATCTTTCTGGAGATCCCGATCGATTCTGCCGCAGCCCGGTACACCATGGGACTCGGTCTCAAAGGCGGACTCAGGCCGCACGCCCTTGACTGGCGCTGGCAGCAAGACCGGAATCAGGACGCACTCTGGATCGGCGATGTGAACGCAGGGCTCCAGTGCAGCTTCCACGACCTTAACTATGAGAGGCCGCTCAATACAAACTTTTATCTCTCCAAGCCGCTCAACCTCCCGCCTTCCTGGCAGAATGGCGGGAAAGGCGGGATCAAAATTGAGGAGAGGTCGTCCGGGAAGGTCCTCGTCCGCGCCTACGGCGGACCGCGCACGGTGAACGCCGGCGAATCGCTCCATTTCAACTTCAGCCTGCTCATCACGCCGTTCAAGCCCCTCAACACCGATGCACAATGGAATACGCGATACTATCACCGGTTCGCTCCTGTCGAGGAAGTTCTCGCCCGCGGCGCAAACACGATCAACGTCCACCATGCAACGGGTATCAATCCGTACCTCAACTATCCGTTCCTCCGGCCGGAGGCGATGAAGGCATACGTCGATTCCGCGCATAAGAGCGGTTGCCGGGTCAAGATCTACTATACCGTCCGCGAGCTCTCCAACCGCGCACCTGAATTGTCCATGCTCCGCAGTCTCGGCGACGAGGTCCTCGCACCGGGGCCGGGAGGCGGATTCAGCTGGCTCCAGGAACACCTGGACTCCAGCTACATTGCCGCCTGGTTCGTCCCCGAGCTGAAAGACGCAGCCATCATCAACAGCGGCGTATCACGCTGGCACAATTACTATGTGGAAGGGCTCGACTGGCTCGTCAGAAACACCGGCATCGACGGGCTGTACATCGACGACGTCGCCTTCGACAGGAATACCATGAAGCGCGTCCGGAAGACCCTCGACCGGGGCCGTCCCGCGGCGCTGATCGATCTCCACTCGGCGAATCAATACAACCCCCGCGACGGATTTTCCAGCAGCGCCAATCTGTACCTTGAGCATTTCCCCTACCTGGACCGGCTCTGGTTCGGCGAGTACTTTGATTACGACTCGCGGCCCGACTACTGGCTCGTTGAGATTTCCGGTATCCCGTTCGGCCTTATGGGTGAGATGCTGGAGAAAGGGGGAAACCCTTGGCGGGGGATGGTCTACGGGATGACAGCCCGGCTCCCCTGGGCGGGTGACCCCACACCGTTGTGGAAGGCATGGGATGAATTTGGCATGGCAGGAACCAGGATGGTGGGGTACTGGTCGCCGCGGTCGCCGGTGCGGACAGGTAACCCGGAGGTGCTGGCAACTGTATACTTGAAGGAAGAGTCACCGGCAGGGACGCCGGTGCTACTACAGAGGGAAAAGCCACGGGCGGCCGTCCGCCACAGGCGGACAGGACGGGGGACGCCCGTGCCACTACGGAGTTCAGTGCAACCACAGAAAAGCGGAAGGGCGCTGATCGCGCTTGCCAGCTGGGCGCCGGATACGGTCAGCTGTACGCTTTCGTTCGACTGGAAGGCACTCGGGCTCGATCAGCGGCATGTGACGATGCGGGCTCCCGCAATTCCGGGATTTCAGCCTGAACAAATATTCCGTACAGGCGAACGCATCCCGGTCAGTCCGGGGAAAGGATGGATCATCATACTCGAGGAACGGCGATGAAATTCCGGTCGGTCGCAGCGGTGCTCGGTGCGGCGGTGATCACATTCAACGCGTCAGGGCAGACGGAAAAAATCCGCGTCGCGTGTGTCGGGGATGAGTGTGCGGCGGGACGCATACGGACCGACGGCTACGCCGCACAGCTTCAGAAAGCGCTTGGCAACGGGTACGAGGTCCGGACCTTTACAAAGGCCGGCGCAATCCTCTCTTCGGTGGGGGACAAGGCATTCGAACGACAGGCAGAATGCAAGCGCGCGCTCGAGTATCGTCCGCAGATCGTGGTCATCAGCGGCGGGATGAACGACAGCAAAGCACGGAACCGCGCGGGAATTTCAAGCCTCGAACGGGGATGCACAAGTCTGGTCCGGTTGTTTCAATCGCTCAGGACACACCCCCGCGTGCTCCTCCTCCTCCCTCCCCCTCTTGCCGCGAAGGACTCTTCGGGGGTCATCCATGCGGTCATCAGGGATTTGATTTTGCCCGCCATGCGCTCTGCCGCGTTCACGTCGGGGTGCGAAATCGTCAACCTTTATAATTTCCTCCTGGACCGTCCTTCGTATTTCATTGATTCGCTCCACGTTGCAGCGGAAGGCTCGCATGCGATCGCTCTTCTGCTCCGGGATGTCTTGCAGACGGCTGTTGATCCCGATTTCGACCTTCCTTCCCGTGCCGACGTTGCGGGCGACACCAGCAGTCACTACGGCTATTCGTGCATCCGGTTCACATTTGAAGGACGGGAAGCGCGGATCGTGCGTCCGAAGAGGACGGCGCGGGGACGTCCCTGGCTCTGGCGGGCGCGATTCTGGGGACACGAGCCGCAGACTGAGATCGCGCTGCTCGAGCGTGGTTTTCACCTTGTGTATTGCGATGTCGCAGAGCTGTACGGAAACGATCAGGCGGTCGGGCTCTGGAACAGGTTCTATGCGTTGCTGATCCACGCGGGAATGGCGGAGCAGGCGGCACTCGAGGGGTTGAGTCGCGGCGGGGTCTATATGTATCGCTGGGCCGTCGCGAACCCGCGCCGGGTGCTCTGCATCTACGCGGATGCGCCGGTCCTCGATTTCAAAAGCTGGCCGGGCGGGAAAGGGAAGGGACACGGAAACCCGGAGGAGTGGAAACGATTTCAGCAGGATTTCGGCCTGGGGTCCGAGGAGGAAGCGATGGCGTTCCGTGGAAACCCCCTCGATATGACGCCCCAGATCGCTGCGGGGGGGTATCCGATGTTGCACGTCTGCGGGGATGCCGATGAGACGGTCCCCGTCGAAGAAAACACCAATATCTTCGAGAAGCGGATTCTTGAGTCAGGAGGGAACATCACCGTCATCCACAAGCCGGGGATCGGCCATCACCCTCACAGTCTCCCGAACCCCCAGCCGATCGTGGACTTCATCCTCCGGGCGGCTCATCTGCTCCACCAGTAGCTCAGCTTGATCATGAAGATATTGTCAGGCCGGATGTCCATCATCTGGCGGAACGCGTTTTTGAACTGGAATTCTCCGTTCACCTCGGACTGCGACCGGGTCTGCGTCCAGACGACATAGAGGGCCGATCCCGGCAGGTATTCCCAGCGCAGCACGGCGTTGCCGCGGAGCGAAATGAACTTGAAGTTCGGGTCTGCGAACGAGAAGGGCGCTGCCGGCCCGGGGCCGTCGGGGTCGACCGTGTACGTTCCGTTCGACGACGTAATGACCGAGCCGCTCTGCCCGTAGGTGAGAAAGTCGCGCGAGCGCGGACGCTTGAGCTCGATGAAATCGCGGTAATCGGCCGCGGAGATGAGCGGCTGGAGGAAGAGCTGGAGGCTCAGCTGCGGCGTGAAGGACCAGTTCAGCCGGATATTTGCCGACAGGTTGTTCTGCTGCAGGAGGGCAAACACATACCGATTGCCGAATGTCGCGGTTGCCGCCGGATCTGCAAAGACACCCACCCACTGCGCGTAATCCACATTCCGTTCGAAGCCCGGCCCGACGCTCACCGTGAGGTTGCGTGACGGGTGCATTTCCACGAGGGCATTCAGACTCCAGCTTGACTGCAGATCCTGGTAGAGGAAGGACCAGATATCGAGGGACACGCTCTTCCTCGTGTCGGTCATGACCTCCCAATCGATCTGATACCCGGGAGCGTTCAGCGAGAGAGGCCCCCCTCGCGTTCTCCTGTTGTTGACAGTCTCCGGATTATACGCCCAGTCAAGCCGGAGAGTATAGAAATTGGGCCATTCGAACGTCGCATAGTTGTACACGCCCTGCCAGGTGATATCCCGGTCGAAATTATAACTCCGGAAGAACGCCAGCCCGAGTTCGATCCGGCGGTACCAGTCGGTCGGTACCACCCACTGGTACCCCCCTGCGATGTGCATGTTGATGACATCCGCCCGCCAGAGAAATCCGAGGTCGTTGTTGTCGAAATCCGGATTGATGACGCCGATGGCTGAATTGAAAAATATATTTCCCCTCTGCTTTACCAGAACGAACCTCCCCGCATATCCTGTGAGCGAGGTTGCGGAACTGTCGAGACGATGATGGACGGCATCGGGCCGCTGCAGGTAGTGTTGCGCATTGGTCTGAAGGGCGAGCAACCGCGACCGGCTGCCGCCGACATACGAACCGAGTCCCCATCCGTTGAGGACCCACGTTTTGCTGCTGTCGAGCATGACCCAACCGTCGAGGCCCGCGACAGTCGACCCGCCGTTCAGCTCGTCTCTCAATCGGTCTTCGTGAAAGAACCTGGAGGTCGTGGTTGACATGAACCCGAGCCCCTGGCGTCCCTCGTTGAACTCCTTCGCAACCCGGACCACGCCATAGTAGGTCGCGGGTTCCACCTCGGCCCGTGACCCGACGCTCGCCGTCTGAAGGTCCGCGTATTCCCGTGCCGTGAGCGCCTGAATGGCACCCACATTCCAGTCCTCTCCGATTTTTCCCGTCAGTTTTGCGGCGCCGATAATCCTGGTGCCCGTCGGAACGTCCGCGTAGTCGGATGACGGAATCGACCCCTGGGGCGCTCTGCCGATTCTCCGCGTATAGAAGAGCGTGGGATTCGACCAGTTGAACCCCCAGTAATTGACCACTCCTCCCCGTCCGAAGTTGAACGTGGACGACCCTTCGATGAAGAAGGGGCGTTTCTCGTTGAAGAACGTTTCGACGTCGCTCAGGTTGACCACGGCGGGATCGACCTCCACCTGGCCGAAATCGGGGTTGGCGGTCGCATCGAGCGTGAGATTGGTTCCGAGCCCGAGCTTGAAGTCGGCACCGATGCGCGGCACGTACCGCGAACCGGTCCGGAACGGATCGCCCGGGCTGTGCTGGAGGTACTGCGCCTGGGTGGTGACATAGGGAAGGACTTCGATGCGCCCGGGCGGGAGGATATTATGGATGCCGGTCAGTTCAACAAAGCGCGAGACGAACCCGCTGCCGTTTTTCGGGGTGAACACGACGCAGTCACTCTCGTTGCGGCGCGCGATGTCACGGCGGAAATTGATGCCCCAGACGTGCACGTCCCTGTCCCGGAACCTGAGCTGCGACCAGGGGATGCGCATTTCAGCCGTCCACCCTTCTTCGTCCCTGGTGACTTTCCCCTCCCACACGCCGTCCCAGGAATCGTCATTCCAATCGTCGTTGTACAGAATCCCGTCGTACAGAGTGCCGGCGGGATCGAGTCCGAAATAGACTCCCGACCGGTGGTCATGGTACGGATCGAGATAGACCTGGAAGATGTCGGAGTTCTGCATGACGTCACGGCGTCCGAGCCGGACCTCAATCGAGTCGCTTGCGGGGTCGAACATCCTGGCAGCCACGTAGAGGGCCGCATCATCGTAGGCCACGCGGACCTCCGTCCGCATGGAAGGGCTCCCCCCTTCCACAGGCTCGCGCTGGACGAACCGGTCGAATGGCTCGATTTTTCTCCACACAGACTCGGTGAGAAGCCCGTCCACGGTGACGGGCGCGTCGAGCCGGTCGGCTCTGACACCGGGAAGGGGAGTCGATTGCGAATCGGCCCCTGCGAGGACCGGGAGCAGAAGAAGCGCTCCGAGTGTCATCATGCACTGTTCCCTTCCAGATGGATTGCAGGGCGGGGGTCTTCGCCTGAGGGAATTAGACCTCGCCACCGGTGGAAAGGTTGCGGGCGTATATACTCTACTGCAGTGCGGGGAAAAGGTTACAGCGAGGGGGGTGCGAAAGCGATGGTGGAGCCGACCCACGTCCTGTTCTTATTATAATCCACGCCCATCATCTTTCCCTTGCTCATGCGGACGAGATTGTTGACGAGGAGCGGCCTGTCGGTCCAGAGGAACATGAGGCGGATTTCGGCTTTGGAAGGCTCATCCTCCGTGGGAACAAACGGCGCATAGCGGACTTTTTTCTGCAGGATCCAGCCTGCAGGATCGGTGACGTTCAGAAGATCCTGCTTTGTCACATCGACAATGACCCCTCCGCCGGCATATGAGTAGAGAGGCTTGAGAACGTAGGAGGAGAGGTCATCCGGGACCCTGTCGAGGTCCTGCAGGAGCGTGCATGGCGGCACGTGCCGGTTTTTCAGGAACGGGAGGGTATGCTTACTAATCCGGTAATACCAGGCCGGATGAGGGACCCATGTCACATCGAGGTCATCGTGAAACGAGAACTCCATGGCGGGCTTCTTCCTGGTCAGCTCGTCGAAGACCACGCGGTTATATATCCTCCGGATCAGGGTCTCTTTCCCGTCACGGTCATAGAAGAGATTTCTGCCTCTCTTACGGATCTTTGTGACGCAGACCGTTCTGATGCCGAGCATCTTCTCTGTCGCCGCGAAATCGATCCGTGTTTTCTGGACTTCGGGATGAATCTCCAGCAGGACTGTTCCGGCCGGATCGGCGTCCGCGATGATCACGTCCCTGAGCTTCCGCAGATAGTCATCAGGAGAGAGACTGTTGAAGAGAGCTGTGAAGCCGGAGGGGATGTCGAAGTGATCACGGAGGACACTATCGAAGTAGGCCTGGAAACAGTAGAGTGACGGGAAACCCTGCAGCTCAATCAGTTGAGGAACGAACTCCCCGGCTTCATTCTGCGCGATGCCGAAGTCGATCTGCAGCATCGCCGGGTGTGCGTCCACGCCCGGAAACGATATTCCGGGGGGGATTGCGGAGCGGGCATGATGGGTGAACGCTGCGGTCCCGAGGAGGTAGAGGATCTCGCGGGCCGCCCCGGCAAGCTCCCCTGTAAACTCCTCCGAAAGGAAGAGCGGGGTTTCGGCTACGCGGAAATCGGTGGGATACATGAGTCGCGTGTCGAGATCCCGCTGGAACGCATCGTACCGCGCACGGGAAAACGCCCCATTGAATGCGCTGCGGATGTCAGGGTCTTCGACGGTACGGGCCATTACGCAGGTTCCCCCTCCGCGGCGGCGAGGTACGTTGCGGAAAATATCCCGTCCGTCATGATCTTTTCGTTGCCAAGCCAGACACTGAATGCCCGCCCGACGCAATCGATATGCGTCGTCGAGTTCCAGTCAGCTCCCGTATGTTCGGCATAGGGGTGTCCGAAGGCGATATGGACGCCGGGGTATTTTTCGTCCTGAAGGATCTCTCCGATGATCTGGTGCACCGCCACGTTGGTTCCTATGGCGATTTCCCCCACCCGGTTGCTGTTGGGATCGGTGGCCGTATACGCGAGGAAATCTTCACGGAGCCGACCGTTGCTGCACTGCACGCTGCGGATGCGGCTGTTCTCGATCTCCACGGTCAGTGGATACTCGCGCAGGTCGCCATACTTACGGCAGAGATAATCGCCCACGACCCCATCGGCGACGAAGACCCCGTTGACGTTCCAGGGAGCGGTAAAGACTTCGCCGCCCGGGAGATTTCCCCAGGTCTCTTCGGAGATGATACCGCTTGTCTTGACCCATCGCAGGGCGGGGGAGAATTCCGCTTCCAGATCGGTTCCGGCGGGGGTCGTTGCCTTCAGACGCGAAGCCGATCTCGCCCTGGCGATCACCGCCGCACTGAGGCGGTCTACGACGCCGAAGTCGGCCCGCATTCCCTCCCGCATGATCCGGTCGCCATACTTACGGCAGAGATAATC
>JBGPYM010000353.1:0-2769 GCA_041493205.1 Bacteroidota bacterium
CGTCGAAACAGGCAGCCGCATGGATGAGGTGATCTTTGAGGAATTCAAGGGCACCGGTAACATGGAAATCATCCTCGACCGGAAACTGAGCGACAAGCGGATTTTCCCGGCGATGGATATCAACCGCTCCGGCACCCGCAAGGAAGAGCTCCTCATCGAACCGGACGACCTCAACCGGATCTGGATTCTCCGGAAGCTCCTGTCCGACTTCAACACGGTGGACGCGATGGAGTTCATGATGGAGAAAATGCGGGGCACGAAAGCCAACAAGGATTTTCTCCGCTCCATGAGCAGTTGATTCAACCGGCCTGGGGACGCAGTTGCAAGCGTCCCCGAGCCGTTTTAGGAGGAGTGTTCTGTTATGAACGATGCAGTCATCGTCAGCGCATGCCGGACCCCGGTCGGAAGTTTCCGCGGCGGCCTCGCCGCTCTATCGGCCCCCCAGCTTGGCGCGATCGCCATCCGCGAAGCGGTGCGGCGCGCGGGGATTGCCCCGGAGGATGTCCAGGAGGTCATCATGGGGAATGTCCTGCAGGCGGGTGTCGGGCAGGCCCCTGCACGTCAGGCGGCGATCTTTGCCGGCCTTCCCACTGCGGTGGAATGCATGACGGTCAACAAGGTCTGCGGCTCAGGGCTGAAATCCGTGATGCTTGCCGCCCAGGCGATCATGGTCGGGGACGCGGAGATCATCGTGGCGGGCGGGATGGAAAGCATGTCGAACGCGCCGTATCTCCTCGAGAAGGCGCGCGAGGGATACCGCATGGGCAACGCCGAACTGGTGGATTCCCTGTTCAAGGACGGGCTCCTGGATGTCTACAACAACTTCCTGATGGGGAACGCCGCCGAGGTATGTGCGAAGGAGTGCAACGTGCCGCGCGAAGCGCAGGATGAGTTCGCGATCCTCAGCTACCGCAGGGCGCAGGAAGCGCAGAAGAGCGGAAAATTCAAGAAAGAGATCGTCGGCGTGACGGTTCCGGCGGGGAAGGGGCAGTCGGTTACCGTCCTCGATGACGAAGATCCGGTGAAAACGAACTTTGACAAGATTCCGACACTGAAGCCGGCGTTTATCAAGGACGGCACGGTGACGGCGGCAAACGCATCCAAGATCAATGATGGCGCCGCGGCGCTTGTGGTCATGTCTGCGTCCACTGCCAAAGCCCGGGGCCTCCGGCCGATTGCGCGCATCATCGCCCAGGCGTCGTTTGCCAAGGACCCTGTCTGGTTCACGACCGCCCCTGCCGACGGCATCGCAAAGGTCCTTCGGAAGGCCAAGATGACCGTCAAGGACATCGATCTGTTCGAAATCAACGAGGCGTTTGCCGTTGTTGCCCTCGCCGTGAACAAGATCGCGGGGCTCGATGTGGAACGCGTCAACGTAAACGGAGGCGCGATCGCACTCGGCCATCCGCTCGGAGCGAGCGGCGCGCGCATCCTCGTGACGCTTCTCCATGCGCTCGAAGCGCGCAAGTTGAAGCGGGGACTGGCGGCGCTCTGTATCGGCGGAGGAGAGGCTTCGACTGTCATAGTCGAGATGCTGGTGTAAGAGCCACGGGCGGGGACGTCCGCCGACGGCGAGACGCAGAAAGCGCGCCCGTGCCACTACAAGCAGGAAGAGCCACCGGCAGGGACGCCGGTGCTACTTCAGAAAGAATTATGGAGAAAAAACGCATCCTCGTCGTCGGCGCCGGCACGATGGGCAACGGCATCGCGCACGTCTTCGCGCAATACGGGTTCCCCGTAACGTTGACCGACGTGAAACAGGAATTCATCGACCGCGGGCTTGCCACGATCGCAGCCAATCTGGACAGGCAGGTCAAAAAGGGGACGATGACCGACGACCAGAAGAAGCAGACGCTGGGGCGGATCGCTCACTCGACCGACCTTGCAGCGAGCGCGACGGGAGCCGACCTGGTTGTTGAGGCCGCTACCGAGGAACGGAAGACCAAGTTCGACATCTTCAGAACGCTCGACGCCTCCTGTGCGCCGGCTGCCATCCTCGCCTCCAATACCTCCTCCATCTCGATCACCGAAATCGCGGCAGTGACCAAACGCCCCGGGAGCGTCATCGGCATGCATTTCATGAACCCGGTGCCGGTCATGAAGCTGGTGGAGGTGATCCGCGGGCATGCGACAACCGATGCAACGTACGCCGCCGTCAAGGCTCTTTGCGAGACAATGGAGAAGGTCCCTGTCGAAGTCAATGACTATCCCGGTTTCGTTTCGAACCGGGTGCTTCTCCCGATGCTGAATGAAGCGATGTACTGCGTCATGGAGGGTGTGGCGACGCCGGAGGCGATTGACACCGTCATGAAGCTCGGGATGAACCATCCCATGGGGCCTCTCGCCCTGGCCGACTTCATCGGGCTCGATGTGTGCCTCGCCATCATGAACGTGCTTCACGACGGCCTGGGGGACTCCAAATACCGTCCGTGCCCGTTGCTGAAAAAAATGGTCGCTGCCGGGCATCTGGGCCGCAAATCAGGCCGCGGCTTTTATGTCTACGCCCAGAAGTAATATCAATCTCTCTTCACTCTTCTCTTTTCTCTGAATTCACATGGATTTTGAATTTACCGAAACGCATCACATGATCCGCGAAACCGCCCGGAAGTTCGCGGAGGAAAAGGTCGCACCCGGCACCATTGACCGGGATGAAAAAGAGGAATTCCCGCGCGCGATCGTCAGCGAGCTTGGCGAACTCGGGTTCATGGGGATGATGGTTCCGGAGGAGTGTGGCGGGGCCGGTCTCGACACGATCAGCTACGTGATTGC
>JBGPYM010000060.1:0-13842 GCA_041493205.1 Bacteroidota bacterium
GAACCAGGCCACGCTCGCAATGTCGATCCAGGAGGCCTTCTCCAGGAACTGCATGCCCGCCTCCGTATTGATGCCGGCAAGGCTCCTGTCGAACTTCAGGAATATGAGTACCGCGAGGACGAGCTGCAGGGCTGCAACGGCGAGCGACGTCCACCGGATCAGATCCCTCCGCTCCTTGGGCAGCATCAACACCAGGATCATGCCCGCCACGGGCAGAAAGGTGATCCATGAAAGAACCCCGATTCCAAAGATGCTCATGAACGTGTACTCCTGGAGAAAGTAGTCGTAAACCCGGAACGCGCGGCGTTAAACGAGCCGGAACACAAAATAAAACACCATGACACCCAGGACCGCAAAAATGATATACGTCTGCACCTTGCCTGTCTGGAATTTCCGGAGCACCAGGCCGAGGAATCCGGAAAGGTAGGCGCTGAAATTCACAAACCCGTCGACCACGTACGTATCAAAAAGCCCGCTTACGTACGACAGGCCTTTTGTCGACTTGCCCGCCCCGTTGACCACGCCGTCGATCAGCGTGTCGTCGAACCATCGCATGACCCGTGTGAGCCCGAGGGTTCCGTTGATCACGACGGCCTGGTAGAGCTCATCGAAATACCACTTGTTCAGGAGGAACCGGTGCAGGGGCGCGAGGGCCTGCGCGACGGCGTCGGCATTGATCTTCTTCCAGTAGTAGGTCGCAAACGCAGCGAGAATGCCGAGTCCGGCCACGATGAGCGAGAGCGCCATGGCGGTCAGATGCACGTGTTCCAGCGCTTCCTCGAAGAGACCCGCCGGAGGTGCCGCGACAACGGACGGGACGACCGACTCCGGCCGTTCCACGGCATGCGCTACCCAGCCGCTGGAGGCGCCGAACGGGTTGAAACTGTAGAATGCGAAGAAACAGAGGATTGCCAGAATGACCAGCGGGATGGTCATGACCTTCGGCGACTCGTGGATATGCTCGGCCCGTCCGCCGTCCTTGTGACCCCCGAAAAACGTGAGGATCACCAGGCGGAACATATAAAATGCCGTCAGGCCCGCGACCAGGAAGCCGGTGAGCGGAATGATGAGGTGGCCGCTCAGTCCGCTGAAGGCGAGCGTCCCGGCAAGGATTTCGTCCTTGCTGAGGAACCCCGATGTGAACGGTACGCCGGAGATCGCGAGCGTATACATGAGAAACGTCCAGAACGTGATGGGCATCCTCCTCCGCAGGCCTCCCATGTTCCGGATATCCTGCGCATCGGTCTGGTGATCATGCTGGTGGTGCAGTGCGTTGTGCATGGCATGGATTACCGAACCCGAACCGAGGAACAGCCCCGCTTTGAACATCGCATGGGTGACGAGGTGGAAGAACCCCGCGGTAAATGCGCCCACCCCCAGGGCCATGATCATGTAGCCGAGCTGGCTGATGGTGGAGTACGCAAGGACTTTCTTGATGTCGTTCTGCGCAATCGCAATGGTGGCCGCGATGAACGCGGTGATGGCCCCGATGTACGCAATCACCAGGAGGGCGTCAGCGGTCATCAGGGGGAAGAGCCGGGCGACCAGATACACCCCCGCGGCGACCATCGTGGCGGCATGGATCAATGCGCTGACCGGGGTCGGGCCTTCCATCGCGTCGGGGAGCCAGACATGGAGCGGGAACTGGGCGGATTTCCCGACGGCGCCGCAGAAGAGCAGGATGCCGGCCGCGGTGAGCCACTCCTGGCTTGCGAACGGGAGCGTTCCGAATTTGACGCCTTCAAAGATTTCCTTCAGGCCGAACGTGTGGAACGTCATGAAGAGGATGGCAATGCCGATAAAGAACCCGAGGTCTCCCACCCTGTTCACGATGAACGCCTTGATGGCGGCGTCGGAGGCGGATTTCTTCTCGTACCAGTGGCCGATGAGGAGATACGAACTGATGCCGACCAGTTCCCATCCGACGTACAGGAGGAAGAGGTTGTCCGCCAGCACAATGGTCAGCATGGAGAAGGAGAAGAACCCCAGGTACGCGAAATACCGTGAGTACCGGACGTCTCCCCCCATGTACCCGATCGAGAAGAAATGCACCAGGGTACTGATCAGGGTCACGACGACGAGCATGATCGCCGTCAGGTTGTCGATGGCGATGCCCATTACGATCTTCAGCGGTCCGATGCCCGGCACGTTCTGGAAATCGATCCAGGTGAAGTTGAGCGTGAGCGTTTCCGCGTGGAACTGCGACAGCTTTGCCAGAAGGATGGCGATGGCAGACGCAAGCGCAAGGGTGATGGCCGCGGTGGAGAGCCAGTCTCCCTGGCGCGGCAGTTTCCTCCCGAAGAAAATCACCACCGTGAAGGCCGCAAGCGGCAGGAGCAGGGTCGCGATCGCGAGCGTGAGCAGGGTATCCGGAGCCATGGGGTTATTCTTTCAGTGAGCTCACTTCGTCGACGTTGACCGTCTGGAAGCGGTGGTAAATGTTCAGGACGATGGCCAGCGCGACGGCGGCCTCTGCGGCGGCGAGGATGATGACAAAAATCGCCGCCACCTGACCGTCGAAATTCTTCGCGCCGTAGCGCGCAAAGGCAATAAAGTTGATGTTGGCCGAGTTCAGGACGAGCTCGATACCCATCAGCACCAGGATGGCGTTCTTCCGCGTCACGATGCCGAAGATGCCGAGCGCAAAGAGCACCGCGCTCACGATGAGAAAGTGCGCAAGCTGCACGTGCGGCAGCCAGGTCGTGATGTCATGCCAGAGGCTCAGGAGCGAACTCATTTGATTTCTTTCCGTTTATGCTTTTCTGTTCCGGCGGGCAGTCATGGCCGCCCCGATAAGCGCGACCAGGAGAATGACCGAGGCGATTTCGAACGGGAGCAGGTACGACGTCATGAGCAGCTCGCCCAGAACCGCGGTCGTCGGCCGGCCGGCTTCCATGGGGACGCCCACGCCCCCCCACATGGAATAGAACAGTCCTGCGAGTGACCCCGCCACCACCGCCACAAGGATGAGCGCGGGGATGGTCTGGAGCGTTCCCGTCTTTATTTCAACATTGATCACTTTGTTGGTCAGCATGACGCCGAAGAGCAGCAGAACGAGGATTCCGCCCACGTAGATCAGGATTTGCGTGACGGCGAGAAAGTCGGCCTGCAGAAGAACATACAGGCCTGCCACCCCGAAGAACGTGAACAGCAGGGAGAACGCCGAATAGATGATGTTCCTCGAGAAGACGACGATAAATGCCGAGACCAGCGTGATGAGGGCGAACACGAAGAAGGCGACATCAAACAGTTGCATGGGTGGCTAGACCTTGCTGTCGGGAGTGGATGGCGGTTCTCCGCCGGCCGGTGCGGCCGGGGCAGGCGGGACCGCAGGTTTCGGAGCGGCGGCAGGCGCCGGTCGGGGGGCGGCCGCGGCGGCCGCTTTTTTGGCTGCCTGCTCCTTTTCGTAGACGGACAGTTTCGCCTTCGCGGTATCGACCTCCGCAGGCGTCATCGTGGCAAAGTTGTAGATCAGGTTGTTCCGTTCGTATTCCGCAAACTCGTACACGTCGGTCATCTTGATGCATTCGGTCGGACAGGGATACACGCAGAGACCGCAGTAGCAGCATTTCGCGATGTCGATGTCGAAGACCGGGACGTACAGACGCTTCTTCGTCCCGACCGAGGTCAGGCCGAGATCGACGTCGGGAGTCGATTTGATCGTCTCAATTATGATGCAGTCGACGGGGCACGCCATGGAGCACTGATCGCACCCGATGCAGTCGTCCATATTGACGTAGAGCCGGTTCCGAGCCCGTTCGGGAAGCTTCAGTTTGACGTCCGGGTACTGAATCGTCACAGCGGGCGTAAACAGGTGCCGCCAGGTGATCTTCATCCCGACGAGGACCGTGAAGACGCCGTCCCAGACGTTTTTGAAATATCTGCCCATAGAAAATCCTTTCTCAGCGAACGGCAAGAACCCAGAACCCGACACCGACCATGACGACAAAGGAAAACGGAATCAGGACCTTCCACGACACGTACATGAGCTGGTCCACGCGGAGGCGCGGGAGCGTCCACCGGAGCCACATCTGGATGAAGATGAACGTCATCCCCTTGGACAGGAACCAGAAGAGGCCCCACCAGGGTCCCGACAGAAACTCGCCGAACGGGCTGTTCCACCCACCAAAAAACATCGCGGATGCGATGGCAGAGACGGCAAACATGTTGGCGTATTCCGAGAGAAACAGGAGGGCGAAGCGCATGCCGCCGTATTCCGTGTGATACCCTCCTACCAGCTCCGATTCCGCCTCCGGGATATCAAACGGGGTGCGGTTTGTCTCGGCCAGCGAGGCGACAAAGTAGATCACACCCGCAATGAAGAGCAGGGGGAATTTCTGGAACACGAACCAGTTCCAGAACCAGCCCGCCTGCGCCCTGTTGATTTCCTGCAGGTCAAACGATCCGACCACCATCACCACTGCAAGCAGAGAGAGTGCGATGGGGATTTCGTAACTGACGATCTGGGCGGCCGAGCGCATGGCGCCGAAGAGGGACCACTTGTTGTTGGACGACCACCCCGCCATCAGCAGTCCGATGACCACCAGCGACGAGATGGCGATGACGTAAAAGAGCCCGAGGTTGATCTCGCTTCCGATGTACGCTGCGCTGAAGGGAATGGCCGCAAAGGCCGCATAGGAGCCGACAAACACCACGTAGGGGGCGAGGATGAACAGCTTTCGATCGGCGGCGGACGGGATGATATCCTCCTTCTGGATCAGCTTGAGGATGTCGGCGATGGTTTGTGACCACCCATGCCACCCGGTGCGCATCGGGCCGAGCCGGTCCTGCATGTGGGCGGAGATTTTCCTTTCCCACCAGACGGCGAAGAGGGCAAACGGGATCACCCAGAGGAGGGGCAGCACCGCCATCAGGGTATAGACCAGGGCTTCATTGCGGAGAATGTCGACGAGAAACTCTTTCATAGGCCGGACGAGGAGGTGAGCATTACAAGGCACCTGCGACAGATTGCGGTTTCGGGGTCATGGCACACTGGATTACCGGTCGACCTCCCCCAGGACGATATCGACGCTCCCGAGGATTGCCACCAGGTCGCTTATCATTGCGCCGCGCGACATGGCAGGGAGGGCGGACAGGTTGACAAAGCACGGCGATTTGACCTTGACGCGGTACGGGCTCGCCGACCCGTCCGCAATGATGTAGTAGCCGAGCTCTCCCTTCGGTGTTTCGGTACGGACATAGATGTCCCCGGCATCGGGCCGGATGCGCTTCGGGATGGCGGACTGCACGTCTCCCGGCGGGATTTTGGCTGCCGCCTGCTCGATGATGTTGACGCTCTGCTCCATTTCCCGGACGCGGACCATGTAGCGGTCCCAGCAATCGCCGACGGTCCCCATGGCCCCTGTCCCGACAGGGATCTCGAAGTCAAGCGCGCTGTAGACCGAGTACGTGTCGTTCTTCCGAAGGTCCCATTTCACGCCCGAACCACGCAGCACCGGTCCGCTGCACGCATAGTTAATGGCCACCTCTGCGGGGAGCACTCCGACATTGGCCGTACGTTCAACGAAAATTTTGTTGTACGAGAGGAGGTCGTTCAATTCCTTGATCTTGGGGCGGAAATACGCGCAGAAATCCTTCGATTTTTCGGCGAAGTTCGGCTGCACGTCGTGCGACAGGCCGCCCACCCACATGTAGTTATAGAGGAGGCGTGCACCGCAGGTATTCTCAAAAATGTCAAGGACGCGTTCCCGGTCGCGCATGCAATACAGGAACGGTGTAAACGCGCCGATATCGAGGCCATACGTTCCGATGGCAATCAGATGACTCACGATCCTCGAGAACTCCGCCATGATCACGCGGATGTACTCGACGCGTTCCGGCACGGTGATCTTGAGCATTTTCTCCATCGCGACGACGAAGCCAAACTCGTTACTCATCGCCGCGACGTAGTCCAGCCGGTCGGCGTACGGGATGACCTGCTGGTAGTTCGTCATGTGTTCGCAGTGCTTCTCGAAGCACCGGTGGAGATACCCCATGTGAGGAATCACATCGACCACCACTTCGCCGTCCGCGACAACCCCCAGGCGGAGTACGCCGTGAGTGGACGGATGCTGGGGTCCCATGTTGATGACGATTTCTTCGGTCTTGAGCGCCCGGCCGAGCCCCGGGACGTCGGTCGAATGTGTCAGGGTCTCTTCCATCAGTAGGGAACCTTCATGCCGTTGTAAAACTCGGGGACCTGATAATCTTTGCGGAGCGGATGACCTTCCCAGTCATCCGGAAGCAGGATCCGCCGGAGGTCGGGGTGTCCGTCGAAGACGATTCCGAAGAGGTCGTACGCTTCCCGTTCGTGCCAGTTGGCGGTGCGCCAGACCGCCTGCACGGAAGCGACGCGCGGGTGCTCGCGCATCACCTCGGTCTTCAGGGTGATCTTGTGGTTGCGCTTCATGGAGTGGAGGTGGTAGACGACGCCCAGCTTCCCGCCGGTGTAGTCCACGCCGCTGAGGCACATCAGCACATCGAACTGCATCTGTTCGTCATCGCGGAGAAACAGTGCGACGTTCTGCATCATGTCGGGCGCAACCCGGACGAACGGGTTGAGCACACCCTCGAGCTTCGCCTCAAGGATCGCGTCGCCGAACCGCGCCTTGAGGGTATCGGAGATTTCCTGGGGAATCATGGGGGTCAGAGTGAAAGTTCGATGTCAGAGTGGGCGCGGGGAGAGGGTCAGGCCGATTTTTTCCTGGCGAGGCTCTCGGTGCGGATCTTCTCCTGAAGCTTCAGGAGTCCTTCCATCAGAGCCTCAGGGCGCGGCGGACACCCCGGGACGTACACATCCACCGGAATGACGCGGTCCACCCCTTTGAGCACGTGATAGCCGTGCTCCCAGTACGGTCCGCCGCAGGTAGCGCAGCTTCCCATGGAGATGACGTAGCGGGGTTCGGACATCTGATCGTAGAGCACTTTGATCCGCGATGCCATCTTGAGAGTCACGGTCCCGGACACAATCATCACGTCCGACTGGCGCGGCGTGGCGCGGAAAAAAGTACCAAACCGGTCCAAGTCATAGTGGCTTGCGCCCGTGGCCATCATCTCGATAGCGCAGCAGGCCAGGCCGAATTGCATCCCCCAGACGGATGACAGCCGGGCCCAGTTCAGAAGGCTGTCGAGCGAGGTGATGATGATATTGCTGTTTTCGAATTTCTGGTCCAGCAGTCCCATAGATCTCCCGTTACACGGCGATTTCTTCTTCGGTCATGTGTGTGTCCGCGACGCCGATCCCCTTTTCGTACCTGGGGAGCTTCGGCGCCGGCTTGTCCCATTCCAGATCCCCCTTCCGCCACACGTAGGCATACCCGATCAGCAGGATCGCCAGGAAGGCCAGCATTTCGTAAAACGCGAACCAGCCGAGACGACGGTACACGGTAGCCCAGGGGAAGAGAAAAACAACTTCGACGTCGAAAATAAGAAAGATAAGAGCGACGACATAAAAGCGGATATTGAAGCGGACCCGCGTGTCTCCGACGGGTGTCTCACCGCACTCATACGTGGTGAGCTTGCTTGGGTAGGGGCGGTTGGGGCGCAGGAGCCAGGCGAAGACCAGGCCTCCGGCGACAAAGACGCCCCCGACAATCAGAAAGAGGAGCACCCGGCCGAATTCGGTGAGCATGAAACAGGATCTCCAGTGCGAACAGAGGTGAGGAGAACTCGCAGGGCGACAAACCCACGAGGAGTTTATCGGGACAAGGAACGTGAAGGAATATAAGAAGAAGGCGCCGGAATGTCAAGAAGTGCAGCGACGCAACGCTACTCCCAGCGGAAAAGTTTGATGGCAAGTGCGCACGCGATCACTGCCCACACCGTGAGTCCCGCGAGTTGCGGCACAATATGCGTCAGCGTCGCGCCGTCGATCGCCACGCTGCGCAATCCGTCAGCGAGATACGTGAGCGGGAAGACATCCGTGATCGTCCGGAGGATCCCCGGAAGGTTGGAGCGGCTGAAGAACACTCCCGAGAGCGCCATCATCGGCAGACTGATGACGTTCGCGAGCGGCGCAACCTGGTCTTCCGATTTCGAAATGCCGGCAAGAGCGAATCCGATGCCGAGGAACACGATCGCACCGATCATGCCGAGGAGGGCCATCAGGGCGAGGTTGCCGACGAAGTGCAGATTCAGGAAGAGGATGCCGACACCGAGCATCACGCCCATCTGGAGCGTCAGCACGAGCAGCCGCATGGCGACCTGTGCGATGATGAAATCGTTCGGATTGATCGGCGTGACCCAGAGACGGCGGAGGATTCCCCTCTTCTTCAGGGAGACAAAACCGAACGCAACGCCGAAGATGCCCGCCTGCATGATCGACATGGAGAGAATCCCCGGCAGGAGGAAGTCCATGTACGTAAGATTGCGCGTTTTCACCGGCTCTGTCTTCAGGATCGCACGATTGACGGACGGCGTGTGTTCGAACGCGACCTCATCCAGAACGCGCTGGAGCACGAGCGCTGCGAGCTGCGTTTCGCGGGGTTTCGCCTCGAGATCGCCGTACGCCTGCACGGTCCCTCCCGTTCCCGGGGAGAACCCGGCCGGGAGAATGAGGACGAGGTCGCGCTCCCCCTTGCCGAGCTCGGCGAGTTCAGCGCTCCGCTCCCCCTCCGAAACCTCGAATGTCCGCACGGTGTGCAGCCGCTCGAGAAGGGCCTCCCCCTCCTTCCCCGCTTCATTGACCACCCCGAGGTGCATCCTCCCGATGCCGTCAAACCGCACGAATCCGAACAAAAGGACGATAAACAGCGGGAAGACGAGCGTCCAGATGATCGCCTCCCGTTGCCGGAAGAACATCTTGATGGATGCGATGGTGAGCTTGTACTTCAGGCGCATAGGAATATTGATTTCAATTTTATCCGACGATCAGGGAAAAACCACCGGCGGGGACGCCGGTGCTACTACGACGGTCTCCTTACGCCTCTTCCCGCAGGGCATGTCCTGTCAAGTGGAGGAACACATCCTCCAGGCTCGCCAGGCGCTCCACGCGGTCTTTTGTGAACCCGCCCGCAATCAGGCGATTGATCATTTCCTGGGGAGGCGCGAGGGCGATGATCTTTCCGCCGTCCATGATCGCGACACGGTCGCACAATTCCTCCGCCTCGTCCATGTAGTGGGTCGTCAGCACAATGGTTTTTCCCTCGGAGCGGATCCGTTTGATCACTCCCCAGAGATGACGCCGTGCCTGCGGATCGAGCCCGGTCGTCGGTTCGTCGAGGAAGATGAGGACCGGATCGTTGACGAGGGCCGCGGCGATCGAGAAGCGCTGCTTCTGGCCTCCCGAGAGCGCTCCGATCATGGAACCGGATTTTTCAGTCAGCTCGACCTCTTCGAGAAGCCGGAGAGGGTCGACCTTCTTCCCGTACATTTCACCGAAGAGGGCGAGAAGTTCGGCAAGCGTGAGCTTGTCGAAGAAGGAGGAGGATTGCAGTTGCACGCCGATGACGCGCTTGACGTCGAGCGGCCGCTTCTGCGTGTCGAGACCGTTGAGGATGACGGTTCCCCCGTCGATCGGCCGGAGTGTTTCGATGCATTCGAGGGTGGTGGTCTTCCCGGCGCCGTTCGGGCCGAGGATGCCGAAGATCTCCTGGCGTTCGACGGCAAACGTGAGGCCGTCGACTGCCGTGAAGTCGCCGTACCTCTTAACCAGTCCGCGGACATCGAGCACGGTTTCTGCCATGGTGGTCTGCCGGTCAGTGCTGTTGCCGGGGAGCGCCGAACGTCGCGCTCGCCGCGACGGTCGTCCGCGGCGTGAAGTACGTGAGCGCCCGCTCCATCCGGACCGGGTATGCGAGCCGGTCGTAGACCACCTCGATGTTTTCGCTGATCTTCTGTGTATCGGCGACCGTGAATGTCACCGGGATCACCAGCACGCTGTCGGGAAATGAATACCAGGAAAAGGATTTCAGGCGGTCCGATTCCTTTTCGACTCTACGCCGCATGCCGGTTGCCCAGGGGGAAGACGCAGAGAACTCCCTGTCGCTCCGGTAGGAGACCGACACCTGCAGCGGCCGGAGCCGGGACGTGAGTGTCAGCCGGCGCGTAAAGCTGACCATGGTATCGCCAGGGGCGCCCGCCGGGACGATGGTGCTATTCACGGCGAGCCAGGAGACCGTCGCCGGCTGCGCGGTCGGAAGCGACGCTTTCACGATCCGGCCCGACAACACGGTATCGCGGTTGTCGTACGTGAGGCGGATACCGTTCAGATACTCGCCGCTGGAAACCGACACCATGCCCGAATCAGAGCCCAGGACATGGTATTGCTGGACGCGCACTGCCTGTTCCCATGTCTCATTATACACGGGCTGCAGGAGGAGGTAAATGCCGGTCGCGATAATTCCCACACACGAAAGCACGAGGCCGGTCGCGCCCCTGAACTTCCTGAGCCAGAACAGATCGGCGGCCGTGCTGCGGTACACCGCCGCAAATGCGTAGACAAACGCGATCGACGCCAGAGTGAAGAAGAGAATAAACCCTCCGTTGCGCATCACGGAAACCATGGGCGTTTCCATCGATGCCTGCGCGAGGAGTCGTTGTAACAGGCCGACGTATTCGGAGAACACGAGGCGCACGAGCGGGTATGGCGCGAGCAGGACAAACAGCGCTTTGAGCACCGGAGGCCGTACCAGGAGAGCCAGACAGAGCAGCAGCAGGCTGAGTGCCGGGTACACACCGAGTTCCGCATTTGCGAGGGAGAGACCGGCGATCATGGCAAGGAGCACGATGAACGCGCGGAGATAGTACACATAGGGGTCGGCCGAAAGCCGGACCACATGTTTCATCCGCAAGAAGAGCCAGAGCCCGAGAAGCCCGCAGAGGAGGCCGAGGAGTACGAACCCGCCGAAATTATTCACCCAGGGATAGCGGTATCCCCGGATGATGCCGACGACATTTTCCGAGAGCCAGATGAACGACTGGACGATAAGCGTGCCGAGGAGAAGCTTGAGCGTTGAGAAGCCGATGCGCGCGGCAGGATCCTGGACGGGCCGTTGTTTTCGCAGCCTCATCAGGACCATCACGCCCAGGATCACCGCAACCGAAGCGATGATCCGGAGGAGAAGATGCGAGAAGAACACGGGAACATGATTCACCACCACGAGCCAGTAGCTTTCCGTCGACCGCGACGGCACGCCGCCGTCGAAGCGCTCGAAGAGTTTCAGTACGAGGTCACCCGAGCGGGCAAGGCCGGCGGGGTTGAAGTTCTTCCAGTTATCGAGCGGGGTATGGATAGGATACGTGACATCGGACGTGAAATCGATCGCCGGAATCCCCAGCTTCAGGAAGGGCATATGATCGGAGCCCGTCCCTCCCGCCGTGGAGGAATTCATCGTCGCGGCATGCGTCGGGTAGACGAGCCCTTCGCTCTTCAAGTCGTTATAAAAGATGTCAAATGTCGCGTCCACGAGCCAGGTCGGAGCACTGATCTGGAATTCGCCGTCCGGATCGGCATCGAGATGGCCCGATCCGTCGGCCATGTCGATCTGGAGCATCAGCACGACATCTTTGATGCGGGGGTAATGCTCCACGAAATAGTCCGACCCGCGCAGTCCTTCTTCCTCGCCCCCCCAGCAGCAGAAGACGATCGTGGACTCGTGCTGCCCCTTGCAGAGGACGCGGGCCAGTTCGATGACCGATGCTGCACCCGAGCCGTCATCGTTTGCGCCCGGGATCTCCGGTCCTGCGGAATCCATGTGCCCGCCGATGAGGATGATCCTGTCGGTTTTCCCTTTCAGGACACCGACGGCAATGCCGCTGTTCGTGTTGACGCCCGCGGCGACGGTCATCGGCATCACGTATGATTCCTGGCAGCCGAAACTTCTGAACTTTTCCGCCGCAAAGGCCAGGGCGCGCTGTTCCGCCGGCGAGCCCATCGGCCGCGGTCCGATCGTGTTGACCAGGACGCCGAGCACCGCATAGGCGGAATCGCCGGAGAATGCGGTTTTCTGCGCATCCGCGGCGGACACGGAAAGGAGGAGCGTCAGCGTCAGAACCAGAAGGGGTTTCATGTGATGGTGTTTCCTGTATGGACGGATCACGGTTTCCATTTCACCTCGGCAATGGCCGCCGTGCTGTTTGCGCGACGGGCGAGCACAAACAACAGGTCGGAGAGCCGGTTCAGGTACACGGTAATGGCTTCCCCGATATCCTCGTTCCGTGAAAGGCGCACGACGATGCGTTCCGCGCGTCTGCAGACCGTTCGGGCGAAATGAAGGCGTGCGGCGACGGGTGATCCTCCGGGGAGAATGAAACTGCGCAGCGGTTTCAGGTGCGATTCGACTGCGTCGATATGCTTTTCGAGTCCCGACGCATCGTGCGGCTCCAGCCGTTTGACCCCGGCGCGGGCGCCCGCACGGGGCGTGGCAAGATCGGCGCCGAGCGCGAAGAGCTGGTGCTGGATCTGCGTCAGTATTTTTGCAGTAACCGGGTCGGGGGAATCTGCGAGGACGATGCCGATGACCGAATTGAGCTCGTCCACGGTCCCATACGCTTCGATGCGCAGGGCATCCTTCGGGACACGCTGACCGCCAAAGAGTGACGTGTCGCCGCGGTCTCCGGTCTTCGTGTAGATCTTCATCGCTCGCAGGTTTGTGGATGCGCAATGTAGCCAATCCCACAGACACAGTCAATGAACGCCGGGTCCGGCGTTGCAATTCCCTCGATGAATGAATATATTTCTTCATGGACCCCTGGCGGCGGAACCTGTACATCCTGTGGGGAACACAGTTCCTCGCGATGATCGGGATGAACCTGGTGGTTCCCTTTCTCCCCTTCTTCATCCGCTCGCTCGGGGTGACCAATGAATCCGAGCTGGCGCACTGGAGCGGTCTCGTGTTCGCGGGGCCGTTTTTTCTTTCCTTCATCGCAACACCCCTGTGGGGAACTCTCGGGGACCGTTACGGGCGGAAGCTGATGGTGGTCCGCGCCATTTTCGGACTTGCGGTCTCCCAGGTGCTGATCGGCTTTTCGCAGGACGTCTACCAGTTGTTTTTCTTCCGCATTGTCCAGGGCGCGATCAGCGGATTCATCGCGTCGGCCCTGGCGCTGGTCTCCACGAACACCCCCAAGGAGCGGATCGGCTACGCGATCGGACTCATGCAGTCGGCCACCGCGGGCGGGATGGTGCTCGGACCGCTCATCGGCGGGCTGCTGGCGGATCTCATCGGCTATCGCGAAATCTTTTTCATTACGGGAGCAATCTGCACGGCGGGCG
This sequence comes from Bacteroidota bacterium, assembly GCA_041493205.1. Taxonomy (GTDB): domain Bacteria; phylum Bacteroidota; class Ignavibacteria; order UBA10030; family UBA6906; genus JBGPYM01. Next base: position 13,214 of record JBGPYM010000060.1, read on the forward strand.
GATTCGTGGTCATGAAATACGTGCAGGAACTGAACAGATCTCCCGGAGAAGGGAAGAAATATACCGTCCGCGAAAACTTCCGGCTGATGTACTCGGACCGGCGGCTGCGGGTGGTGGCGATTACGCTGGTCGCCGGACAGATGTCCGTCCTGATGATCGAACCGATTTTCGCCCTGTACATCGAGGGTTTTACGACGTCGGGGACGCGTTTTGTCTCGACGCTCGCCGGCAGTATCTTCTCGATCATGGGGGTCACCATGGTGCTTTCGGCGCCCTGGTGGGGAAAGCGGAATGACCGGATGGGATACAAGAGGAACCTTGCGATTTCGTTCATCGTCGTCGCATTCGTTTATGCGGGTCATATCGTGGTTGCCGACCTCGTCCAGCTCGCCGTCCTCCGGGCCTTTCTCGGGTTCGCGCGCGGGGGGATTCTCCCCGCGTTGTATTCGCTGACGAGTTTTTACAGCCCTCCGGAGCGCCGGGGGGGCATGATGGCCATCGCATCGAGCATGACGATCCTCGGGAACATGCTCGGCCCCGTGATCGGCGGCGCCATCGCCGGAGAGTTCGGCATCAGAATGTCCTTCGTCGCCACCAGCGTCATGCTTCTTGGCGCCGGCGTGGCGGTC
>JBGPYM010000213.1:0-5533 GCA_041493205.1 Bacteroidota bacterium
CATCTCCGTTGAAAATGTCAGCCGATAACGTAGCAAAAAGGGAATGGAATTCCAAGCGACGAGCCACGGGCGGGACGCCCGTGCCACGATCATTCCTCATGAAGAGCGATGGGCGGGACGTCCGGCCTACTACGCCGAGACGTAAATAGCACGCCCGTCCCACTGCAATGGTGCCTGTGTCTACAAGCAGCAATGAGTATATTTTGGTATCTTCAAGCAGTTATAAAAAGGGGACGCATGATTTCAGTGGCAATCGAGGCGGCGCGCGAAGCGGGCCGCTTTCTCAAATACAGCGTAGGGAAGGTGCGCAACATCGAAGTGAAGCAGGGGGAAGCGCGCAATCTGGTTTCGGAGATCGACAAGGGGTCGGAAGAGCGCATCATCAGCATCATCCGGCGCCACTTTCCGACGCACGCGATCCTTGCCGAGGAGGGGGGCGGGAGCGAATCTTCAAGCGAATTCAAGTGGATCATCGATCCGCTGGACGGTACCACGAACTTTCTGCACGGGGTGCCGATCTTCTCGGTCACGATCGCCGTCGAGCGCCGCGGCGAAATCGTCTGCGGGGTGACGTACGACCCGAACACCGACGAACTGTACACGGCGGAGAAGGGATCCGGTGCATTCGTGAACGGCAAGCGGCTGAAAGTCTCGGCATCGACGGAGCTCATCAACAGCCTGCTGGTCACGGGATTCCCGTATGACCTTGCAGCCCGGCCCGGTCAGACGGTCGAGCACTTCATCCGGTTCCTCATGGAGGCACGCGGCGTCCGCCGGCTCGGCTCCGCCGCGCTTGATCTGGCTTTTGTGGCCTCGGGGCGGTTTGACGGATTCTGGGAGGTGTATCTCAATCCGTGGGATATGGCGGCAGGTTCGCTCCTGGTCACGGAAGCGGGAGGAACGGTGAGCGGGTATGACGGGCGGCCGCTGGACCTGTATGCGAAGCGGATTGTCGCATCCAACGGGAAGATCCACCACAGGATGGTGGAACTCCTGCAGACGGCCTAGAATTTCTTGATCATGTCGAGGAACAGGTAGGCAAACATCCCGGCCATCGCGAGCACGAAGACCGCAACGAGTGCGGTCAGCTGCAGGCGCTTCGTGGTCGCCTGCCGGTCGACCGGCCGCACCGGATGCGTCTTCACGACGACATCGCCCGTGATTTTGGCCTGACAGGCAAGCCGGATATTCTTCCCGGCAGTGCGGGCAACGACAAAATTCCCCCCGAGCGTATTTTCCTCCTCCTCCGAACGCGGCGACACACCCTTCCCGTCCACCACTTCCACCGCGCAGGTCCCGCACACGTTGTGCCCGCGGCAGTTCGTCAACCGGCTGATCCCGAGGTACGGAGGGACACCGCTGCGGAGCATGAAGCGCCGCAGATTCGTCCCGGGTTCGGTTTCGATGGAACGGTGCTCGTTATAGAATGTCACAACAGGCATGCGTTGCGTTTCTCCTTGTTGATGTGGTGCCCAGAATAGCTGATTTTCCGGAGATAGTCAATACAATCGGGGCGTTTGCCACGGCCTGATCCCCTGCCGGTCAGCGAACGCGAGGACGGGCGGCGGGCTGTGCGCGGGGCCGGGGCCGATCGTGACGCACGCTGAAAATTCGCCGGGTGCGCGCTCCGCCATTTCCGGACGGTCGGTACGAATCTCCGCGAGGAGGTCCCCCGCTTCCACCCTGTCACCGATTTTCTTTGCAAGCACCATACCCGCTTTCGGGTCGATCGCATCCTGCAGGCGGAGACGTCCCGCGCCAAGCTCGACCGCGAGGACGCCGATCCTCATGGTGTCAAACGCCGTGACAACGCCAGCCGAGGCGGCACGCGCTTCGACGACGAATTTCGAAGGCGGATAGTGCGCCGGATGTTCGACGGAGGACACGTCGCCGCCCTGCCGCGTGATGAGCTCAAGGAATTTCTCGTACGCCTTCCCCGACCAGACGGCGGACTTGCACTGTGCCATTCCCTCCTCGATCGATGAGGCCTTCCCCCCGAGGTGCACCATGGCGCCGCCAAGCACGCAGGTCACTTCCATCAGATCCGGAACATCCCTGCCGCGGAGGCACTCCACCGATTCGAGCACTTCGAGCCAGTTGCCGATCGTGAACCCGAGGGGCTGATTCATGTCCGTGATGAATCCGACGGTTTCCTTGCCGCAGGCGGTCCCGATGCCCACGAGCGCAGTGGCAAGCGCCTCCGCGTCTTCCCGGGACTTCATAAAAGCGCCGCTGCCGGTTTTGACGTCGAGCACCAGCGCGTCAATCCCTTCCGCGAGTTTCTTGCTCATGATACTTCCCGCGATGAGGGGGATCGACTCGACGGTCCCTGTCACATCACGCAGGGCATACATCCTCCGGTCAGCCGGGGCAATTTCCGCCGTCTGCCCGATCATGACGAGGCCCGTCTCGCGTATGACGTCGCGATACTCGTCGATCGACAGGTCTGTCCTGAATCCGGGGATTGCCTCGAGCTTGTCGAGGGTTCCGCCCGTGTGGCCGAGACCTCTGCCTGAGATCATGGGAACGGGAACGCCGCACGCGGCCACCATCGGAGCGAGGATGAGGGAAACCTTGTCCCCCACCCCGCCGGTCGAATGTTTGTCCACTTTCTTCCCGGGGATGGCGGAGAGGTCAATGACGCTTCCGGAGCGGAGCATGACGTCGGCAAACGTCGCGGTCTCGCCCGGGTCCATGCCCCGGAAGTAGACCGCCATCAGGAACGCGGACATCTGGTAGTCGGGAATGTCACCGCGCAGGAACCCGCCGATGAACGATTCCATTTCGACGCGGGTGAGGGCGTCCCCCGAGCGCTTCTTCCGTATCAGTTCAACGGGATTCATTGCGCCGTTCCGTCAGCAGCAGTCCGATCACCGTCTTTGCATCGGGAAGTTCTCCGCGGACCGCACGGGCGACCGCCTCGGCGAGAGGAACCGCTTCGACGGTCATGGTCAACTCCCCCTCCTCCCGCCGGGGTCCACCGGGGACCGGTGTGAGGCCGCGGGCCAGGTAGATGTGCAGCTCCTCATCGCAAAACCCGGGTGTACTGTAGATCGTCACGAGATGTTCAAGCGTCGCGGCCGTGTACCCGGTCTCCTCCTCGAGCTCGCGCCGGGCTGCCCGGGCGGGATCTTCCCCGGGGGCGAGCTTCCCCGCCGGAAGCTCCGTGATGAAGCGCCCGAACGGATAGCGAAACTGTGTTACAAGAAGCACTCTGCCGTCATCGAGGAGCGGCACCGTGACAGCGCCGCCGGGATGCCGGGCAACCTCGCGCACGCCCTCCTTTCCCGACGGCATCGTGACGCGATCGACAATCAGGTCGATCACCCTGCCGCTGTAGAGCTTCTGTCGTGAGAGGAGTTTGAGCTCCATCGGGGGGCTACTCTCTGTAGGAGGGGTTCACGCGTTCCCCCGGCTTCCGGGTTTTACCAGAGGTATGCCTGCCTGGCAGAGGGGGCATTCTGCGGGGGGATACGCGACGACGTTCATTTGCATGAGGGCATACTGGCGCGCACCGGGGTCGAGTGCAAAGGAGACCTTTCCGCCGCTCCGGTCCACAATGCACGCCGCACCGGCGATGTGCCCGCCGCTCTTCCGGACGATCGCGATAACCTCGGCGACCGAGCCGCCGGTGGTCACCACATCCTCACAGACGAGGACGCGTTCGCCCGCTTCGATTGCGAACCCGCGGCGGAGCTGCATGACCCCCTCCTTGCGTTCGGTAAACAGGGTGCGTGCGCCGAGCTGGCGGCCGACTTCCTGTCCGACAACGATGCCTCCGAGCGCGGGGGCGATGACGACATCGATGCCCTCCGGGCGGAACTGGTGTGCGATCTCACCGCAGAGCAGTTCCGCGTACCGCGGGTACTGGAGGACTTTCGCGCATTGAAAATAGGTATCGCTGTGAAGCCCGGAGGTGAGCTGGAAATGCCCTTCGAGCAGGGCGTGCGAGTCGCGGAAGACTGAGAGGATGTGTTCTTTGTCCATGAGAGTAGTATAAAGTCGGTAGAAGGGCCACCGGCAGGGACGCCGGTGCTACTTCAGATAGTAAAGCGCATGCCGGCGCGGAGGAGGAGCGTGAGTCCCGCGTCGGGATCGTGGTGAATGTACAACAGCCGGCTTTCCGCCTCCAACCCCAGCCAACGGTTTGCGTGGTATGTCACGCCTGCAATTGCTCCGGCGCTGAGCCGGGTCCTTCCCGGAATACTGAACCAGGTCACCCGGACGGAGTCGATCACCTGCTGATAGACAGCCGCGGTGAGGCGCGAGGCACCGATCGAAATGCCGAGGTACGGAGTGAAGCGCTTTTCAGGGAACAACTCCATGCGGCCGGTCAGCGCGATGGTGATCTGCGCGACGGGAATATTGTGCAACGGCACGCCCGGGTTGGACTGGATGAAGCGGGAGGCGCGGAACCAGTATGCGCCGACGTCAACCCCGACGCCGACCAGGAAGCGGCGCCGCATGCGGACGTCGAACTCCACTGCAGCCGCCGGACCGGCCCGCCAGTACCTGGTGAGGCCGTCATGCGTCAGCGGCCACGACATGCCGCCCCCGATCATGACAGTGCGGTACGGGAGAGAAGCGGCCGGGGGTTTCTGCGCCCGCGCGTCTCCTGCGGCAAGGAGCAGCAACACGCCGAGGATCCACCGCATCATTCAGGTCTCCGCGTTGCGGTCACCATCCCTTTGCGCGCCGGAGTCCCATGATATGACCCACATGCTTTTCGCCATGTTCCGCGTACGTGTTGAGCATGCTCTCGAGCGTCACGTCACCGCGCTCGGAATGATATCCGGCGCGTCCCCAGGCATCCTCCTTCACGCTCTCCAGCAGCCGGAACCACCGGTCATGGAGCCCGCGCAGGATCTCCAGGGAGATACCGACCGGAACGTTCGTGGTATCGGGGAGCACTGCCCACTTGTCCTGGTCGTACGGCTTCAGCGCAGGCTTCTCCTCGGTCAGGATCAGTTTCATCCTGATGACAGCGTTCATATGGGAATCCGCAACATGGTGGACCACCTGGCGGACCGTCCAGCCCCCCTGGCGGTACGGTGTATCGAGCTGCGCGTCGTTCAACCCTTTCACCGCACCCTCGAGGAGCGAGGGCAGGTCGTGGATTTTGCCGATTTTGCGGCGGCGTTCATCGGATGTCATCACGGTGCATCTCCCTGTTGAATTGACTCAGTCCAGATTGTCGGCTTCTCCCTTGAACGGCCGGGAGCGATCTTCAAATTCCGGCCTGTAGTATTCGGACGCCTCAAATTCCTGGGTCCATCCGCTCTCCATCCCGAACCGGTCAAGGAGCGTGAGGACCTTTTCGTATTCGCTTTCGCGGATTTTCCGGTCGAGGAGCGGCGTTGTGAGCGCCCTGTGCGTCGGGAAGTACTGCGCCATCACACTCAGCGTCGTTTCCTTCCCCAGCGTGTCGCTGATCCAGCCGAGGGATTCCCGGCTTCCGGCGATATCATTCGGCAGGACGAGGTGACGGATGATCAGTCCGCGTCTCACCAGGCCGTTCTCGATCCGGAGTTCG
>JBGPYM010000045.1:0-15254 GCA_041493205.1 Bacteroidota bacterium
ACTCAATCGATGCGCTGAAGAAGCGGATTGCGGCGATCCTCGTTGCCATTGCACAGGAACAGCAAGGGGGGGCTGAACCACCCTGAACACTCACCGCCACAAAGGCCGGAAGGAATTTGGCCGCCGATGAATAGGATCATGATTGCAGTGCCGGTTGTTCTCCTCCTCTGCATCACCGGGCCGATGATCGCCCAGGATATTCCCCAGAAGCTACTGACCCACGAGTTCATCGTTCCATTTCCCGGGCTCAGGAAGGACAAGATATTCGAGAGGGTGGTCCGGTGGCTGGAAAACAACCTCCGTTCTCCGAAACCGGTCATCGACAAAGAGGATGCGGAGTCCGGGACCATCCTCGGGAACGGAACATCGGAGATGAGAGCTGAGGGTGATTCCGTTGATGTGCATCTGGCTTTCACCATAGCCACGGATGTACGCGACGGGAAGGCGCGATTCAGGTTTCTCGACCTCGAGGTCACCTCGGGGCCGGATGCGGCGTGGGAGACGATGCCGGCGGATACCGTGTGGCACCGGCCGGCGCAAAAGAAATTCGGCGCGGTGGTCGAACGGTTAACGGAGTATGTGAAGACGAGGAAGGATTGAGCCGCGTTTTCATCGCCATTGCCGCTTCGCTTCTGGTGGCGTCACTGACCGTCGCGCAATCCGCCAAAAACACTCCGCGGAGCGATCCCGGGCCGATCGGGACGTGTGCGGGAAATATGTGGGTGGATCGGACCCTCAACCTGAGAATTGCGGAACCCACCGGGGGGACCATCAGGTCGTGGTTCATTCTGGCGCCGCCCCGGGCCATGTGCACGATCCGTGTTGACGGGACGATACGATACAGGGGAAGATTCGGCAATCTCTTCATGTCGCGGGCGAGCGTCATGTCGAGCGCGACGGGCAACGACGGGTTCACCAGCCGCTACTTTTCGGTCACGAATACGGGACTGGAAAACGGGTATACCGCCGGGCACAATGCGTACTTCGACATACCGTTCTCTGATTCCGTCAATGTTACGATCGTCGGAGACACTGCGTGGGCGGCATTCTACAACATCTTCTATGAAATCGGGAGGCGCCCCGCCAGCCGTTACAACGAATTCTATGCCGTCACGGGGGACAGTCTCGCCGCCGATGCAGCAGAGAATGACACGCTGCTCGCGCTCAGATCCGTCGGGAGAGGCGCATACTGGTCGATGTATTACTGGATGCTTTCCGACAGCGCCCGCGAAAACAACCGGGCGTACGAAGAAAGGGATTTCTATTGCGTCTCAGACGGGCGAACCGTTCACCTCTCGACGGGAACGGAGGATTACTGCGGGTATTATTACAACTGGGAGAGCGCGGCGGGCCTCGGATCACGCACCGCGGACTTTCACGGCTCGCCGACGTTCGGGAAACGAAAAGATAACCGCTACCTGGATGCGTTTTACCGGATTCATGAACTTGACCCGATCCCGTTCGAAAACAACTTCATCTTCTTCTGGGAATCGTGGGGAGGATGGCCCGGCTACCCGCAGTCCCGTTACTGCCACATCGGCTACACACTGATATACTACCTTGAACATCCTCGGTAGCATCCCATTCCTGGTGTGAACTTTTTCCCGCACGATGCTCACAACCCGGCTGATGGATCGTCCTGTCCTCTGACGCGCGCGGTTCACTCTGCGAGCCACGGCACGGAATTTTCGGGATGCGTTTGATGTTCCATGAGCGTATTCTCCACAAGCGGAAAAGGTCGACTTCGTGCCTCCACCCAAAGAGAGCGGTTCACCCACCTGGGGTGAACGAATCAAAGCGTTCCAGTATCTCCCTCCGTTTCTGAAGCTCGTCTGGGAAACCCACCGGGGGTATACGTCGACCCTGCTGGCCCTCCGGCTTGCTCGAGCATTCGTGCCGGTCTCTGCGCTCTGGGTGGGAAAACTGATCATCGACACGGTCGTCGGAATCCGGGACGGGTCTTCGGATCTGCTCCATCTCTGGCAATATGTCGGGATGGAACTTCTGGTAGTGGTGGCGGGGGAAATTCTCGCACGCGCGTCGGCTCTTGTGGAGAGCATGCTCGGCGATCTCTTTTCCAATCTCACCAGCATCCGGCTGATGGAGCACGCGGCAACGCTGGATCTTCATCAGTTTGAAGACCCTTCATTCTATGATCAGCTGGAGCGCGCCCGTCGCCAGACGACAAGCCGGATCGGCCTTCTGGCGCAGCTCCTCTCCATGGGTCAGGATGCCGTGACTCTGGCCACCCTGGCTGTTGCCTTGCTGGTTTACAGCCCCTGGCTGCTTCTGCTCCTTGCAGTGACGGTCGTCCCGGGCTTCCTCGGAGAGACGCATTTTGCTGCACTGGAATACTCGCTTCTGTTCCGCTACACGCCGGAGAGAAGGCGCCTCGATTACCTCCGGTACGTCGGTGCCAGCGATGAAACCGCCAAGGAAGTCCAGCTCTTCGGGCTCGCACCCTGGCTGATCGAGAGGTTCCGCAGAATCTCGAAACGGTTTTATGACGAGAACCGCCGCCTCTCCATCCGCAAAGGCGTCATAAGCACCGGGCTCGCATTGATTGGTACCGGCGGATATTACGGCGCGTACGTCTCCATTCTGTTGCGCGCAGTATCCGGTTCGATATCGCTCGGCACCCTGACCTTCCTCGCGGGTTCCTTTGCGCGAAGCAGGGATCTGATTCAGCGTCTCCTGTTTGGCGCGAGTGCAATTTATGAGCAGTGCCTCTATCTGAAAGACCTTTTCGGGTTTTTCGCCATGAAACCGACGATTGTTTCCCGCGAGGGCGCGCCGCAATTCCCCCGTCCCATCATCGAGGGTTTTGTCTTTGAGGATGTCGGCTTTCAATATCCGGGAAGCGAACGATGGGCCATTCGCCACGTAAATTTCCGGATGAGGCCCGGCGATCGGATCGCCCTGGTCGGCGAGAACGGCGCGGGAAAGACAACGATCACAAAGCTTATTGCAAGACTCTACGATCCCACTGAAGGCCGTATTCTGCTCGACGGGACCGACCTGCGCGACTTTGACCTTCAATCACTGCGACGGGCGATCGGGGTTATATTCCAGGACTTTGTGGAGTACGATCTCCATTTCGACGAAAATATCGGCGTGGGTGAAATCAGCCTCGTACAGGAGTATCTCGACGCGCGTGAAGAGGTGAAGGAGGATGGGAACACGGCGACGGTGATGGCAGGGGAGAGCGGGGGCACAGTCCCGGGTACTATCGTCGCGGCAGCAGAGAAGTCACTTGCCTCATCCCTGTTGGGTCGACTTCCGGGCGGCTACCGCCAGATGCTCGGTCGGCGCTTCGAACATGGTGTCGATCTCTCCGGTGGAGAATGGCAGAAGGTGGCCCTTGGCCGGGCATACATGCGTGATGCGCAGTTGCTGATCCTCGACGAACCGACGGCGTCACTCGACGCGCGTGCGGAGTATGAGGTCTTCGTCCGGTTCTCGGGACTGGTCGAGGGGAGGATGGCGATGATCATCTCGCATCGATTCTCGACGGTGCGTATGGCGGGGCGCATCATTGTGCTGGAGCAAGGACAGGTTGTCGAGGAAGGGAGTCACGATCAGCTCGTCGCGAATGGCAAGCAGTATGCTGAACTCTTCACGTTGCAGGCCAAAGGATATCGATGATCCCCGGAATCCACCATATCACCGCCATAGCATCCGATCCACAGGCGAATATCGACTGCTACTGCGGGGTGCTGGGGTTGCGCCTTGTCAAGCTGACCGTGAACTTCGACGACGCGGGGAGCTATCACCTGTACTACGGTGATGGTCTCGGGACGCCGGGAAGCATCATCACCTTCTTCGCCTGGCCGGGGGCCTCCCGGGGACGGATTGGCGCCCCCCAGGTTTCCGCCATCAGCTTCGGGGTGCCGAAGGGGTCGCTCGGGTACTGGAAGCAAAGACTCGAAGGTGAGGGGGTGGAACTTCAGTTGGGCGGAAGTCAATCTGGTCGCGAGATACTCTCATTTACGGATCCGGACGGACTTCAGCTTGAAGTGGTTGAGTCGCAAGGATCCCGTGGGTCTTCCTGGCCCGACGGCCCTGTCCCTCCGGATAAGGCAATCCTCGGATTCGATGGTGTGAGCATAATGGAGGAATCTCCCGAAGTGACTGCGAAACTCCTGACGGAGGTAATGGGGTTCAAACCGGATGAGGCAGGGGTGGACCCGCATGGATACCGGGCAGGCGGTGGAGAGGGCATTGCCTCCCGAGTTGATCTGATCAGCAACAGGGATGCGCGGCGGGGAAGTCTCGGGGCGGGCGTTGTACACCACATTGCATTCCGCACTCCCGGAGACGCGGAGCAGTTGCAATGGCGTGAGAAACTTGAGCGCCTCGGCTACCATGTCTCGCCGGTGATGGATCGCATCTATTTTCACTCGATCTACTTCCGGGAGCCGGGCGGGGTCCTGTTCGAGATCGCCACCGACACCCCCGGGTTTACGGCGGACCAGAGAGCCGCGGAGCTTGGAACCCGGCTCATGCTTCCCCCGTGGCTGGAGGATCAACGTCCCGGGTTGGTCCAGGTGTTGCCCCCCGTCAGACTTCCAACATTGGGTCGTTAACCGGATGTGCGACAGCGGACGACGACGGGGCTATTCATCAAGAATGATGTTCCGCGTGCAACGAAGTACGCCGTCGTCACCGCGCTGTACTTTCATCACCGGCGAGAAGTCTCCGCGGCCCGAAGCCTTTTGCCGGTCCTTGTCTGAGACGTACGGATCGTCCTCAAACAAAAACTCCTCGATCCATTTCTCCTTCCCGCCGGGATATACCACTTTTGAGTGGATGTGCGCCGGATTGTGCGAGTTGGGATACGACCCCGGCTTGATGGTCCGGACACTGTATCGTCCATGCGCGTCGGTCGTGAGCCAGCCGCGGATGCGCGGCTCACGGTTTCCATTGCTGTTCCCAACCGAATAATTTCCCTGCGCGTCGGTGTGGTAGAGGTACAGGCAGACTCCCGCGGCGGGGGTCGTGCCATCATGATGAAAAACAGTCCCGGAGACGACCAGGGGCACTCCCGGCTCAGTCGGGGAAACGAGCGTTATGGACCATGATGTATCGGCTCCCGAGGCCTCCGCGATCATGGAGGAATGCCGGATCATCTCTCCAGGCAGGAAAATGAGCAGCAGCAGGGGGAATGTTTTCATCAGTCGTTCCCCCTCACTCTCTTGATACTGCATCCGAATATTCTCGTTTCCGAAACTGGTGCGTCGTTTCCGCCAAGCAACGCGTCCAGGGCGACGCGCAGATCCTTCGAAGTGATATTCGTACCGCGCCCGTCGTCGTCGATCCTTCCATGATAACGGAGTGTGCCTTTTCCGTCGATCAGGAACACTTCCGGCGTGACCTGCGCGCCGTAGGCATCCGCCACCACGTTGTTGTAGTCTTTGAGGACCGGGAACCCGAATTTGTGATCCCGGGCGTGCTGCAGGACCTCCGTGGCACTCTCTTCCTCGTTGGAATTGATGCCGACGAACGTAACGTGCTTCGGTGCATAGTCGGTACAAAGGTCTGCCATCCGCTGGTTATACCCGTTGGAGGCCGGACAGTGGGTACTTATGAAAATGATTACGGTGAATCCGTTGTTCCCCGCGCGGTCGAGGGTGAATTCGTTCCCTGTGCCGTCCTTGAGAGAGAACTCGGGCGCCTTCGATCCGGGCCGGAGTTTTGGCTTCGTGTCGGCAGAGTGGACGATCACGAGTGTCGCCAGGGCGACCATGAGGACGAAAACTGCTAAGCGGCGGACGTTCATGCTACCTCCGTAGAGTGAGGACACCAATTAATTATTGTGCAAATTCCCATTCGACAACCGGCCCCAGACCCACGATATCCTGCCAGTCGTTGATCATAGCCCGGTCACCCGCCAGCACACCGTCCCTGGTAATGTCCTTCGGGGGCAGGAGGAGTTCTGCAAGGCGGTCATACACGGTGGCGCGTTGTTCTCTGCCGACGCGGAACAACAGATGCCAGAGAGTGATGGCGTCCTCCTCGCGTGCCCCCGCAAGAACGTTGCCCAGCGCGGTCAGAGTGGTATCGCTGAAGTCATAGAGTTCGAGCGCCTTCCGGAAGGATTCAGGTGCATCGTCCAGAAACGGCGTACCGGGTCCCGAACCCGGGCGGGTGAAGCACGACATGCCGGCGGGGACGATTGCGCGGCGGCCGCGCAGTTCGAAAGCGACATACCCGGCGGCTACTTCCAGGATCCCCGTACCGTCTTCGGAAACGCGAAGCGCATACGAGCATCCGAGATCGACCGCGAGCGCAGAGGGGGTCTCGACGAAGAAGAGTCGCGGCGGGGAGGAGACAGTAGCGTGTATTTCACCCTTTTCGAGCGACAAGCGGTAGTCGGTGTCGGTCGCTTCGACGAGACGAATGCGTGTGTTGGGCCCGACGTCGACGTGTCCGATCGATCCGACCTCTATCTCTGCCCTGGACGACCCATCGGTTTCAAGCAGTTCCCCAATATGGATATGCGCACCCTTCTCGATGCGGGTCGCACCGATAAGCGGATTTCCTTCGACAGGTATCACCTGCCAGGAGGGGCGGCTCTCCAATGCTGCCTGGCGGAAGATGGACCAGCCGATGACCCCCAGAACGACCACCGCGGCAATTCCAAGGGACCACCGTACAACCATCGACCGGTGCGGCGTTCGGATTCTCGATTCGATCGCTGGCCACAGGTCGTGCGGCGGCTCGATCCGCTTCGGTAGCAATCCGGCGTCGGTCTGGATTTTCCGGAGCTGCTGAAGTTCAAGCGTGCAGGGGGAGCAGGAACGAAGGTGCTCATCGATGGAGAGCCGTTCCTCGGTGGTAAGGGATCCATCGAGATAATCCTGCAACAGGCCCAGGATATGGTTGTCGCCGGTCATGTCAGGATCTCCCTCAGCCGTGCGCGGGCCCGGTGCAACTGCGTTTTCGAGGTTCCGGAAGCGATGTTCATCATGACCGCAATTTCATCGTGCTGGTATCCTTCGATCTCATGGAGAATGAAAACGGCCCGTGACTGCGCAGGGAGGAGGCTGACCGCATGTTCGAGGTCAATCGCTGTCAGATGCGACGCTTCGCCACCCTCTCGGACGGGCTCGCTGATCTCTTCGGATGATCCAATACGCGCAAGACGCCTCCGGTCCGTGCGAATATGGACAAGTGCAGCATTGACCGCGATCCGGTGTACCCATGATGAAAACGCACTCTCTCCGCGGAATTCACCCAATCTGTTCCAGGCAAGGACAAAAGTCTCCTGTGTGAGTTCTTCTGCGAGCCGGGCATTTGCGACCATTCGCAGACAGAGCGCGTAGACCCGCCCTGTATGGGAGCGATAGAGTACTTCGAAAGCGGCGATATCACCCGCTTGTGCGCGATGCACCACGCCGGCCTCGCCCCCTGCCATCATTGTCTCCCGAGCGGGTGTCCCGTCCACGCGTTTTCGAAGTATGTCCTGAGAGCGGTCTCGCATATAGGATGCCGGTCAGCCCGGATAGGTTGACACGGCCCTGAGCGTCTGGTGAATATAAGCTACTCCTCCCGCCTGCAGAAGGCAAGCCGGCGGCAACTGACCGGAGGCGGGATTCTTTATTCACGAGGATCCACGCCGCTAAGCGAACTCCGCTCCCGCATGACGCGGGGCGAGCTTATTCACGCTTAAGAAATAGTGAATTGTTTCCATCACGGTCTGCTCGATTGGCCGTGGCCGAAATCCCAGATCCCGCCGGGCGGGAGCGGAATCCAGGCCTGTGCCATAATGGATCTGATCCACGCCGGATTGAGGAAACACCGGCGTCGCAACGCCAAGCGGAAACTGAATCATCTCCACAATCCGGGCGGCCACTCTCGCTGCCTCATACGGAAGGTGGATGACAGGCTTCGGAACATCGCTCAGTGTTGCCACGAGTCCGGCAAATTCTGAAAGCAGGCAATTCCAGTTGCCGAGCTGGTACGATTGGCCGATTTCCCCGCGGCGCAACATTGCCACTTCTGCCGACGCCACGTCGCGGCCATCGACGGCATTCATCTGTCCCTCGATGATGAATCGGAGCCGCCCGCTGGCAATCTCCAGAATCAACCGGCCGGTCGTCGGCTTCCGATCGCCCGGACCGAAGCAGGCGCCGGGCACTGCAAGGATTGCGGGAAAACCGCGGTCGACCCATTGGAGCACTTCGTCGTGGAGCAGTCTTTTGATGTAGTGGTATGTGCAACGGCGGAAAATAGCAGCGTCACCGGCGAGAACCATCGGGCTGCTCGTAAACACGAATCGTTCGACGCCGCACCTGTCGGCGGCCCGCAGGACATTTCGAAGTTCGCGCATCGCGCGTGCGGCCTGATCGTCCCTTCTGAGTGAATACATCGGGTAATACGCAGCCGAATGGATGACAGCCCGGCAGCCCCTCATCGCCTGCTTCAGGGAATCGTAATCGTCACAGTCACCTCTGAAATACTGAACGGAGCCAGAGGAGGAACGTTCGGATTGTTCGGGGTGGCGGCACATCACAGCAGTACTGACAGATTGCCTTTTCAGTTCGTTGACGATGCACGAACCGAGAAACCCTGTGCCGCCGAGGACGAGTGTATACCGTGATTCCATCGCGTATCTTCCTGAGGATCTCCTGTGTACAGGACCAACATAAGGATCAGATCGCCCCGGAATGTCACGGTTATGTAAAAATATGGAACAAACGGTTGCATGGTGGGCGCTACTTCCTATCCGCTTGACTGCTGTTGCGTGCGACGGTCAATGTTACTTTAAAGCCGCCTTTGCTGCCGGTTGCAGGCTCTACTATTCCATGACCGTTCCAATCCCGTTGTGCGTCATCTGTGAACCCCCATGTGAACTCGGGCGCGCCAGGGTTCCCGGGGGTTAATCTGACCGCACCGAGCATGTGAGCGCTCTGTGAGGAAATGCGTTCGCGCAACAGTCTGATGATCTGAGCAGATGAGGCCGGTTCCGATACGAGTATGGTGATTTCCCAATGCTTTGTGTCGCCTGCAGTCGAGATCATTCTGGCCTGCGCCCCTTTCACTCTCGGCAGTCCGAATGCCAGCCCATCAGGGAGAAACCTGTCCGCAAGTGCGGCGCGCGAATACTTTGAATCAGGATCCCACCGGTACTCGATATTCAATGCGGCCGACTGGGCTTCGCCCTTGCCCAGGATTTTGGACACTAGGTGAAGTGCCCCGTCGATCCCCGATGAGAGTCCGGCCGTGGTGATGATTTTCCCGTTATCGACATACCGCACGCCGGAGACAACCCTGACATTTGGAAACTCGCGAAGGCTTTCTGTCATGCCATCGACCGTCGTCGCCGTTTGTCCTGCCAGAAGGCCGGCCTTCCCCAGCAGAAACGCGCCGGTGCAAACGGATATGACATGTTTCGACTGTTGTGCATGGGATTGGAGAAACTGAATGAGCCGCGGGTTGTTCATGGCCTCGCCGATGCCACCGCCCGGAACGAGGAGGATGTCGCCTCTGGGACAGTTCTCAAACGTGTAGTCGGCGATCATCTTCTGACCAAAGACGGATGTGAGGGGCCGGCTTATCTCGGCCCCGTTGAAGAGGAGAATCGTAACAGTGATCTCGCCGCGGCCCCCGTGCTCGATCAACTTCATTCCGCAGTTTGGACAGTCGCCCGGTTTGTCAAACGTGAGCTTGTCACACTCGAGCCCGCACGCCGGACACACGTAGACGTTCCTGTGCCGGGCCCCTGGTTCGGTTTTCGTGGAATCGGC
Source organism: Bacteroidota bacterium (assembly GCA_041493205.1). Taxonomy (GTDB): domain Bacteria; phylum Bacteroidota; class Ignavibacteria; order UBA10030; family UBA6906; genus JBGPYM01. Next base: position 9,750 of record JBGPYM010000045.1, read on the forward strand.
CGTCTGCGCTGAAGGGCATGGCGCTGATCCGAAAAGTGCAGCAGGCACAAGAACCACGGCGAAGAATAGAAGAGCGCGTCGCATGGCGTTCCTTTCTGCTTGATGATGTCGGCTTTTGAGGTGAGGTCCGAGGGACGGTTTACGTCCTTTCTTCCGGCATGGCTTCTGCGGCAGCCACGACGGCGTTCTCGATGCTGCTCAGTTGCGGCTCGCAGGCGACTCCGAAGCTGGCATGCAGGCCCTAACGTAAGTGTACGCTCATCATCGCTTGAATGATTCACGGCAGACAGATGGACGGACCTTGCACCATCGGGAGAGCTGGAACCAACAGTCAAAGGGTGGTGTTGAAAGGAAACATACCCCGCAGCGCCGTTAGTCTCGAACTGAACCGCGATTGCTCTGATGACACCTCAAGCCGAAACAAAGACATTCACGCCGTACCAGGTTCTCGTCATCGCAATTCTCTCGTTTATCCAGTTCACGGTTATCCTTGACTTCATGGTGATCGCCCCTCTGGGCGCAATTCTGATGAACGCCATGAGCATATCCCCGGCGCAATTCGGCTGGGTGGTCTCCGCATATGCATTCAGCGCAGGGGTTTCGGGCCTGCTGGCTGCAGGGTTCGCGGACCGTTTCGACCGTAAGAAGTTCCTCCTGTTTTTCTATGCGGGATTCCTGATCGGCACGTTCCTGTGTGGCGTCGCCGCCGATTATCGTTTCCTTCTCATTGCACGGATCGTGACCGGACTGTTCGGCGGAGTGATTGCATCTGTGTCGCTGGCGATCGTCACCGACCTCTTCCCGTACGAAAAGCGGAGCCGCGTCATGGGATTCGTGCAGATGTCGTTTGCGGTGAGCCAGGTGGCGGGTATCCCTCTCGGCATTTACCTCGCAAACGCCTTTGGCTGGCATGCGCCCTTCCTGCTTATCCTTGCCATTGGCGTCATCGCCGGCGGCGTGATTGTGCGATGGTTGAGGCCCGTGGATGCGCATATTGCACGCGAATCCGCCTCGGACCGCAATGCAATTGCCCACTTGAAGAAGACGCTTTCGCAGTTTCTTTACCGGAAGGCGTTTGTCACGACAGCGTTGCTGACGCTGGGCGGCTTCATGATGATGCCGTTTTCGAGCGCATATCTCGTCAACAATATCGCCGTCACGCAGGCACAACTTCCCCTCGTGTTTCTCTTCACCGGCATGGCCTCCATCTTCATCCTTCCGATGGTCGGGAAGTTCAGCGACATGATAGGGAAGTTCAGAATATTTGCCGTGGGGACGATACTGGCGAGCGTCATGGTGGTGATCTTTACGCACCTCTCGGTGACGCCGCTCTGGGAGATCGTCGTTATCAACATTATCCTCTTCGCGGGGATCATGTCCCGCATGATTCCCGCGACTGCGCTCATGACCGCCGTCCCGGAAATGGTGGACCGCGGCGCGTTCATGAGCATCAACTCTTCCCTTCAACAGATTTCCGGCGGCGTGGCGTCTATTGTCGCCGGGGCCATCATTGTGCAGCATGCCGCAAACGGGCCCCTGGAGCATTACGACTTGCTCGGCTACGCCTGCGTTGCCTCGATGATCCTCTGCATCGGGCTGCTGTACGGCATCCACCGGCATGTGGAGCAGAAATTGCACCATGCGCCTCAACCCGGCATTGCACACACCGCTGGTGAGTAACCTTCGTTGGGTTTCTTCCACGCAAAAGAACCGCTTGACATTTAAGCAAATGCTTAATAATGTACGGTATGACGAACGCACACCGCAATGAACGGGTATTCCAGGCCATCGCCCACCCTGTGAGGCGGAGGATCCTGGAGGAGCTGATGAAAGGTGAGAAGCCCACCTCCGGCCTGGCAGCACCGTTCAAGATCTCGTTGCCGGCCGTTTCCCAGCATTTGAGCGTTTTGAAAGAAGCGCACCTGGTCTCGGAACGCCGGGTCGGCCGACAACGGATTTACCAGCTTCATCCGAGGCCTTTGAAAGAGGTGCTCGAATGGGTGGAATTCTTTGAGTAGTTCTGGCTGGAGAAGCTTGATGCTCTGGGCGAGTATCTGCGGAATACACACGGGGATCACAAGAGCTGAGAGGTCAAGAAACCGTCCCGGCTCGTCTATTCCTGCCGGGGGTACGACGCGAACACATCGACAATCGTCACATGGATTCTTGAGCCGTCCGGTAAAGGTACCATCGTCACACTGGAGCAATCCGGGTTCAAAGGGGTAGGCGGATTCATCCTCTCCAAACTGATAATCGGCCCCGGTTGGCAGAAACTGGCAGGGAAGTATTTGCCCATCGTTCTGGAACATATGCAACGGAACGGATTGAAATTCGAGAAGGGGAAATGGCTGATAGCCGACATGGCACTTCACTCGGCCGGAGAACCCCCGGCCTGAGAGACGCGGCCGGTTCAAGACACTTCATCGGCAACCCGGGACGGGTGCCGGTCGTATAATGTCAGGAGGGAGTCATGGGAAGATTGAGCGTATTCAATTTCATCACACTCAATGGATATTATGCAGGGCCGCAGGGCGATATACGCTGGCACAGACATGGCGCCGAAGAAAATGAATATGCTGCTGAAGGGCTTGGAACCGGGAATACGCTGCTTTTTGGGCGGGTGACGTATGAGCTCATGGCAGGGTACTGGCCGACGACGATGGCGGCCGCAAATGATCCGACTGTTGCCAAGGGAATGAATAGTGCCGACAAGCTCGTCTTTTCGCGGACGCTAAAGACGGCCGGGTGGAACAATACACGGCTGATGAAAGACAATATCGTGGATGAGATCCGAAAACTGAAGCAATCGCCCGGCAAGGACATGACGATCCTGGGGAGCGGGAGCATCGTGACTCAGTTCGCGCAGGAAGGATTGATCGATGAGTATCAGATCATGGTGGATCCCGTTGTGCTGGGCAACGGCACATCGCTCTTCAAAAACCTCAGGGGCAAGCTCGACCTGAGGCTTACAGGGACAAAGGCATTTAAGAGCGGGACTGTCCTCCTCTCCTACCAGCCTCTCGACACGAAGTAAATCGGCATACCATCAACTCCCGAATGCGCTGCGCAGCAAGGAACCGAGGGGGTATGGCGGATGTTGAAGAGAGAACAAATATAAGGTCAGTCTGCAATGAGGGAATTATCAGAACCCCGCGCTGTGGCGCACCCCGGGATGGCACCGACCGAGCCTCCGCGTCTCCGGAAAGAAATAACGCTCCGGCATGCGGTGGCCCTTTATATAAGTTCCGTGCTTGGATCCGGTGTTCTCGTTTTGCCGGGACTTGCGGCGCAGATTGCGGGTCCCGCGTCTTTGATCGCCTGGCTCCTGCTCTCCCTGGGGAGTTATCCGTTCGCATACACATTCGCTTCGCTCTCGTCCCGAAAGCCTGAATCCGGCGGGGTGTACTCGTTCGCAAAGGAGAGTTTCGGTCTGCCGGTCGCCACCGTCGCAGGATGGCTCTTTGCCCTTTGGTACATCTCCGGCGGGCCGGCCGTCACGCTCATTGCCGCGTCGTACGTGTCCTATGCATTTCCGATGGCGAGAGGGGGGAGCTACATCATCGCCGCAGGAGTAATTTTCCTGGCATTTCTTGTGAACTACCGTGGGATTACGTTCAGCAACCGGGTGCAGGTGGGTGTCGTCGTCTCGATCGTGGGACTCCTGCTGGCGGCGGTCGCATTCTCTGCAGGGTCAATGCAGGCGCAGAATTTTGTCCCGTTCGCGCCGAACGGGCTTCTGCCGATCGGGACCGCAGCAGCGTTGATTTTCTGGTCGTACCTCGGCTATGAAAACGTTTCAAACATCGCGGAAGAATTCCGTGATCCAAAACGCGACTTCAAGCGCAGTATCGTCCTGAGCGTTCTGCTGATTGGCTTGCTCTACATCGCGGTGGCGACGGTGACGGTGGGAACGGGGGCTTTCAGAGCGGGCGGGAGTGTGGCCCCGTTTGCGGCGATATTTGCGAACACGCTGGGAAGGTATGGAGCGGTAGGAACGGCCGCCCTGGCGCTGTTCATTATCTTCGGGACTGCGAATGCCTACACCGCAGGCATGTCGAGAGTGATCTACGCGGCTGCGCGGGACGGAGGTTTTCCCCGATATCTCCATCATCTCAACGGCAAGACAGGCGTTCCAGACCGCAGCCTTGTGATGCTCTTCGGGATGTCGATGCTCACGCTCGGCGTCTATTTTTACACCGAGATAAACCTGGAAACGGCTCTGCTTATTCCGAGCGGCGCCGCGATTCTCGTCTATGTGATCGGGTCGGCGGCCGGGATCAAACTGCTGAAAGGGCATGAGGAACGGAACATCTTCGCATGGATCTCGCTCGTCATGGCGCTGGCCATCCTGCCGTTCGTCGGCGTGTTGGCGCTTGTTGCGGTCCTCACGGGGCTGGCGGGCCTTCTGTTCCTCTGGTTGAACGGGCGACGGAATGTATTGAGGGATCGGTAGATTCCTTCGTGTCACTGCCTGTGACAGTTCAGTGGAGCAGCACGAGCTTCCGTGTTTGCACAAAATCTCCCGCCCTCAGCCGGTAGAAATAGACTCCGCTCGCAATCCCTGAGCCATCAAAGCGCACGATCTGATATCCTGCCTCTTGCTCACCATTCACAATCCTCACCACCTCCTGGCCGAGGCAGTTGAAGAGAGAGAGCGTGACGTGCGCTCGAAGGGGAAGAGCGTAACGGATTGTGGTTGACGGATTGAAAGGATTAGGATAATTCTGCTCGAGAGAGAAACAAGCAGGGGTATTCTCCGCAGGCACATCCGTGGCTTGATCTGCCTGCACTCCGTCTGAATAATGTACCGTGCCATCAAGGTCGATTTGTTCAAGCCTGTAGTAGATCCCCGGTGCGGCGGCTGTATCGGTCCATGCGTAGTCGTGGGGTGCCGCCGTCGATCCCTGTCCCGGAATCCACGCACCCGGGACCGGCTGGTAGTCATGAGATGACCCCGCCTTCTGCACCTGAAAACCATAGTTGTTCTTTTCTCCCAACGTGCTCCATCGTAATAGGACCCGATTCGTACCCGCACATTCTGCACGGAATGAAGCCATCTGGATAGGGAGTACCTCTGAGAGAGGGCGGCGCCAGACGCCGCCTGCGTATGTGCCTGCAATGAGATCGGTACCGCTCACCGCGAGTGCTTCAATGCGGGCATCTTCCCAGCCGGAGTTGATGGCATGCCAGCTCGCTCCGTGATCGTCCGAAGTGAACACCCCGTCTCCCCAGGTCCCGGCGAATATATAAGTGCCGCTAGCCTCGAGGGCGTGAACCTGGAGATTGCTCAACCCTGTGTTCACCTGAGTCCAGGTCGTTCCGTCATTGGTTGAGCGAAAGACTCCACCGTTCTCTGTCCCCGCATAGAGGTCCGTCCCTGACACCATCAAGGCATAAACACTCAGTCTGCCTATTCCCTGGGTCTCCGGATACCAGTTCGAACCGCCATTGGTGGAACGGTAAACCCCGCCAAGCGTTGCCGCGAAGAGACTATTACCGCTTGCC
>JBGPYM010000306.1:0-3328 GCA_041493205.1 Bacteroidota bacterium
AACGTCAAGGCGGAACGCTCCTGCTTCACCCTCAATCATGCCACGGATGTCGGCATCAACCTTGGTCCGCTGATGACGACAAGCGCCCTCTCCAAGGTCTGGGGATGCGGGTGTATCGTGGGTGAAAGCCTCGAGAGGGTCGCCGTGGGCGGAGAACTCTCGGCAAACCAGGGGGTAGGGTTCAGCATCGCCGCCCGACAGGCCGGTGTTGTAAGCGTCGTGATGGGGTTCAGCGCCTCCCGCACGGATTTCCTCCTCGCGGGGGATGCGTTCGTCGTCCTCATGACGCACAATGCCGAGGTGATCGGCTACGTCACGCTCACGATCGACCGGGACGTCGGCTATGCGGAGGGGTATGCAAAGGGAATCGTGACGATGGATGACATCGTCTCCGGCCTCTCAGGGCAGGGGGAATTCCAGTGGCACATCGGCACGGACAATGAAACTATTCAGGGCCGCGTGGCGGTGTCAATGTACGAAATGGGATGGCCTGCGGCCGGTGCGGGCCTGGAGGCCGGACTCTGGTTTGGAATCAACACGAACAAGGACGATATCTGGGTGATGGATGGCATCAGCGGCCGTTTTGGCCTGAACAAGGCGGCGCTTCCGCAGTTCGTTACAGGCCTCTACGGATACATGAGTTTTTCGGCCTCCGTCAGCTACTATATCGTCTCCGGAGGATACCAGGCCTATGCAGGCGTCGGGGCTTTTGCCGGATACGGCGCGAACACGGGAGCCGGGTTTGGCGTCATCGGCAATGTGGGACTCTACGTGTGGGGAAAGATCCTCGGCGGACTCGTGAGCGCCGATGCCTGGGGTAATCTCCAGATCATTATCGGGGTCCCGCCGGCATTTGCGGGGACATTGGGGCTCGATGCGTGCGTACTCTGGGTCTTCTGCGGATCGGTTACCGTGAATGCCGGCTTCAACGCGAACCAGGGATTCTATCTCTACTGACGGAGACACCATGATTGCGACAAGAAGATCGGGCCAATCCTGCACACGGCGGCTCAGGGTGATTCCGACCGTCAGGGGTACCCTGCCGATGCTCGCAACATTGATCCTGCTTGGCGGCCCCGGACAGCTCGGTGCGCAGGATCTCGGCGTCGCCACGCGCCCCGCCCCCGGCCGACTTGTCTTCCTGATGTGGCAGGCGGACACCTCCGCGGGAACCCCGGTACGGTACAATATTTATCGCGAGCTCTCCTCTGTCACTGCTTACCCGGTAGGACCGATGAACGTTCCACCGATCGCACCCATGATGGATACGACACAGTTTAAGGCGATCATTCCACGGGGCTCCGACGACTGGAATTTCATTTCCTATGCTCTTGCAGACAGTGTGGGAGGGAGAAACCCGGTCCAGCCGCTTGCCAACGTCTTCTCCATCACCTCGTTCACGCGCGGGTCGGAGAAATGGCGGCGCGTCCAGATGCTCGTGGCCGTAAGACCGACCGTCGCGCTGGTGATGGGGCAGGCATTCCGCGATACCACGGTCGTCAACGGAACATCGTACTCGTACAAGCTCCTGCGCGTCAATGCGGGGGGCTCAGAGCTCTCACCGGCCGGCGCAAACGAAGCGACGATCACCGCCGGCACGCCCGGAGCGATTCCGATTCCCGCGGGTGTGCGCCTTGTCGTCGGGGACGCGAAACTTCAGATCCTCTGGACAAAACCTGCGGCGCAGTTCTCCGGGTTCAATGTGTACCGATCCATGAACCCCGTCGGGCCGTTCCTGAAGGTGAACGACGTTGATTTCAGCGCCGATGTCACGCGCGCAATTGACAGTTCTGCCGTCTCGCCCGCGGCACTTGGTTTCACGGATTACGAGCGATGGGACACCACGGGGAATCCCCTCCCGCGGACGGTGCCGGGTAACCCGTTCCACTTTACCGGGCCCGCGAACGGCGTGGCCTACTGGTACAGGGTTGCGCATAAGGACATGCTCGGAAACGTCGGCGCGCAATCCGGTTCAGTCTCCGGAGCCGCCGTCGACCGGACCCCCCCGGCGACGCCGCAGGATATTGTCGTCGATGCCATCGAGTCGAACAGCAGTTTTCGGGTACGCTGGTCAAAGGTCCGGCTGGACATCGACGGGCACGGGGAGAATGTCGTATCGTACACAGTGTACAGATATGCCAGGCCGGACAATCCTTCCACCGGCGCGGTGGCCGTTCTCCCGGTTGTGCCGCAGCCAGCGCCCGGCGACTCCACGCGCATCCTGGCAAAGGACGATAGCACCTCGGGACTGAGGAGCGCATGCATGGACAGCACGCTCTATTTCCGGGTTGAGGCAGTCGATGCGGCCGGGAACACTTCGCGGAGATCAATCGCCGTTGGCGCCGCCCTCAAGGATACCACCAGGCCGGCCATGGTGAAGGGCACCGCCGCTGAGGGATTCGACGACTTCATCCGCGTCAAATGGTCTTTGAACACCGATTGCGGGATTGACGCGTACCTCATCTACCGCTCTCTGTGCGACAGGGGGAAATGGTTCCCCTGTCCGCCTTCGCGCTTTGCAGGCCGGCCGGCGGATGTCACAGGCCTGACATACTACAATGACAAGAAGAAAGGAGACTGCGGGGGGCCATTCGTCCTCGTAGGAGTGGTTCCGCAATCTGTCGCAAAAGCAATGGGAGGGGGGAGCGCATTCTGGGATGACAAAACCGTTCCGCCCGGGTCGCCCCTCTGCTATGCCTACATTGTCAAGGCCCAGGATCATGCGCAAAATATCAGCGGCGCGCTCCCCATTCCTCTGGTTCCTCCCGAGATCATCGTCTGCCAGCGGCTGCGCGACAGGACCCCTCCTGAGCCGGCGATCATCGCAGGGCTTTTTGCACGCGACAGCGCAATTCAGGTTGACTACATCGGGCCGCCCGTGCAGGACATCGCGGCCTATCATGTGTACCGGTCGGATTCCGCGAGATTTGGAACATATCACTGGGTTGGCGGCATGACCGTTGTCCCGCCTCCCGGATCTGGCGTCCAGCTTGCCGCTCCCTACGTCCCGCCGTCGCAGGTGGAGTGCGACAGCATTCCGCTGGTCAGCAATCCCTACATGAGCGCGGGGACGTTTTTCGACAGACACGTGGATCGGAAGCACATCTACTGGTACAAAGTGCTCGGCGTTGACAGGGCGGGCAACCAGAGTCCACCCGACAGCGCGCTGGCAATCAGCTCGTTTACGTTCGCCTCGCAGCGCGATGTCCCCCCGAGCATCGATTCCGTGAACGCCACGAACGACCCTTGCGCATTGACCCTCAGGTGGTCACCAGTGTTCGACACAACGAGCGTGCAGGGCTTCCTGATATTCCGCAGTACCTCACCG
>JBGPYM010000307.1:0-3322 GCA_041493205.1 Bacteroidota bacterium
AAGACGCTGTGATACTCGCCGGAGAAGATCTGATTCACGACCCCGCGGGTCTTGATCTCGATCTGGCGAACCTTCTTTAGAAGCTCTCTCGTGTCCATACTCACAAATGAAATTCACCGCTGAGGCGCGGAGACGCAGAGAAGAGAGTGTTAGGGTTAAAGAAAAGAAGGTTCCTTCCCTCTGCGCCTCGGCGTCTCCGCGGTACATCCATCATGGGACTTCGATTTTATTGAGCACTTCCTGCACGACCTGTTCGGAGGTGACCTCTTCGGCTTCGGCCTCGTACGTGATCGCCACGCGGTGGCGGAGCACATCCAGGCTGACAGCGCGGACGTCCTCGGGGATCACATAGCCGCGCCGCTTGATGAAGGCATACGCCTTCGCGCCGAGCGCGAGGTTGATGGAGGCGCGGGGCGAGGCCCCGTAGGCGATCAACTGGGTCAGGTTGTTCATGTTATACGCCTTTGGCGTACGGGTCGCAAAGACGATGTCCAGGATATACTTTTCAATCTTTTCATCCATATAAATGTCGCCGATGACCGCACGGGCCTTCAGGATCTCTTCGGGCGTGACCACGGGCTTGATCTGGGGAACAACCCCGGCCACATTTGCGCGCATGATCAGCAATTCCTCTTCCTTGGTCGGATACCCTATTTTGACCTTCAGCATGAACCGGTCGACCTGCGCTTCGGGAAGAGGGTAGGTCCCTTCCTGCTCGATCGGATTCTGGGTGGCGAGCACCAGGAACGGCTCCTGGAGGGGGAACGTGGTTTCGCCGATGGTCACCTGGCGCTCCTGCATCGCTTCCAGGAGAGCGCTCTGGACCTTGGCGGGAGAGCGGTTGATTTCGTCGGCCAGGATGAAGTTCGCGAAGATCGGTCCTTTCTTCGACTGAAACGACCCCTCCTTCTGGTTGTAGATCATCGTGCCCACGAGGTCGGCGGGGAGAAGATCGGGAGTGAACTGAATCCGCTGGAACTTCGCCTTGATGGCAGCGGCGAGCGTCTTGACGCTCAGCGTTTTTGCGAGTCCGGGCACTCCTTCCAGCAGGATGTGGCCGTTCGCCAGCAGGCCGATCAGCAGGCGCTCGACCATGTATTTCTGGCCGATAATCACCTTGCCGATTTCCATCTGCAGGAGGTCGATGAAGGCGCTTTCACGGTGAATCCGTTCGTTAATCGCCTTAATGTCGTGTGCCATGGGTTCTCCGTGTGCGGGAAGGGCTCAGAATCTCTGAAAATATGACGAATTGTAATCTAGAAAAGTTTCGCGGGAAAATCAATGAACGCGCGGAGGGGGACGTTAAGAATTGTTAAGAAGTGCGGAAGTTCAACCGCCGATGCTGCTCATGGTGCGGTCCGGTCGCACGAATCCGGGCCTGTTGATCAAGTGGCCGGATTCCTTGTGTGCGACTGCATCGACGACGGCATCAGCGATCGCCGCATCCGGCGCGCCGCCGCGCAGCAGGGCGCGGAGGTCTGTCTCGGTGAGCGAAAAGAGACAGGTTCGCAGTTTGCCATCGGAGGTGAGCCTGATGCGGTTGCAAGCGCCGCAAAACGGTTCGGTGACGGAACTGATCACGCCGATTTCCCCGCGTCCGTCCGCAAACCGGAACGTGTCGGCGGCGCCTTTCCGGAGAGGGTCTTCGACCGGCTCGAGAGGAGCGATGGCATTGAGACGTTCGAGCACTTCGCGGGTCGGGACCACTTTGTCGTTCGACCAGCCGTCCTCGCTGCCGATGGGCATGAACTCGATGAAGCGGACGATCACGGGACGTGAACGTGCGAGCGCGGCAAACGCGGGAATTTCATGGTCGTTGATGCCGCGGATCAGAACCGCGTTGAGCTTCACCGGGCTAAGGCCCACCCGGAGCGCTTCTTCGATGCCTTCCCAGGTCTTTTCGAAGTACTCGCGCCGGACCATGGCCGCAAAGGTGGCCGGGTCGAGTGAATCGAGACTGACGTTGATGCGGTTCAGGCCCGCCTCCACGAGGCCGCGCGCCTGTTCGCTGAGAAAGTAGCCGTTCGTGGTCAATGCGATATCACGGATTGCGGTCGTGGATCTGATCATGCGGACGAGCGTGGCAAGATCCTTGCGCATCAGGGGCTCGCCGCCGGTCAGACGGATTTTCGTGACGCCAAGGCCGGCAAGGATCCGGACGAGCCGGGAGATTTCTTCGAACGAAAGGAGGAGGTCTTTCTTCAGCCATTGCATCCCTTCTTCCGGCATACAGTACCTGCACCGGAAATTGCACCGGTCGGTGACCGAGATCCGGAGATTGTCCGCCGTGCGCCCGAAGCCGTCGATGAGCCGCATCGCGTTCACGATTCCCCCCCTCCGCCTGCTCCCTCGCCCAGGGAAACACTCGACTTCCACGCGCCCTCCGGGTCATCGGGTCCGAACTCTTTCTTCCAGATCGGCACGTCTGCCTTGATCCGTTCGATCGCATAGCGGCACGCCTCGAACGCTTCCGCCCTGTGGGATGCTGCAACGGCGGTGACCACCGCAACGTCGCCCACGGCAAGAGTGCCGACCCGGTGGATCAGGATCACATTGTGGACGGGCCAGCGAGCGCGGATCTCGGCTTCTATCTTCTCCAGTATTTCCATTGCCATCGGTCGGTAGGCTGTATATTCAAGCCGCGCGACAGGCTTTCCTCCAGCGTGATTGCGTACCGTGCCGACGAAGAGGTCGATCCCTCCCGTTGCGTCCGAGCGGAGTTCGCGGAGGACGGAATGGACATCGATTTTGAATGTCTGAATTGCGACCATAATTTATCCGCCGCTGACCGGGGGGAGGAAGCTCACTTCATCTCCTGCCTGCAGTGTCTGATCGAACGGTGCATACGCCTTGTTGATTGCCAGACGAACGCTCGATTTCCACTGCTGCAGATCCGGGTAGCGCACTGCAAGCGCTTCGAACGCTTCGCCCCCCGTGCATGGGACTTCCAGTTCAAGGGTGAGTTCGGAGGATCCGACGATATCGCGGACCGGACCGAAGGAGATGATATGTATAGTAGATGGGGGCAATGTTTCCAAAATACAACATGAACCGGTCAAAATCACAGAAATTCGGAGAGTAACCGACCCGATGATACCAGGGGAACGCCGGGGGAGGCCTGGGGGTTCTCTCTCTTAACAAGCCTGGTAGAATACTCTTTATAGTAGCGGGGACCCCCTGCCAAAATACAATCGAAATCGATAGTCGAGAATCGACAAGTGAAGAGCCACGGGCGGGACGCCCGTGCCACTAGAAGCAAAGCAAAAGCCACGGGCGGGACGCCCGTGCCACTAGCAAGAGGGAGATAGAACATGCCAGAACG
>JBGPYM010000161.1:0-7380 GCA_041493205.1 Bacteroidota bacterium
AGAAACCGAGAGCAGAGTGAAAACCGAACTAGCGAAAGGACGTCACTCAACAATTCTCACCGACACAGCGTTGATTGGGGGGAGATCAACCCCGAACTCAGTCGGTGAAAGATGCAAGTGGAAGTGAGTGGTTGATTATGGGGGGAATTTCAGCAAATGTCAAGAGGAGGTAATTGTGTCGGCCAAGTGGCTCGACCGGAAATCGCAAGTTGCCTCGTAGGGAGAATACATGTGCACAAAGGCCGTGGAGCACCCGTTAGAAATGCTTGTCGGCAGGAGGGTAACGTTGTCTGATGTGATTCTGAAGGGGAAACACGTAGGATTCTACTTGAAACTGAAAAACCCCAGCCGAGAATGCCGACTGGGGTTTTACAGTAGAATAGTGTAGCGGGGGTAGGACTTGAACCTACAACCTTCGGGTTATGAGCCCGACGAGCTACCAATTGCTCCACCCCGCGATCAGTTATCAATATAAGCAATGAGGAGGGGGAAGTCAAGGCGATTGAAATGGCAAAGGAAAAGCCACCGGCGGGGACGCCGGTGCTACTACAACCACCCTATCTCTTTATACCAGCGCACGGTATCTCGAATACCCTCCTCCAATGTTATTTCCTGCTCATAGCCAAAATCTCGCTTCGCCTTCGATGAATCACACGTCCAGTAATCCTGTACCATGTCGCGCGCTTTTTCGTAGTTGATCAGGGCAGGTTTGCTGCTGAACAACGAGAAGAGTTCGGCAAATGTGGCAATAACGTACACGCCAAACTCAGGGATCCTGAGCCGGAGGGCCATTTTCCCCAAAACTTTCCTGGTGACTTCCCCGACTTCCTTCCAACCGTATATATCCCTGCTGGATATGAAATAGGTCTCTCCCTTCGCCTTCTCACTCTCCGCTGCCATCACAAATCCGCGAACGAGATCCCCCACATGGATCAAACTGACACATTTCTCGCCCATTCCCACCATCGGCTGCAATCCCTTGCTCATGGTGTTGAAAAACTCATAGACATCCTTGTCGCGCGGACCGTATACCGCCGGCGCCCTGATAATTGTCACGGACAACTGCGAGGAAACGGCCCTGCATTCCTCTTCCGCCTGCCACTTGCTCTTCCCGTACGTGGTTATCGGGTGCGGTGCAGCATTCTCCGTGATGGGCGTGCGGGATGGACTCGGGCCTACCGCAGTCTGACTGCTGATCTGCACAAAACGCCGCAGGCCCGGATTGTGCGTCCGCACCGCCTCAAGAATGTTCTTCGTCCCTTTCGTGTTCCCGCGGAAATAGTCTTCCTTTTTCTTTGCCTTTGTCACACCGGCCGAGTGATACACATAGTCAACGCCTTCCACCGCCTTCCGGAGCGCCTCATCGTCGAATAAATCACCGTACACTCTCTCCACGTTCAACCCTTCGAGCCAGACGGTGTCACTTGACCTCCGCAACAAAATGCGGACGGCGTACTTCTTCTTCAGGAGAAGCTCAACCAGGTGACTGCCGATGAACCCGGTGGCTCCCGTTACGAGCGCCTTCAAGGGAATTGTGCTTCGGGATATGAGGGAGGGATTTGCGTTGACTTTTTTTGCCACTTCCACTATATTGAGTTAATTCCTAAAAAGCAATCCTGCACGCTGCGCCGTAACCTGAACCGGCTCAACGACTTCGCGCAGCGATCGCGCCACCCACACCGACCGCCCAATCATGGATCAAACGACTGTTACCAAGGAAACCAAAAAAGCGACCGATCTTTTTGAGAAATGCTGGACGTTTACCCGCGCCGATGAAATAAAGGCGAGCGGCTATTATCCGTATTTCCGGCCTATCGAGGAGAATGAGGGGCCCGTCGTAAAGATCGAAGGGCGGAAGATGATCATGGCGGGCTCGAACAACTACCTCGGGCTGACCGCCGATCCGCGCGTCAAGAAAGCAGCAATCGATGCCATCGAAAAATACGGAACCGGATGTTCGGGCTCCCGTTACCTCACGGGAACGCTGGACCTGCATATCCAATTGGAGGAACGCCTTGCGGCCTTCTTCGGCAAAGAGGCGTGCCTCCTCTATAGTACCGGCTATCAGACGGCACAGGGCATCATCCCGACCCTTGTGACAAAAGGCGAATACGTCGTGTCCGACCGGGATAACCATGCGTGCATCGTGGCGGGCAACCTGATGGCCAAAGGGGCCTTCGCCGAAATGGTCCGCTACAAACACGACGATATGGATGACCTCGAACGCGTGCTCTCGCGGCTGCCCGAGCATGCAGCGAAACTCGTCGTGAGCGACGGCGTGTTCAGCACCTCCGGCACGATCGTCAACCTCCCGGCACTCGTCAAGGCCGCCCACAGACACAACGCACGCATCCTCATCGACGATGCTCACGCCACGGGCGTGATCGGGAAGGGCGGACGCGGCACGGCGAGCCACTTCGGTCTTGAAAAAGAAGTGGACTTGACGATGGGGACATTCAGCAAGACGTTCGCATCGCTCGGCGGATTCGTGGTCGGCGACAAAGCCATCATCAACTGGCTGAAGCATCAGGCCCCTGCACTCATTTTCAGCGCTAGCCCCACCCCGGCCTCCGTCGCTGCAGCCCTCGCTTCGCTCGCCATCCTGGAAGCTGAACCGTGGCGCATTGAGCGGTTGATTGCCAATGCGAAGAAAATGCGCGAAGGATTTATCACAATGGGATTCCACGTCATCGAGGGGCAAACGGGCATCGTGCCGGTGATCATCGGCGACGACCCCAACACGTTCATCTTCTGGCGGGCTCTGTTCGATGCAGGCGTCTTCGTGAACGCATTCATCAGCCCCGGCGTCCCCAACGGCATGCAGATGCTTCGTACCAGCTATATGGCCTCCCATGAAGCACAACATCTCGACAAGATTCTTGAGGTGTTTGGGGAGATTGGGAAAAAGTTGGGAGTGATTCATTAATGAGCGAAGTATCTGTCCGAACTGTTCTTTCGAAGGCTGACGAGAAGAAGTTCATCAAGTTCCAGTGGGCGCCCTACAAGGGAAACCCGTACTGGGTGCCGCCGCTCTGGATGGACCGGCGCAAACTCATCGACCGGAAAAACAACCCGTTCTACCGGCACGCGGCAATGGAGATGTTTCTCGCCGAACGGAAGGGGGCTGTCGTCGGCCGCATTGCTGCCATCGTCAACGATAATCATAATAAAGAGCACGAAGAAAACATCGGCTTTTTCGGTTTTTTTGAGTGCATCGACGACCAGCCGGTCGCGAACGCTCTGTTCGATGCAGCGGTGCAATGGCTCAGGGGGCGCGGGGTCACAGCCGTCCGCGGACCCGCCAGCCCGTCGGTCAACGACGAGTATGGCCTCCTGATCGAAGGCTTCGACCGCCTGCCGGCGGTTCTCATGACGTACAACCCGCCCTACTACCAGCGGCTGGTTGAGTCGTACGGCTTCACCAAGGCGCAGGACCTGTTCGCGTATTACATTCACAAGGACAAGGTATTCAACGAGCGTTTTTCCCGGATCGCCGAAATCGTCAACAAGCGCGAGAGCCTGAAAATCCGGCAGCTCGACATGAAAAAATTCGACGAGGAAGTGGGGCTCATCCGTGATCTCTACAGCCGCGGATGGTCGAGAAACTGGGGCGAGGTGCCGATGACGGAGGACGAATTCAATTACGTCGCAAAAGACCTCAAGCCCGTCGTCGATCCCCGCCTGGTGATCATCGCGGAGTCCAAAGGGAACCCGGTCGGCTTCGGCATGACGCTGCCCGATCTCAACCAGATCCTTGTGCACAACAAGAGGGGATGGCTGATTCCGGCACTCGTCAGAATGTTGTTGTTCAAGAAAAAGATCGACCGGGTGAGGATCATCATCCTCGGCGTGCTCCCGGAATTTGCGAACACCGGGATCGGCGCTGCGCTCTTCTACGAAACCGGCCGCCGCTGCGTGGCATACGGATACCCCCACGGCGAGGCGAGCTGGGTGAACGAGGACAATGTCATGATGAATCGCGGGGCGGAGCTGATGCAGGGAATCGTCGACAAGCGGTACCGGGTGTACCAAAAGCCGTTATAACGCTCAGCTGTTTTCCACTACGATCACGAGGTCCACTATGCCTGTCAAGAAAGTAGAAAAGATCTGGATGAACGGGAAACTCGTCAACTGGGACGATGCAAATATCCACGTCCTTTCCCACGTCATTCACTACGGCTCTTCCTGGTTTGAAGGCATCCGCTGTTACGAGACCGCCAAAGGGCCGGCCATCTTCCGGCTGGACCGCCATCTGAGGCGACTGTTCGATTCCGTGAAGATCTACCGGACCGAGATCCCGTTCACCGTCAAGCAGATCGAAGATGCGATTTTCGAGACCATCCGCGTCAATAAAATGCGGGAGTGTTACATACGCCCGATCGTGTACCGCGGCTATGGCGACGTCGGGGTCAACCCGCTGCCCTGCCCCGTGGACGTCACCATCGCCGTCTGGGAATGGGGAAGCTACCTCGGCCCCGAGGCGCTCACGGACGGCATCGACGTGTGCGTCTCCACCTGGAACCGCCCTGCACCCAATACTCTGCCGCAGATGGCAAAGGCGGGCGGCAATTATATCCTCTCCCAGCTCATGAAGGTCGAAGCGCTGCAGGGCGGGTACAAGGAAGCGATCGCGCTCGATGTCAACGGACACATCAGCGAGGGAAGCGGCGAAAACATCTTTGCAGTGAAGGACGGCGTCATCTATACGCCCGCAATCTCCTCTTCGCTCCTCCCCGGCGTCACCCGGTCATCGGTCATCACACTGGCCCGCGATGCCGGCATGAACGTCATGGAAGGAAGCATCCCGCGCGAAATGGTCTACGTCGCCGATGAGCTCTTCTTCACCGGCACGGCGGCGGAGGTCACGCCGATCCGCAGCGTGGACAAGATCAAGGTCGCCGACGGGAAACCGGGGCCGCTCACGATGCAGCTCCAGAAGTCTTTCTTCGATATCGTCAAGAAAGCCAACGATCCCCACGGGTGGTTGAAGTTCGTCTATAACGACTGATGGCGATTTCACCGGAGGTGCCCCATGAAAAAGAAGAAAGCTGCTCCAAAACGCCGGACCGCACGGACGCCGGCCCGGAAACGTTCAGCAGGCCGGAAGGCGCGTAGACAGGCAGGCCTCGGCATCCGTTCCATTCTCGTCCCCATCGATTTTTCGGTTCACTCGAAAAACGCTCTCAAGTACGCCATCCCCATCGCAGAAAAATTCAGGGCTTCGCTTCACCTGGTCTATGTGGTCGAGCCGACCATTTATCCGGCTGACCTCGGATTCGGCCAAGTGGTGCTGCCGGGCGTGGAGGATGAATTGCGAGAGAAGGGTGCGGAAGAGCTCGAGACGCTTATACGGAAGGAAATCGGAAAGCGTGTTGCGGCGTCATGCGCGGTCCGGACCGGAAACCCGCATCAGGAGATCCTCCGCGAGGCGGAAGAACGCGGCGTGAACATGATCGTGGTGGCGACGCACGGACACAGCGGGGTGGAACACATGCTCTTCGGCAGCACGGCAGACCGCATCGTGCGGAATGCGCGCTGCCCGGTGATGACGATCAGGCCGGAATAGGGAACAGCCACGGGCGAGGGACGCCGGTGCCACGAAGGAACAGCCACCGGCAGGGACGCCGGTGCTACTAGGCCGGGTTTGACGGGCGGGGACGCCCGTCCTACTTCGATCTGGTGACGACGAATTTGGCGAAGGCCGTCAGGGCATCCTTCGCCGGCGAGGGCGAAAACAGATCGAGCTGACCCGTCGCCCGGGAGGCAAATTCCTCCGCCCGCGCTGCCGCGTATTCAATCCCGCCATACGACGAGACAAAGTCCACGACCTTCTGCACCCGCATCTTCTTCCCGCCGCTCCGGATCATCCCCAGGATTTCCTTCCCTTCGGCTTTTGACGCCTGGCGCAGCGCGTGGATCAGTGGGAGGGTGAGCTTCTTCTCGCTCAGATCCAGACCCGTCGGCTTGCCGGTGATGCTCTTTCGGCCGACGTAATCCAGTATGTCGTCCCTGATCTGGAAGGCCAAACCGACGTTTTCACCGTACTCCCGCAACCTCCGGAGCCGGTCGGCTTCACCCGTCGCGCTCGCAGCACCGATCTCGCAACAGGTCGATATGAGCGATGCCGTTTTGTCGCTGATGATCTTCAGGTAGGTGGCCTCGTCCATGTCCAGCTTGCGGCTCTTCTGAATCTGGTGAATCTCCCCCTCGCTCATGCGGCGGACGGAGCCTGAGGTGATCTTGAGGAACTGAAAATCGTCGTGTTCGAGGGAGAGCAGGAGTCCGCGGGACAGCAGGTAATCCCCCATCAGGACGGCGATCTTGTTTTTCCAGACCGCATTGATCGACGGGAATCCCCGCCGCGTGTCGGCGTCATCCACCACGTCATCATGCACCAGTGTCGCCGTGTGCAGGATCTCCACCAGCGTCGCACCGCGGTACGTCTTGTCGTTCACCCCCCCGCAGATCTCCGCACTCAGAAACACCAGAATCGGACGGACCCTCTTCCCCTTCTGACGCACGATATATTTCGTGACGAGCTCCACGAGCCCGACTTTCGACCGGAGGGCCTCACGGAACACCTTCGGAAAGGCGTCGAGATGAGGCTGGATCGGTTTCGCTATGTCCTGCAGGTCCACGAATCCTCACTCAGTGCCGGACTTGGTCTTCCCGCGCCAGGCCCACGCGGAGATCCAGATGCTGATTTCATACAGGGCCATCAGGGGAACCGCCAGGAGCACCTGGCTGACCGGGTCGGTTCCCGGCGTGAGGAAGGCCGCAAGGATGAATATCACGACGATGGAATGCCTGCGGTAGTGACGCATGAACGCGGGCGTGAGGATCCCGAGCTTCGAAAGAAACCAGGAGATCATCGGAAGTTCGAACACGACGCCCGCAGCAAGCATGACGCTGATGATAAAACTCATGTACTCGCTGATGGCGATGTTGTTCTGAATCATCGGCGTCCCGAACCCCGCAAAGAACTGCAGCGCTGCGGGAAGCATCAGAAAATACGAGAAGGCAACGCCCGCCAGAAAACAGAACGTCGAAAAGAAGACGATCCACTTGATGTACTTCCGCTCCCGGGGCATGAGGCCGGGCGCGATGAACGCCCAGATCTGATAGAAGAGATAGGGGAGGCTGATGAGAATACCCCCGATGATTGCCACCTGCATGTAGAGGAAGAGCTGTCCGAAGGGCTTGAGGTTCTGCAGGTGGATCGGCTGCTGGCCGGGCGCAAGGTGGTTGTTCAAGGAGATGATGGGCCGGAGCAGCACGCCGTCCATGAGCCAGTCGATGAAGATCCAGCAGATCGCGCCGACGGCAAACACGGCGGAGGACATGTAGAAGGGCAGATTCCAGTTGTGATACTTCTCGAGC
>JBGPYM010000187.1:0-6487 GCA_041493205.1 Bacteroidota bacterium
CGAAAGAAACGCGGACGATCATGCCGGGTTCAATGAACTACTCGTACGCCGACGGCGACCAGGCGTTCGAATGGTCGCCCGACAGCAAGTGGCTGCTCGTGCAATTCGGTTATCCCGAACGGATTTTCGCGCCGCAAATCGGGCTGGTCTCCGCTGACGGAAAAGGGGAGGTCCGCAACCTGACCATGAGCGGATATGACAATTACGGCCCGAAATGGTCGTTGGATGGAAAAGCAATGATCTGGGGATCGGACAGGCAGGGGACGCGGCAGCAGGGTGGGAACCTCTCGACCGGTGATGTCTTTGCAATGTTCTTCACCAGGGCGGCGTTCGACCGGTTTAACCTCTCCAAGGAAGATTTCGCTCTGCTGAAAGAACAGGACACCGCAAAGACGGCGAAGACGTCGAAGGACTCTGCGAAGAAGGACCTCGTGGTCGACTGGACCAACCTGACCGAGCGGAAGGCCCGGCTGACCGTCCATACGTCGGATGTGAATGACTGGGTGTTGTCAAAGGACGGTGAAAAACTGTTCTATCTCACCACGTTCGATAAGGGAAACGACCTCTGGGTGACCGAATTGCGGACCCGGGAAACCAAGTTGTTCGCCAAACTGGGCGCAAAGAGCGCCGGGATGGAGCTTTCGCAGGACGGGAAGTTCCTCTTTCTCCTGGCGGACGGCAAGCCGATGAAAATCGATGTCGAAAGCGGAAAGTCCGACCCGGTGAAAACGGGAGGGGAGATGGTTCTGAAAGAGGCGAACGAGCGTGAATATATCTTTGACCACGCCTGGAGGCAATTCAAGGAGAAGTTCTACGTCGAAGATCTCCATGGCGTCGACTGGGAATTTTATCGCGGGGCCTACCGGCGCTTCCTTCCCTCCATCAACAATAACTACGACTTTGCCGAAATGCTGAGCGAGATGCTCGGCGAGGTGAACGCTTCGCACACGGGGTGCCGCTACCGGTATGCTCCGCCGAATTCCGATCAGACCTCTGAACTCGGACTCCTGTACGATCTCACCTACGCTGGCGACGGGCTCAAGATCGTCGAAGTCGTCGAGGGCGGACCGCTCGACAAGGCCTCCTCAAGAATCACGCCGGGCGACATCCTCGAAAAAATCGACGGCCAGGTCGTCGCTGCCGCTCTTGACCCATATCAGCTTCTAAACCGGCGGGAAGGGAAGCCAACGCTTCTTTCGCTGTTCGATCCCGACGCCGGAACGCGGTGGGAAGAAACCGTGAAACCGGTTTCCGCGAACGACCAGGCGGAGTTGCTCTACAAACGCTGGGTCAGGAACCGCCGTAATGAGACGGAAAAGCTCTCTGGCGGAAAGATCGGGTACATCCACGTGAGATCGATGAACGATGCGAGCATGCGGGTCGTTTTTGAGGAAGCCCTGGGGAGAAATGTCGGCAAGGATGCAATCATCGTCGATACGCGCTTCAACGGCGGTGGAAACATTCATGAACAGCTCTCCGATTTCCTGAGCGGGAAGAAATACTTCGATATCGTCCCCCACGGCCAGTACGTCGGCGCCGAGCCGTACGACAAATGGCTCAAACCCTCGATCGTGCTGATCGGCGAGAGCAACTACTCGGATGCACATCTGTTTCCGGTTGCCTACAAGCTGAAGGGAGTCGGCAAGACGCTCGGCATGCCGGTTCCCGGCACCGGGACGTTCGTCTGGTGGGAAGGGCAGATCGATCCGTCGCTCGTCTTCGGGATTCCAATGGGCGGCTGGCGGACGCCGGACGGAAAGTTCTGCGAAAACAACCAGCTGGAGCCCGACATCAAAGTGCATAATGAGCCGGCGGTCATGACCGCCAACCGGGACCAGCAGATCGAGGCGGCAGTCAAGGAGCTCATGAAGAAGTAACTGTTCACATTCCATACTCATCATTACGCGAGGGTTCCATGCGGACACACGTTCTTGCGCTCACTCTCGGATATATCCTGCTTGCCGGTACCGTTGCGGCACAAACTGCCGATGAGATCGTCGCAAAATACATCAAGGCAGTGGGCGGTGCGGATGCCATCGGAGCAATCACGACGCTCCGCCAGACGGGGAAGTACTTCGGCGGCGGAGGATTCCAGGCCGTCTATGTCCAGGTGAACAAACGCTCCGGCAAGGTGCGTGAGGAATGGACCTATTCCGGACTGACGGGCGTCTATGCCTTCGACGGGCAGACCGGTTGGAAGATCGAACCGTGGGGGGGGAAGAAAGACCCCGAACCGCTCGATGAGGAAGAGTCAAAGTCCATCGTGGAAGATGCCGATTTCGACGGCCCGCTGGTGAACTACCGCCAGAAAGGGAACATCGTGGAATTTATCGGCATGGAGCCGGTGGAAGGGACAAACACGTATAAACTCAAGGTGACGTTCAAGACCGGCGATGTGCAGTATTTCTTCCTTGACCAGGAGACCTGCATGCCCATCAAAATCGAGATACAGAGGACGGTGCGTGGTGCTCAGAAATACTATGAACTGTGGCCGGGTGAATACAAACTTGTTGCGGGTTGGTACGTGCCGTTTTCCATGGAGACCAACGTGAAGGGGAGTCCGGACAAGGGGAAGACTTCCTTTGAGACGATCGAGGCGAATGTCCCCTCCGATGACGCCCGGTTCACCAAGCCTGGAGGAAATCTCCGATGAGTACATCAGTCTGGTTCTCTGCGCTGACTCTCTGTGCCGCCTTCTGCACAGGTGGCTCGCTGATCGCTCAGGATGCGCGTCATCCGGCGGCAGTAACACTTGATGCCGAGACGATTGCAGGGTTGGGCGCGCGTAACATCGGATCTGCGGCAATGAGCGGCCGCATCGCAGCCGTCGACGCAGCATGGGAGGGTGAGCGGCTGACAGTCTATGCGGGCGCCGCCAGCGGAGGGGTGTGGAAATCGGTAAATGGAGGGACGACGTTTAAACCGGTCTTCGACAAGCAGCCCGTTCAGTCCATAGGCGCAGTAACTATCGATCCTTCGAACCCAAAGGTGGTCTGGGTGGGTACGGGCGAGAGCTGGACCCGCAATAGCGTTTCGATCGGCGACGGCATCTATCGCTCGTCGGATGGCGGGGAAAGCTGGGTCAATATGGGACTGAAAAATTCGGAACGTATCGCGAAAATCTTGGTCGACCCGGCCGATTCCAAAACGGTCTATGTTGCCGTTCCGGGAAAGCTCTGGAGCGACAGCGACGAGCGGGGAGTCTATAAGACTACCGACGCCGGGACGACCTGGTCGCTCATTCTCAAGGGGCCCAATCCGTCCACGGGAAGTTCTATGATCGCACTCGATCCCAAAAATCCCCGGACCCTCTATGCAGGTATGTGGGATTTTCGACGCAAGGGATGGACCTTCCGCTCTGGCGGAGACAGCGCCGGTGCTCCCAGCGGGAGCGGACTGTTCAAGAGCACCGACGGCGGGGCGACATGGTCGGATCTGAATGCGAAATCCAATCCCGGACTCCCCGCGAAGCCGTGGGGACGGATCGCGGTGTCGACTGCACCTTCGAAACCGGGAGTCGTCTATGCATTCGTCGAGGCCGAACCGCCGAAGAACGGACTCTACCGCTCGGATGACGGTGGGAACACATGGCAGGCTCTGGACCGGAGCCAGAACATGGTGTGGCGCCCATTCTATTTCGCCAACCTCATTGTCGATCCGAAAGACGAGAATCGGATCTACAAACCGGACGGACCGCTGATCGTCAGCACGAACGGCGGCAGGAGCTTCAGCAACATCTCCGGCGGTGCGCACGGCGATTTTCATGACGTGTGGATCGACCCGCACAACACGAATCATCTGATCACCGGCGACGACGGAGGCCTCTGGACTTCATACGACGCGGGAAACAAGTGGGTGAAAACGGAAAACCTGCCGGTGTCGCAATTCTATCATGTCAGCACCGATATGGACCAGCCCTACCGGGTCTACGGGGGATTGCAGGACAATAGTTCGTGGGTGGGATTGTCGTACTATCCCGGCGGGATCGCGAACAGCCAGTGGGAGAATATGTACGGCGGGGATGGATTCTGGATGTTTGCGGATCCCGCGGATCCGGACTACGTGTATGCCGAAGCTCAGGGCGGGAACGTCGCGCGCATCAATCGCAAGACGCACCAGATCCGCGATATTCAGCCTCTCCCGCATTATAAAGAGGAGAAACTCCGCTTTAACTGGAACACCCCGATCCACGTAAGCCCGACACAGAAAGGGGTTGTGTACATCGGGGCGCAATTTCTGTTCCGGTCGCTGGATCACGGCCAAACCTGGGAGAAGGTGTCGCCCGATCTTACGACGAACGATCCGGCCAAACAACGACAGGAACAATCCGGCGGCGTCACGGTGGACAATTCAGTCGCCGAAATGCACACCACGATCTATGCCATTGCAGAATCTCCCGGAAACCCGAATATCATCTGGGTCGGAACCGATGACGGCAATATTCAGATCACCCGTAACGGCGGGAAAGCCTGGCGGAATGTCGCCGGGAATATCAAGGGACTGCCGAAGGATGCATGGATATCTTCCGTCGAGCCCGGCCACTTCACGGAAGGTACGGCCTACGTGACGGTGGACTATCACATGTCGGGAGACATGCGCCCGTATGCGTACAGGACCACCGACTTTGGCGAAACATGGTCGCCGCTCCTCAGCGGTGCATCAGCCACGGTGCGTGGGTACGCACATGTGATCAAGGAAGACCCGGTCAAACGGAATCTCCTCTTTCTCGGGACGGAGTTCGGGCTCTGGATTTCGATCGATGGAGGTCAGCAATGGGCGCAGTTCAAGGGGGGCGACTTCCCGGCTGTCGCGGTGCGCGACCTGGTGATTCATCCGCGCGACCATGACCTCGTTCTCGGCACGCATGGACGCGGCATCTGGATTGTTGATGACATCTCCCCCCTCCGCAGTCTCACGCCGGATGTTCTCGGCAAAGAGATCGCCTTCATCGACTCCCGCCCCGTTGTGCAGCGGATCCCCGCCTGGGGGGGATGGGCCTACGGTGACGCCGCGTTCATTGGCCCCAATGCGCCTGACGATGCCGTCATTACGTACTATCAGAAACGCCGCCACATCTTCGGCGATCTGCGGATGGAAATATTCGACAGTGAGGGGAAGTCGCTGGGAATAATTCCGAGCAGCAAACGGCGCGGCCTCAACCGGACCACCTGGCCCATGCGAATGAAACCGCCGAGAGTGCCGACAGGAGCGACGGCGCCCGGCGGTACCAATTCCGGCCCACGGCTCCTGCCGGGAGCCTACACAGTCAAACTCACAAAAGACAAGCAGGTCTACACGCAGCGGTTGAATGTCATCCCGGATCCGCGCGCGTCCTTTACGTCCGAAGATCAGAAGGTGCATTTTGATCTCATGCTCAAGGTCTACGCGTTGCTGGAGGACATGACCTTCGAAGTCGATCGGATCAATGGCGTGCGCTCGGCACTTGACGAGCGCGCCGCGAAGCTCTCTGCGGGCGATTCTCTCGTGAATCAGCTTCATTCCCTGGTGTCGCAGGCCGATGAATTCCGCAAGAAGGTGGTCGCGACAAAAGAGGGCGGAATGATCACAGGCGAGGAACGGCTGCGGGAATTTGCCGCGGGACTCTATTCCAGTCTGAATGGCTACGAGGGGCGCCCCTCAGAGACCCAGGTGCTGCGTGCCGATGCGCTCACGCGGGACCTTGCCGATCTCGGAAGGGATTTCAAGGCATGGGCAGATGCACGCCTGGGCGGTATCAAGGATGGGTTGGGCCGCAATCGACTGGAACCCGTGCAGCTTCTTACCCGTGAAGAATGGGAAAAAACCCACGTCACGAAGTAATCATGTGACACATTCAGCAAGTCCGATCGCTGCTCCTGATTACGGCCTCGACGCCCCCGGGGTAGTCCGCAATCTGTTCATTGCCGGAGTGCTCGGCCTTGCGCTCTGGGGATCCACGGCAATTGGTATCTGGTCCGGTGAGGCGGTGCTTGGCCCTGTGGCGGATGTCGTGCTGCGCTTTCCTCTCGGGAGTATGGGGCTTTGGTGCGGGCTCGGCTGCAGTGTCATGGGTGTGTGGATGGCCTGGTCGAGCAAAGTGGGGAAGATCAAAACCCGTGAGAAACTATTAGAGAGCATTGCGTGGGTCGGCAGTGAGCAGGTGCTGGATGTAGGATGTGGCCGTGGGCTCATGCTGATCGGAGCGGCAATGCGGCTTACGACAGGCAGAGCCACCGGCATCGATCGATGGCAGGAGGAAGATCTTTCGGACAATCGTCCCGAAGGCACTCTCGAAAATGCGAGGCGTGAAAACGTCGCGGATCGTGTTGAGGTAAAAACGGGAGATATGAGGGAGCTTCCGTTCGGGGATGTGTCCTTCGATGTCGTAGTATCACGCGCGGCGATTCATAACATCTATTCTGCCGCCCTCATCGATGATATCCGTCATCTGCGCGAATACGCCGCTGCCTTCGCGGAATGCGGCTGCAGGGACCAGCGGCGGATTGGC
>JBGPYM010000153.1:0-7607 GCA_041493205.1 Bacteroidota bacterium
CAGGCAATTGCGCCGGCAAGATGCCCTACACGTGTGACCCTGCCGGAAGTGAATGATCCCGGCGCCGGAGCGGGGCGGGGGAGAAGACAGAAGGTTTCCTCGGTGATCGTCATCCCCCCCGACTCCAGGACGGTCGTGGCAGCAGGCACCAGGGGATCGGCAAAGAACTGGCGCCGGACCTCCGGCGTACCACCCGCGACGGTGAATCCGATCTCCGTCCCTGCGGCGTGATACGGCCCGGGCCCAAAGTCGTACGCGAGCCTCCCATTGCCGAGAAGGATTGTTTTCTGCCAGTCAAACGGGAAACTCAGGAGCGTGTACTGTCTCTCCGTTGCATACCGGTGGTCGATTGTCCTTTGGCACTTCCCCTGGCCGGCTGCCAGGAGCAGCGAGGCGGCGAGGATCCATGGACGTGTGCGCGTCATCGCGATTTCACCAAGGAGAGGCGGATGCAAGGAGAACAAGTGCGACCGCGGCGAGCGGACGATTCATCGCGTGCTCCGCGTGACCGGCGTCCAGAGCTTCTCTATTTCTTCAAGGGACTGGCCTTTCGTTTCCGGAACCACCCGCCACACGAACACCACGGTCACGGCGCAGAATGCGGCGTACAGCCAGAAGGGGAACGCATGATGAAATGTTGCGACAAGGGCCGGATGCTCGTTGAAGATCGGGAAGGTCTGGCTGACGACATAATTCGCCCCCCAGAGCAGGAGCGTTGCGATCGCCATGGCCCGGCCCCTGATCCTGGTGGGGAAGATCTCGGCAATGATAATCCAGACGACCGGCCCGAGCGACATTGCAAAGCAGGCGATAAATCCAAGGACGAACACGAGGATCCAGACTGCAAGAATTTCATAATACGCTGCCAGCCCGAGCCCGGTCAGACACACGCCCATGCCGGCAGCGCCGATGATCATCAGGCGCTTCCTTCCGAGGCGGTCCACGGTCCTGAGCGCGACGAGCGTGAATGCCAGGTTCACCGCGCCGACGGCCACGGTCTGCAGCAGGGCGATATCGGTCCCTGCACCGAGCTGCTTGAAGATCTCCGGAGCGTAGTACATAAAGACGTTGATGCCGGTGACCTGCTGGAGGATGGCGAGCGTCACGCCGATCAGCAGAGCGCGCCGCAGGCCGGGGTGGAAGAGCTGCGCGGTCGAGGACTGTTCCACGGCAAGCGATGCGGCGATGGACCGCAGTTCGTTGCCGGCATGCTCTGCGCCCCCGACACGCGTGAGGATCGTACGGGCTTCGTGCTCCCGTCCACGCTGGAGGAGCCACCGCGGGCTTTCGGGGATGAAAAGGGCAAGGAAGAAAAACAATACAGCGGGGAGAGCTTCCGAACCGAACATCCACCGCCACCCGGTGGCAATATTCCACGCTTCGTCCCCGACCCGTGCAATGAAGTAGTTGACAAAATAGACGACGAGAATGCCGATGACGATCGCGAGCTGGTTGAACGTGACGAGGCGGCCGCGCCGGGCCGCCGGGGCGATCTCCGCGATATAGAGCGGACAGACCACCGAGGCGGTGCCGATCCCGATCCCCCCGAGGATCCGGGCGATCGTGAATTCCCCCACGGTTGCCGGGAGAGCCGACCAGACGCCGGAGACGGTAAAGAGAATTCCGGCAAGGAGGAGGGCCCTCTTGCGCCCCACCCTGTCGGCAAACAATCCCGCCATGCCGGCGCCGGCCAGGCAGCCGAGGAGTGCGCAGGATGCAGCCCAGCCGGTCGTGGCCGCGTCAAGTGAGAAGTGCGAGCGCAGAAAACCGATCGCGCCTGCGATGACCGCCGTGTCGTAGCCGAAGAGCAACCCGCCGAGCGCCGCCACGCCGCTCAGCATGGCCACGTACCTGGTCCCCGCTGCCGTGTTCCCCGATCCGCCGTGCGATTCATCAGTCATTCGAAGAGTCCTCTCCTGTCGATTGTCAATTGTTCTCCGCTCCTTCCGGCCGTGCAAACGGATGCGCATCCGGCTTCAGGAATGTGTCCACCACCATCGCCTTCTTCGCTCCCCCGTTGATGAGCCGGTAGCTTCCCGCCGCAGCAGGAATGATGAACGTCTCCGCATAGTTGAACCGCTGCTGCATCCCTCCGGCGGTCTCCACCGTGATCCATTCCCCCTCGACGAGGTTCAGCACATGGCACGATCCCCCCGTGGACGCCTCGACGGCCCCGTGGAATTCAAACCTCTGCACGTCGTAAAACTGGTCTGCATGGGTGGGAAGATGGACGATTCTCCAGTCCGTTCCTTCCGCAGTGACCCGGGGACGTGCGAGTAGTTCCTGCCGGACACGTTCCCCCTGCCGTTCGAAGTAGAGGTTCTCAAAGGCGCGTTCTATGTTGATCGGCCGCGGCAACCCTTCGAGGTCCATGCGCATCCAATCATACATTTTGAACGTGAAGATATAGGGAGTGGCGCTGATTTCCAGCACGAGATTGCCGGCCCCCGAGCAGTGGATGGTTCCGCCCGGTATCAGAAACAGGTCGTGTGTATGCGCCTCAACAGTCATCACGTGCGCTTCGACGTTGGCCGGGGTGTTGTTCCGGAAGCTCTCTTCGAGCTCCCGCCTGAATGCGGCGGGGTTCACCCCCTCCCGGAAACCAAGATAGACCCGCGCTCCCGGCGTGCAGTCGAGGATGTAGTACGCTTCGTCCTGCGTGAACGGCTCGCCGAAATGGCGGTGGATGTACTCGGGCCGGGGGTGGCACTGGAGGGAGAGGTTGCCGCCGTTGACCGTGTCGAGGAAATCGTACCGTATCGGAAATTCGTACCCGAACCGCGCCGCAAACGACCCGAGAACGTCACGGTGATTGTGAAGCATCAGAAAGTCGAACGACGCTTCGAAGAGGTACCCGTTGCTCTCAAATGCGATCCCGTTTTCGGGCGCGATCAGCTCGAACGACCACGCATAATTGGGAGCGTCCTGGGCGACCTGCGGAACATGCCGTTTGATCCACTGGCCTCCCCAGGGGCCAGGTTCAAACCATGGCCGGACCCGGATCACGGTGCGGGCCATCGCGTCGAGCCCGGCCCGGAAGTCCTTCCCTGTCATGATCGCCGGCTCGTCGGGTCTCTGTTCATCGACCATCAGGTCGATGGAGGGGAGCAGGAATGCACGGTGCCGGTTCAGGACGGGCCAGTCGACAAAATACATCCTCTTGTACATCTGCTTTGCGCCCGGGGTTGTCCGGGCTGCAAAGTTGGTGATGCTTCCCGTGCGCGAACGGAACTGGATTTCGTTCTTCGGCACGTCGACATAGACACGATATCCTCCCGGTGCAGCGAGCGACGCGCCGGGTCCGTAGATGATAGTCAGCCCGCCGGAGGGCACATCCCCCATGCGCCGGAGTGCATCCGGGTCAAAAAAATCCGCGACGGTGAGCGGGCAGCGCTTTCCAAAGAGGGGGTCATCGCCCCCCGTGAACGGAGCGACCAGACGCTCCACGTCGCTCTCCGGCAGCAGGGCATGCGCGACCGGACGCCAGCGCGGGGTCACGCCGTGTGCGTGCAGCGCCCTGCCGAGACTCTCTACAAAATTGTCCCAGAGAACGCCGACATATCCTTCAACGGTGATCAGCGAGTGCCCTGACGCGAGGATCCGGTCAGCGAGCGGATCGTATCCGGCAAAAATCATCCCGTCCGGAAGGGGGTAGGCGGGATAGATGCTGTAGGTGCCCGGCGGGGTCGGGGTGCTCCGTGCCGGTGCAAGCTCTTGCGTGGTAGTGCGGAAGGGCTTCATTGCGCCTCATTCGCCCCGCGCAGGACGATGGTAATCGTCGTCGTAGCGGGTGATGTCCTCCTGCTGCCAGTTCCCGAACGCAACCTCGAGAACCCGGACTTCCGGGCCGGTGCTGGAGAGGCGGTGACGGGCGCCTGCGGGAATCCAGATCTCATCACCCTGAGCCGGGCGGAGGATGTCATCATTGACCTGCACTTCGGCACCCGGATCAAGCACGATCCAGAGTTCGGCGCGGCCGGTATGCGACTGGAGGCTGAGGCGTTGCCCGGGTTTGACGGTCATGAGGCTCACTGTCACTTCCCGGTTGTGGGCGTACTGGCTGAAGGCGCCCCAGGGGCGCGTGACGCGCCCAACAGGAGGAAGGTTATCCGGGATGGGAGCAAAGTCGGTCATGGCATTCGGGAATTGGCAAGCTGCCGCAAGTACTCGCTCCGGGGAAGCGGAGCGGGGGATCCTTTCCGGGAGACGATAACAGTCCTGAAGTTCTCTGCATGGATCGCATCATAATCGTGCCCTGCATCTGCCGGGTAGATGCCGAGGTACGCCAGCGTCCCGCTACCGGGGTTAACCGTGCGGTGTGCTGCATGTCCGGGCACATACACGAGGCCGTTCTGCACGAGGTCCGCAGTGGCGCCCGTCCCGTCCTCATGCTGCAGTATCATCAACCCCGTTCCCCGGAGTCCGAAGTAGATCTCCGCCGCTTCCTTCCGCGCATGAAAGTGCCCCCGCGTGAGGTAATATTCGTCCCCGACGCGGCCGGGAAAGAGTATCCCGAGTCCGCACTGCAGTTGTCCGGGCCCCTCGTCAACTGTAAACGTGGAGACGGTGTACACGACCGGGTCGCCGCTCCTGAGAATTGCGTCGCAGGCGCGCTGGTCGGCAAATGCATCGCGGAGTTCGCTGAGCCGGCGCGCCGTCACGGGACATCCGGCGATCGATCCGCTCTCCAGGTCGCAGAGTCTGGCCAACCGGTCAGCGGACAACATCGGCGGTCCCCCGTGTGAGATTCTGGACGACGTTGTCTGTTATCGGTGTGCCGGTCGCTGCAAGGGCGAGGATGACGGCCCCGGCCACGGGAGGGAGCGCCGGTTCGACGATGGTACCTCCGGGAAGCAGGTCATGAAGAGCGTCGACCACGAGCCGCCGGTAAAATCCCGGACGATCCACCAGCCCGCCGACCATGGTGACGGGGAAGGGGCGCCCGGTGAATCCCAGCGCACGCGCAACCGTCTCCACCATCCGCGCCAGCTCCCGCGCCCCGGTGGCGAGGATGTTGATCGCGACGGCATCCCCGGACTCTCCTGCCTCTATCACTGCCGGGGCAAGTGAAGCGATCTGTGCTACCGGCACGCCTGCGTGATACACCGCCCGGAGGATGTCGTCGATGTCGGAAATGCCGAAGAGCGACCGGACCGTTCCGCTCAACGATGTCTGTCCGCCGCGTCCATCCGCCTCCATCACGGTTGCAATCATTGCCTGCAGTCCCAGGAAGTAGCCGCTCCCCCGGTCATCCAGCAAAAATCCCCACCCGGTGCGATGGTGGCGGCCGTCCCGGGTTCTTCCGTACGACGAAGAACCGGTGCCGGCGATGAGGACGATCCCCTCACCGCCTCCGAGACCCCCGGCATGTGCGATTCTGATGTCGTGGTCCACCGTCACGACACCGGGCGCGGCAAGCTGCGCGTCGGTCACCATCCGGATGATTGTTGCGCGGTCGGTTGCCGACACGACTCCCGCCATGCCAAGGAACATGGAAGTGAGGGGCTCGTTCCCCAGGCGGGCCTGCGCCCGGGCCGCATGCACCGCTTCCCGGATGCTCGCCGCTGCGACGTCGGTCCCGACATTGTCGTAATTGGAAGGTCCGCCCGCGCCGGATCCGAGGATCGTGCCGTCCGCGGCGGCAATCACCGCACGCGTGCGCGTTGCACCGCCGTCGATGCCGGCGACGATGATGCGGGCGTCAGGCATACAGGTCGTTCAGGTCGGCTGCGCCGAGCTCCGTCAGGAAGTCAGCGATCGCGCGCGTCACCGCCTCGAAGTACTTCTTCCCTTTCTCGGCCGTCGCTTTGCGCGGATCGCCCGAACCTGTGTCGGCCGAAACACGCGTCCATGGCCGCGGCGTCCAGGCCCATCCCTCCCGGAACGCCCGGATGCGGGGCTTCCGGGTTGCCCCGTCTCCTGCGGCACCGAGCGGCAGCACGTGTGCCGGAGCGCAGTGGAGCATCAGACTGGTTTCCATTTCATCGGCATGGTCACCCTGCTCCTCGAAATATGTGTGATGATCGACGATCTTGTACCAGTTCACCGTGCAGAGGAAGAGCTTCCGGCGGGGTTGCAGCTCGCGGATCATCTGCCGGAAGTCGTTCCCCCCATGACCGTTCAGGATCACGCATTTGGGAATGCCGTGCCGCTCGAGCGAGTCGGCGACGTCGTCCAGCAGCGCCATCTGCGTGCTCGGGTTCATGTTGATCGTCAGGGGGATATCCATCTGCCCGGTGTTCACGCCGAACGGAATCACCGGGAGAACGATCGTGCGTGCCCCCCTTGCCGCTGCGAGGCGCGCGGATTCTGCGGCGATGGCTTCCGTCTCGAAGTTGTCCGTGCCGTACGGTAGATGGAAATTGTGGGCTTCCGTCGCACCCCAGGGAAGCACCGCAACGTCATAACGGGCGTCCTTCAGAGAGGCAAGCGGGGCCTGGGAGAGTATGAATGGCTGATGATGCACGGGAGACAGGGAGCGAAAAAGTGAACGGTGCCGGCAGAGCGCCGGTTTACGGAGTCGGGCACTCAAGTTCGGGAATATCCACCCACATGCGCCGGTCCCATGACTCCATTCCCTTGTCGGCGAGCTGGACCCCCCGGGCCCCTTCCAGAAGATTCCACCGGAACGGTTCGTCTTTCACGATGTGGCGGAGGTAGAGCTCCCACTGAATCTTGAACGCATTATCGTATTCCTGTTGCGCTGCAACTTCCACCCAGTCGCCGAAGAAATCGATGGGGTTGGGGATGTCCGGATTCCAGACGGGGCGGGGTGTCGACTCATACGGCTGGATCACGCAGTCGCGGAGGCCCGCAACCGCCGAACCGCGCGTCCCGTCAACCTGCAGTGTGAGCAGATCATCGCGCCGGACGCGCACCGTCCAGGACGAATTGAACTGGGCCACAATGCCGTTGTCCAGCATGAACGTGGCGTACGCGGCATCATCCGCCGTGCACGGGTACGGCTTTCCCTCCTCGTTCCACCGCGTGGGGATATGTGTCGCCCCAAGGCAGGACACCGCCGTGACTTTTCCGAAAAGATTATCCAGCACGTAGCGCCAGTGGCAGAGCATGTCGACGATGACGCCCCCTCCGTCCTCTTTCCTGTAATTCCAGGAAGGGCGCTGGGAGGGAATGGGATTCCCTTCAAAGACCCAGTAGCCGAATTCCCCGCGCACAGAGAGAATGCGACCGAAGAATCCCGTATCGATCAGCATCTTGAGTTTGATAATGCCGGGGAGCCAGAGCTTGTCCTGGACGACGCCATGTTTGATCCCCTTTTTCTTTGCCCGCAGATAAAGATCGTAGGCGTCAGCCGTCGTGAGAGCGGTCGGCTTTTCACAATAGATATGTTTCCCAGCTTCGATGGCAGCCCGGACGGAGGCCACGCGCATGTTGGTGGTTTGCGCGTCGAAATAGACGCTGTAGCGCGGGTCGGCCAGGACCGAGGAGACATCCGTCGTCCAGGTGGGGATACCGGATCGGGCAGCGAGCGCTTCAAGTTTTTCCGCGTTGCGGCCCACCAGGACCGGATCGGGCATGATCCGCTCGGTCTCGCTCAGGGTGACGCCCCCCTGGGCGATGATAGCGGCGACGGACCTGAGGAG
>JBGPYM010000105.1:0-9902 GCA_041493205.1 Bacteroidota bacterium
GGAAACTGCCGCCGCCCCCGCATTATCCGGACAACAGAAAATAATTTAACCCAGGTCAACGGCGCGTAGGGGCACGGGCGGGGACGCCCGTGCCACTACAGAGTGCAGATGAGAATCTGCCTCAGGGAAGAGCCACGGGCGGGACGCCCGTGCCACCCCGGCGTTGCGGGATGGTCAGCTTTCGCGGGGCGTGAACGTCTTGGCGTCGATCAGTTTCGGATTCCCCAGGATGACGAACTGAATGTTGTGAATGTACTTGTTCGCAACGCGCTGGACATCTTCCGCCGTGACGCCCCGTATCTTTGTAATGAAATTATCTCCTGCCTGCCAGCCCTGCCCTGAAAGCTCATGGAAAGCGAGGAACCCTGCCTGGGCGGCATTCGTCTCGTTTTGCAGATTATACTGGGTCAGGAAGCCCGTGATGCGGTCGTGCAGGTCTCCCGCGGAGACCGGCGTCTGCTGGAGCTTTTTCACTTCCGCAAGCATGACCTTGATCGTCGTATCAGGCTGCACGGCCGTGACGTACAGATATCCGAAATTCGCAAACAGATTTGCAAAGCCCGCGCCAGGCGAGTAGGAAAGATTCCGCTTCGTTCTCACCTCCTCCCACACCCGCGTCCCGAGGATATTCATCGCCACGGTCATCGGAAAATAATCGGGGTCACCCGGTCCGGGGGCGGCGAACCGTCCGGTGATGTAGTTCGTCGGCATCTCCCGTTCCACAACCTTCAGCGTGGACGCATTGTGGACTGCGGGCGCAGGCCGTTGCGGCTCGTAATTCCCTTTCGGGAGCGTCCCGAACGTCGCCGCGACCTTCTTCTGCAGGTCCTCCCGGCTCACATTCCCGACGACCACCAGGAGCAGGCGCGAGGTCTGCAGGTGGTCGGTCAGATACTTCTTCAGCTGATCGATCGTGAGAGCGGCAATGGTGCTCTCCACCCCCATCGGATCCAACCGGTACGGATGGCCTGAGTAGAGCGCCTCCACAGCCAGGTCGCCCAAATACGCGTCCGGATTATCCTTGCGCTGTTTCAATTGCAGAAGATGGTTCTGCCGGACGACTTCCACATCCTGGGGGACGAATGACGGATGCATGACGACGTCGGCAAACACGTCCCAGAGCTGATTGAAATCGGTTTTAAGACATCGCAGGTTGATGACCGAATAGTCCCTGGACGAGGAGCTCCCGATGCCCGCGGCGGTCCTGTCAAGGATGGTATTGAGGGCTTCCCGGGGGTATCGCTGGGTTCCCTTGACCGCACATTCGAAGAGCAACGATTCAATTCCCTGGTCCCCCTCGCTGAGATTCAGCGATCCTCCGCGCAGGTAGAGTTGAGCGGAAATGATCTCATTGGCCGGGTTCGACTTCAGGATTACCTTGAGACCATTCACAGTGAATTCTTCGGCACCTGCCCTGGCTGTACCCACGAATGCCGCACACAGGCAGGCGACCGTGAGGACGAGGGCCGCACGTACACGCATTGTTTTCATGAGAGTCACTCCTTCACGAATAATCGGTGGTCTACTGGGGCATGATCTGCGGCCGGTCTTTCGGGGAGACCAGTATGCCCTTGACAAACGGAGTTCCCTGGATGTATTTCTTCACATACGCGTTGATGTCATCCCGGGTGACCTTTTTCAGATTCTCGACATAGTGGAGATAGTACTGCAGTCCCGCTGCAACTGACCACCAGTAGCCAACCGTGTGAACGAACTGCGAAGGGCGTTCCTGATCGAACAACTCGCTCCGTTCGAGCTGAATCTTTGCGTTTTCAAGCTGCTCGTCCGTGTAGTACCCGGGGCTTGCCAACCGGTCTATCTCCGCATTGATCGCACGCTCCGCTTCCGCAAATTTCTCGGGGCTCATCTGTGCGGCCACCGTGATCGGGCCGGTATGGTTGAGGGTCTGGTATTGAAGACTCACAAATGAGCAGAGGCCGCTTTCCACCAGTTTTTTCTGAAACTCCGAATTTCGCTGGCTGAGGATAAAGCTGAGCACGTCGGCCGCATACGTTGGCGCGGGATCCTTTGTGACCGAAGGGCCGTGGCGGGAGACCAGGAGTGTCACCGCATTCACCGGCTTTTCCACAACCACGGTCTCACTCTTCAGGAGGGGAGGGTGCTCGGGAACAGGATAGAGTACGAACGGATCATCGCCCCGCTTCCAGTCGCCGAAATATTCACTCACCATCTTGAAAATCATTTCATGGTCGATGTCCCCCGCGACGAGGAGGGCGGAGTTGTTGGGGATGTAGTAGCGCCCCTGGATCGTCTGCATCTTCTTCTGGTCGGCGGTCAGGATGGTTTCGCGTTCACCCAGCACATTTTTCCGGCTGAAGTACTTGTACCAGAGCTTCCGGTTTACTGCGCGGAAAAGGTGGAACTGGGGATTCGCCTCGTTCCGGTCGAATTCACCGGTGACCACGGGACGTTCATGTTCGAGTTCGGACTGCAGAAACAGGGGGGTCAGCGCGGCGGCGCGCATGAAGGCCATTCCCTGGGCGAGACTGTCCTTCGAGAGGGTGAAGAAATAATTGACGCGCTCTTCGGATGTTGTCCCGTTCCAGCTCATCCCAAGTTCCCGTGTGCGCGCGAGGTACTTCTCCTGGCTCGGGATGGTCGCATTGGCCTTAAAGAACATATGCTCGTACAGGTGGGAGAGGCCGTTATACTCGGGCGGCTCGGTATAGCTCCCGTTCCGGACGTCGAGTTCCACCGTCACAAGGGGAACGATGTGGTTCTCGATAGCGATCACCTCCAGGCCGTTGGCAAGCGTTGTGGTGTAAATACTGTACTGCTGTGCGATTCCCGCCACCGGCAGAAGAAACAGGCAGACCAATGCTCTGATCCACTTTGTAGGCATAGTGCACTCTCCTTTCAGAGGTTTTCAAACGCATCATTGCGGACAGCTCAGAACGAATAGAGGGCTCCCACCCTGAGGGAGGACGGGAATCTGCAGATAGCTTATCTTCAACATTTCGCTCGACACATCGAAGGACGACAGCAGGCGGGGAGCAGAGCAGTAGGAAGAAGCAACTTCAGCGGAAATAGGTCACCCGGCCCGCGAGAAGATAGGGGGCCGGGGAGGAAAAGTCAAGAGGTTGCACTTCAGCGATACAGATCGTTGATCTGGCGGGTGATCACCTCTGTCGCGTCGGCAGACCGGCGCAATTCTTCGAGGCGGGCGAAATACCGCTTCCGCGCGGCCATAAGATCCTCCAGCACCAGGCGCAGATCCGGATCGGGTTCTTCGGACGCCCTTGTCCGGTAGAGTTCAAACAGCCGCTGTTCGGCCTGGAGCAACTCGTCTACCACTGCATGCGTATGCACATCTCCTCCTCGTCAGTCGTTTTTCCAGTTCTCCGGGCGTAATGCCCGCACTGCCGCGCCCGTCTTCCACATTTCCGATCCCCGCCATTCGTCCAGTTCCTTTTCGAGCTTCTCGCGATAGTCGGGCGCACTACAGGTCTCAAGGACGCGGCGGGTCTCGACGCCCGCCTGAACGTCCCGGTAAAGGAGTTCAAAGAGGGGCCGCACCGCGGCTTCAAACCGTTTTGCCCAGTCGAGTGCGCCCCGTTGCGCCGTCGTACTGCACGAACTGAACATCCAGTCCATCCCCTTTGCGCCGATCAGGGGGTAGAGGCTCTGCGTCGCCTCCTCCACCGTTTCGTTAAACGATTCGCTCGGCGAATGGCCTTTTTCGCGGAGAATGTCGTACTGGGCCTTCATGAGTCCGGCGATCGCACCCAGGAGAGCGCCGCGTTCACCCGTCAGGTCGCTGTGTACTTCCTTCTCAAACGTCGTGGGGAACAGGTACCCGGAACCGATCGCAATGCCGAGAGCAATCACCCGCTCCGCCGCCCTTCCCGTCGCGTCCTGGTACACGGCATAGCTCGCGTTGATGCCGCTCCCGGCCTGGAAGTTGGACCGGACGGTCCGGCCTGCCCCTTTGGGCGCAACAAGGACCACGTCCACCGTGGGGGGCGGAACGACGCCGGTCTGGTCTTTGAAGACCACGGAGAACCCGTGTGAGAACGAGAGCGCCTGTCCCTCCCGGAGGTTGTCGCGCACCGACGGCCATTGCTCTTTCTGTCCGGCGTCGGAGAGGAGGTTCTGGATGATGGTCGCCCGGCGGACCGCATCGCCGAGATTGTCAAACAGTGTTTTTCCCTCCACCCATCCATCGCGCAATGCATCGCGCCAGCCGTTCCCCCCCTTCCTCTGCCCGATGATGACGTTGATGCCGTTGTCACGGAGATTGAGAGACTGTCCCTGACCCTGCGGACCATACCCCAGAACCGCGACGACTTCCTGTGCCAGCGTCTTGCGCGCGCTGGCGAGCGGAACCTCCTCCCGCGTCACCACATTTTCGAACACACCGCCGAAATCGATGTTTGCCATTGTTGAACACTCCCTTTGTCATTGATTGATCTTGTTACTTCAATTTCTGTGGAGAAAGCCGATGATTGCGTTGGTCATTTCCTGCGTCCCGCAACGTCCGCCGATGTCCGCCGTCCGCTGACCGTCTGCGACAGCCCGCGCCACGGCGTCTTCCACCGCCTGCGCCTCCTGTTCCAGCCGGAGCGAATAGCGGAGGAGCAGTGCAGCGCTCAGGACAGCGCCTACGGGGTTTGCCGATCCGGTCCCGGCGATGTCGGGGGCGGACCCGTGGACCGGTTCAAACAGGCCCGGTCCGGAACTTCCCAGGGATGCGGAGGCAAGCATCCCCATCGAACCGGCGAGCACAGATGCCTCGTCTGTCAGGATATCGCCGAACATGTTTTCCGTGACCAGCACGTCAAATGAGGCCGGCGAGGAGATGAGACGCATCGACGCTGTATCGACCAGCATATGATCGAGCGCCACCCCGTCGAATCCCGGGGCGACCGCCGTGGCGGTCTGGCGCCACAGGCGGGAAGTTTCAAGAACGTTGGCCTTGTCCACCGAGGTTACCTTCCTGCGCCGGGTGCGTGCAAGACTGAACGCAAGCTCGATGACGCGGCGTATTTCAAAATCGTGATATTCGATCGTGTCAAAGGCACGCACGTGGCCGTTCACCCTTTCGCGCCCCCGCGGAGTCCCGAAATACGCGCCACCGGTCAGCTCGCGGACGACCAGCAGGTCGACGTTTCTGAGGAGCTCCGGCTTCACCGGCGAAGAATCCAGGAGGGCGGCGTACGGCTTTACCGGTCTCAGGTTTGCAAACAGTCCGAGCTCTTTCCTGAGGGCGAGGAGTCCCTGCTCGGGCCGCACGGCGGCCGACGGGTCGTCCCACCGCGGTCCCCCGACTGCACCCAGGAGAACGGCGTCGGACGCTCTGCACGCATCGAGAGTCTCTCCGGTCAGCGGCGTCCCGCAGGCATCGATTGAATGTCCGCCGACGGGATGATGCGAGAAGCGGAACGAATGTCCGTAGTGCGAGGCAACTGCGGTCAGGACCTGCACCGCAGCCGCCGTTACTTCGGGGCCGACACCGTCACCGGGCAGGACAGCAATGGTCGGGTTCATGCCTGCCGCTCGTACGATGCGATCCGGTCCGCGAACCTGAGGAGATAGCCGAGCTCATCAACCCCGTCGAGGAGGCATCTCCGTGCGAACTCATCCAGTTGAAATGGAACCGATTTACCATCGGGGAGGAGGATCATTTTCTGTTCCAGGCTGACAGTCACTTCCGATGCGGGATTGGCATCAAGCAGGGCCAGCAGCGACCGATGATCGTCCTGTGAAATCACAAGCGGCAGTAATCTGTTCTTGAGAGCATTGTTCGCAAAAATGTCGGCAAACGACGTGCTGATGATTGCCCGGAATCCGAACGCCGCAAGCGCCCACGGGGCGTGTTCGCGGGAAGAGCCGCAGCCGAAGTTGGCACCGGCAAGAAGAATGTTCGCCCCCTTCTGTGAGGGGTTGTTCAGAATGAAATCCTCCCGGGGAGTGCCCTCAGCGTCGTAGCGCCAGTCGGCGAAGAGGTGTGCACCCAGGCCGAGACGGTCGGTCACCTTCAGGAAGCGCGCCGGTATGATCTGGTCGGTGTCGATATCGTTCACGGGGAGCGGAACGATCCGCGAAGCAAAGGGCTCAAAATGTGTCATGGGCAGATCATCGCACATATCATGATTCGAGCACTTCGCGTACGTCCGCGATGGAGCCGGTCACCGCACTCGCGGCGGCGGTCAGAGGAGACGCAAGAAATGTCCGTCCTCCTTTTCCCTGCCGACCCTCGAAGTTCCGGTTGCTGGTACTGACCGCATACTGGCCGGGCTCGAGCTGGTCCCCGTTCATGGCAATACACATCGAACATCCTGCATCGCGCCATTCCGCTCCGGCAGAGGTGAATATTAGATCGAGTCCTTCCGCCTCCGCCTGCCGTTTCACGTCCCTGGAGCCCGGGACGACGAGAACGCGGACATTCGGCGCAACCTTCCGCAGCCGGAACACGGAAGCGGCAAGCCGCAGATCGGAGATCCGGGAATTCGTACAGCTTCCGATGAACACCACGTCGATCGGGAGACCGAGGAGCTTTCGCCCCGGCTGAAGGCCCATGTACGTCAACGCCTTTGCGAGCGCCTGTCGCTGCGACAGTCCGGCAACCCTGTCGGGAGACGGGACGGATTCCCGGACGGAGATCCCCATGCCGGGATTCGTGCCGAACGTAATCATCGGAGAGAGTGCTGTCGCATCGAGGACGACACTCGCGTCGTATGCTGCGCCTTCATCCGTGGGGATATTCTTCCAGCGCGCCAGTGCATGGTCCCATGCCTTTTCTGCGGGTGCATCCGGACGGCCGGCAAGGTACTCGTACGTCGTGTCATCGGGCCCGATCATACCCGCCCTGGCTCCGCCTTCTATCGACATGTTGCAGATCGTCATTCTCTCTTCCATCGTCATGGCGCGGATCGCCGGGCCGGTATACTCGAAGACGTGCCCGCTCCCGCCTGCCACGCCGATACGCGAAAGGAGTGCGAGAATGATGTCCTTCGCCGTTACTCCCGGGCCCGGAGAACCTTCCACGCGCACTTCAAAAGTTTTTGGCTTCCACTGAAGGAGGCACTGGGTTGCGAGCACGTGGGCCACTTCACTTGTCCCGATGCCGAATGCAAGCGCCCCGAACGCTCCATGGGTCGATGTATGGCTGTCACCGCAGACGATCGTCATACCGGGCTGGGTGAGTCCCCTTTCGGGCCCCACGACATGGACGATGCCCCGGTGCTGACTCTCCATTCCGTACAGGGTGATACCCGACCATTCCGCATTTTCCTCCATGCGGCGTATCTGCAATGCCGCCTGGGGGTCCGAGGGTGCGTGCAATGCAGTCGGCACGCTATGGTCCAGTGTTGCCACCGTTCGGTCAGGCCGCCGCACCGTCAGTCCGCGCTCGCGCAACAGCGAAAATGCCTGGGGCGACGTCACTTCGTGGACCAGGTGGAGATCGACATAGAGAACAGCGGGGCATCCCTCTTCCCGGGCAACGACGTGGGTATCCCAGACTTTCTCGAAGAGCGTCCTGGGTACTTTATCGTTCACGGGTTTGCCGGATTTCATGCGATTGCCGCGGCAACCCGCGTGCCTTCCTTTTTTCGGTCCGCCTTTCTGCGCCGGGATGCCAGGGCGCGGTTCAGCGCCTCAAGATACGCCCTGACACTTCCCGCGATGACATCGGTGCTGACAGCCCTTCCGTTGAACTGGACGCCGTCGCACGAGACGCGGACAAAGACCTCACCGACCGTATCGTGCCCGAGTCCCACTGACGTCAGGGAATACTCCGTCAGAGTGACGGCCACGCCGGTGATGCGCTCGATCGCCTTGCATGCCGCATCCACCGGCCCGTCCCCCGTCGCGGAGTCCGCAAACAGCTCTGTCCCACGGCGGAGTTCAACAGTGGCAGTCGGCTTCACGGCTGTGCCAGTGCTGACGTGCAGGTCCTCGAGCTGGTAGGTGTCCGCAGTCATGGCCGGCTCTCCCCCCAGGAGAGCGATGAGCTCCTGGTCGAAGACTTCCTTTTTCTGATCTGCAAGCGTGCAGAAATCCCTGTAGGCCCGGTCGAGCTCCTCCGGTGACAGTTCAAATCCGAGCTCTTCGTACCGCTGCTTGAGGCCGTGCCGTCCGGAGTGCTTTCCGAGGACGAGGGTGCTGTGCCTGATGCCGAACGATTGCGGGGTCATGATTTCGTACGTGATGGCGCTCTTCAGCATGCCGTCCTGATGGATGCCTGCTTCATGCGCAAACGCGTTGGCGCCGACGATCGCTTTGTTCCGCTGGACCATCATCCCCGTCAGCCCGGAGAGGAGCCGGCTCGAGCGGTAGATTTCCTCCGTGGCGACACCGGTGCTGACACCGAGCAATGCCGACCTTGTGGTGATTGCTGCAACGAGCTCCTCCAGTGCGGCGTTTCCCGCCCGTTCTCCTATCCCGTTCACGGTGCATTCCACCTGCCGGGCGCCATGTTCGATGGCCGCCAGGCTGTTTGCCACCGCCAGACCGAGGTCGTTGTGGCAATGGGCGCTCAGAACCACCGCGGATGCGGGGCGCACCCGCCGGCGTATCGCTTCAAACAGAGCGCCATATTCCCCCGGTATGGCGTAACCCACCGTATCGGGGAGGTTGATGACCGTCGCGCCCGCCTCGATTGCAGCAGCGACGATCTCGCAGAGGAATCCGATATCGCTCCGGGACGCATCCTCACAGGAGAACTCCACGTCCGGGCAGAGGGATGCAGCGTGCGCGACCGCCCGGGATGCGTCACGCAATGCTTCCTCGCGGGTCTTGTTGAGCTTGTGCCTGAGGTGGATATCGGAGGTGGCAATAAACGTATGGATACGGGGTTTCCGCGCCCTGCTGACCGCCTTCCATCCCCGGTCGATGTCGCCGGGCACGGCGCGGCAGAGGCACGCCACGGCCGGCCGCTCGACGCTTTCGGCGATGCGGCAGACGGCATCGAAGTCGCCGGCCGATGCAACCGGGAACCCGGCTTCGATGACATCGACACCGAGTCGTTCGAGCTGCCGTGCCATCGTCACCTTTTCATCGGCGTTCATGCTGCACCCGGGCGCCTGTTCTCCGTCCCGGAGCGTCGTATCGAAAATCCAGATGCGGTCACTCATATGGTGCATTCTCCCATGTAATACGTAACGCGGACCAGGAAGGGTGTCCGCAATTCCCTGCGCCGATCGTCAGACCTCCCCCTGGAATTCCCGTTTGAGTGCGACCCTCCCCGTCCGGGAGATCTCCTTGATGGCGAACGGCTTGAGCATTTTGATAATTGCGTCGACTTTTTGCTGGCTCCCTGTGGCCTCGAGCGTCAGCGTGCGCGGGCTGATATCCACGACTTTTGCGCGGAAGATCTCCGCGATCTGCATGATTTCCGGCCGGGTCTCCGCCGTCGTCTGCACTTTTGCAAGGACAAGCTCACGCTCCACGAAACTTTCGAAGGTCAGATCGATCACCTTGATCACGTCGATCAGCTTGTTCAGCTGCTTCGTGATCTGCTCGATGATCTGGTCGTCGCCGCGGGTCACGATGGTCATGCGCGAGAGGCCTTCTTCCTCGGTGGGCCCGACGGTCATGCTGTCGATGTTGTACCCTTTCGCCGCGAACATGCCGGCGATCCGGTTAAACGCACCGAATTTGTTTTCGACGATGATCGAAATCGTGTGGCGCTTTGCGGCGTCCTGCACGGCCTGTCCGGTGCGGACGTTAGTGAGGGATGAGGACTGTGGCATCGGTGCCGGCCTTTCTCGGAGTGTGCATGGGTTTTCCTTTTGCCAGGAACATGACCGGCTCGCCGTTGTTTTCTGTCGATGTGCCGGCGGATGCAGGTTCGGGATTATCGATCATCTCGTGCACAGTCTGTCCCGCGGGGATCATCGGGTACACATTATGTTCCTTGGCAACGACGAATTCCACAA
>JBGPYM010000223.1:0-5082 GCA_041493205.1 Bacteroidota bacterium
CCCCGCTGGTGAAACCGGGCGGGAGGCTGCTGTACGCCACCTGCTCGCTCCTGGAACGGGAGAACCAGGCGGTCGTGAGTGCTTTCCTCCGCGGGCACGGGGAATTTACACTCCTCCCCGTCCGGGAAGCCGCCGGCAATGCGGTCCTCCCTCCCGGCGATGCAGCCGGAGAATACCTCGAACTTCTCCCCCACAAGACCGGGACGGACGGATTCTTCGGCTCGGTCATGGTCCGGAAACCCTGACACGAAGGAGCACGATCCCATGATGAGGTCTATTCCTGGTATTCTGATATGCGGCCTGCTCATGGCAGGATGCAGCAAGCCGTCGGCAGAAGAATCGTTCAAGAAGGCGGAGGAGGCGGAAACGGCGGCTGTCAGTGCGATG
The DNA here is from genome assembly GCA_041493205.1 of Bacteroidota bacterium. GTDB lineage: Bacteria > Bacteroidota > Ignavibacteria > UBA10030 > UBA6906 > JBGPYM01. The sequence continues at coordinate 388 of JBGPYM010000223.1, forward strand.
GATACTCTCAGGAGCGCCGATGCAGCTCGCCTGCTCTTCCATCCCGTCATCAACGATTTTACAAAGGTCATCGATGACCATCCCGGGCACGTCCTGGCAGAAGTGGCGCTCTTCCACATCGCCACCATCCGGAACAACTACACCCACGAGATCCCCGAGGCCCTCGACGCATACCGCAGATACGTCGAACTCTACCCGGAGGGAAAACAGGCGCCCATGTCGATGTTCCTGATCGGCTACCTGTATAATAATGAACTGCACGACATCGACAGCGCGGCGGCAGCCTACCACCGCTTCCTCGCGCGATATCCGGATCACGAAATGGCTCTTTCTGCCCAGTTCGAGCTGAATACCCTCGGCAAACCCCCCGAGGAGCTCCTCCCGGATGTAAAAAAATGAGCCTGCTCTGAATGCCCACTCCACTCCAGTACCTCCAGCCCCACGTCATCTCCCGCCTCTCCAACATGGAGATCCGGGCCAGGCTGGTCGTCGAGGGATTCATCACCGGGCTGCACCGAAGCCCCTACCACGGGTTCAGCGTCGAATTTGCCGAGCACCGGCAGTACATGCCCGGCGACTCGATCCGGCACATCGACTGGAAAATCTACGGCCGCACGGACCGTTATTACATCAAACAGTACGAGGAAGAGACCAACCTTAAGGCAACCATCATTCTGGATACGAGCCGGTCGATGGGGTACGCCTCGCCGGGAAACATGCCCAAACTCGAATATGCGTCCTACCTGGCGGCGGCGCTGGCCTATCTGATGATGCGCCAGCAGGATGCCGTCGGTCTCGCAATGTTCGATGCGGAACTCTCCGCGTACCTCCCGCCCAGGACCACGCGGTCGTATCTCCATCAGCTCCTCATTCGTCTCCAGCAGGCACACCCCTCGGGAACGACAGGCGCCGCCCGCGCGCTCCATCAGGCCGCCGACCGGATGAAGCGCAGGGGACTTGTGATCGTCATCAGCGATCTGCTCGACGAACCGGCGGGCGTGATGGCCGCCCTCAAGCACTTCCGCCACAAGAAAAACGAAGTGATCGTGATGCACGTCCTCGACCCGATGGAGCGCTCGTTTGCCTTCGGCGGTGATGCAGTCTTCCGTGATCTGGAAACCGCCGAACGGATGACGACCCAGCCGTGGCACATTCAGGCCGCGTACCGGGAAGCCATGGCGGGATTCCTCGATCAGTACAAACGGGAATGCCGGGAACATGCCATCGATTACGTCATCATGGATACCAGGACAACGTTCGACGTCGCGCTGACGGAATATCTCGTGAAGCGTCAGCGCATCCAGTAACCCTCCGCCCCTCCCTCCTCCAGGCCGTTGTTTTTCCGCCGGCGATGCCGTATACTTAATGATAACCTTTCGTACGGTTTTTGACCCCCATGCCGGAACAGCAGTCCATCGTCATACGCGGGGCGCGGGAACACAACCTCAAAAACGTTGATGTTGATATTCCGCGCGGGAAGCTCGTGGTCATCACCGGACTTTCGGGCTCCGGCAAATCGAGCCTGGCCTTCGACACCGTCTATGCCGAGGGGCAGCGCAGGTTTGTGGACAGCCTTTCGGCGTATGCCCGCCAGTTCCTCGACGTGATGGAACGGCCGGACGTCGACTATATCGAAGGCCTCAGCCCCGCAATTTCCATCGAACAGAAGACCGTCAGCCCCAACCCCCGCTCCACGGTCGGCACGGTAACGGAAATCTACGACTACCTCCGGCTGCTCTTTGCGCGGACGGGAACTCAGCACTGTACCAACTGCGACAGGAAGGTGCAGCGGCAGACCACCGACCAGATCATCGACAGCATCCTGCGCCTGCCGGACGGCTCAAAAGTGCAGATCCTGGCTCCGGTCATCCGCGGACGGAAAGGCCACTACCGGGAGCTTTTTGAGGAGATCCTGCGCGACGGGTTCCTGCGCGTGCGTGTGGATGGCGAGCTGAAAGAAATTGCCAAAGGCCTGCAGGCGGACCGGTACAAGGTCCATAACATCGAGATTGTCGTCGATCGCATTGTGGTCAAAAAGGAAGCCCGCGGCCGCATTGCGGACTCCGTCGAGGTGGCGCTCAGGTTCGGCGGCGGTGTCCTGATTGTGAGCACGGAGAAGGGGGGAGCCCCCTCCGCGCAGGCGTCCCGCACGAACAAAGGGAAACGCACGCCGGCACCCGGTGCAGCGCGCGGGGAAGACATTCTCTTCAGCCGCCACCTCTCCTGCGCATTCTGCAACATAAGCTACGAAGAGCCCGCCCCGAATTCCTTTTCGTTCAATTCGCCCTTCGGCGCCTGCCCCGCGTGCAACGGGCTGGGTGAAATCAAGGAATTTGACGAAGACCTGATCATCCCCGACTGGGACCTGAGCATCAGCGAGGAAGGCATTGCACCCTTCGGGAAACCGCGCCAGACCTGGGTCTTCAGCCAGCTGCGCGCCGTGGGGAAGGCGTATGGATTTGACTTTGACATGCCGCTCAGGAAACTCACGAAGAAAGCGCGTGAGGTCCTCTGGAAGGGGGGAGGGAGCGAAAAATTCGACATCGAGTACCGCTATGCAAGCGGCAGATCGGTCGTCTATAAGCACAGGTTCGGCGGCGTTCACGACATACTGAGCCATTACTACAGCGACAGCTTTTCGAACACGATCCGGGAGTGGGTCGAGGCGTATATGAACGTGAAGCCGTGTCCTGCCTGCGCGGGGGGACGTCTTCGCAAAGAGAGTCTTGCGGTCCGGCTTCATGATGAATCCCGCGGGACTTCCTACAATATCCATGACGTCGTGTCCCTTCCCATCGCCGATGCGGTGAAATTCTTCGGAAGCCTGAAGCTCGGCGAGCGGCCGATGACCATCGCGGCGCCGGTGCTCAAGGAGATCGTTCAGCGCCTGACGTTTCTGCTCAACGTGGGGCTCGATTACATCTCCCTCGACCGTCCGGCCCGCACGCTCTCGGGGGGCGAAGGTCAGCGCATCCGTCTGGCAACCCAGATCGGAACGCAGCTCGTCGGGGTGCTCTACATTCTCGATGAGCCAAGCATCGGCCTCCACCAGCGGGACAATATCAAACTGATCGCGTCGTTGAAGGCTCTGCGCGACCTGGGGAACACCGTGATTGTCGTCGAGCACGACAAGGAAATGATCGAGAGCGCGGATTATGCGATCGATCTGGGGCCCGGCGCGGGCCGCCACGGCGGACACCTGGTCACGGCGGGCAGGCCGCATGATCTCGCCCTGAGGAACGATGCGCTTCCGGTGGGCGGAAACGGATTCGAGCCCGTGTCGTATACGTCGCTTTACCTGCGCGGCAAGAAATCGATCGAGGTGCCGAAGGAACGCCGTCCGGGAAACGGCAAGTCCATCGTACTCGCGGGCGCAACAGGCAATAACCTGGTCAACGTGACGCTGCAACTGCCGCTCGGTTCCTTCATCGCCGTGACGGGCGTGAGCGGTTCGGGCAAATCCACCCTGATCAATGAGACCCTTTACAGGGTCCTCGCACGGAAATTTTACTCCTCCAAGGCCGTCCCGCTCCCGCACAAAAAGGTCGAAGGGATCGCCCACCTTGATAAGGTGATCGACATCGACCAGTCCCCGATCGGCAGAACCCCCCGTTCCAATCCGGCGACCTATACCGGGCTGTTCGGACTGGTCCGCGATCTGTACACGCAGATGCCTGAAGCGAAAATCCGGGGTTACAAGGCGGGCCGCTTCAGCTTCAACGTGTCCGGGGGACGGTGCGAGGGATGCGAGGGGGACGGCGTCAAGAAGATTGAGATGAATTTTCTCCCGGACGTATACGTGATGTGCGATGTCTGCAAGGGGAAACGGTATAACCGGGAAACCCTCCAGGTGGTATACAAGGGGAAGTCGATTGCGGATGTCCTGGATATGACGGTTGCGGATGCTGTTGAATTTTTCAACGAAATTCCGGGCATCGCGAGGAAGCTCAGAACCCTCTACGACGTGGGCCTCGGGTATATTACCCTCGGTCAACAGGCAACGACGCTCAGCGGCGGCGAAGCACAGCGGGTAAAGCTCTCCACGGAACTCTCGAAAATCGGTACGGGAAACACGCTGTATATACTCGATGAACCGACCACAGGGCTCCATTTTGAGGATATCCGGATGCTTTTGACGGTTCTCAACAAGCTCGTGGAGAAGGGAAATACCATCGTCGTCATCGAGCATAACCTGGATGTGATCAAGACGGCAGACTGGGTAGTGGATCTCGGGCCGGGAGGGGGGAAAGAGGGGGGAAAGATCATTGCCGAAGGGACTCCGGAGCAGGTCGCCCGTGCACGCGATTCCATCACCGGGCGCTATCTGGCGGCCGCACTTGGAATGCTGTGACCGCTGCCACGGGCGGGAGTTTTGTCCTTCCGGTCTTGCGGGTGAGTCCGTGGCCGAGTATATTGGTGGAGAAATCTAACGCAGCTCATTGAGAGGTACACGTGAACGATCGTTCCCGGGGCCGTAGGACTGTTCTTTGCGCCACGCTTGCCACATCAGCTGTTCTGCTTCTCACCGGCTTCCTTCCTTCCTGCAGCGGCTCGAAGGATTCCGGTGCGCGATCTCTCAACCTACCCGTTCAGCAATCCCCATCTCTTCCTCCCAATACTTGCAGGTTTGCCGGCACCGTCATGACCGTTCTCCCGCCTGACAGCGGCCGGGGAGACGGACCCTGCAGCAAAGTA
>JBGPYM010000046.1:0-15233 GCA_041493205.1 Bacteroidota bacterium
CCCCAGAATCCTCTGCGTCGCGTCCCCGAGGAATTTGTCCTCCATGGGGGGTATGCCCACCACGGCGGCCGGAAAGACGGGATCGCGCCGGTGCGTGACGGCGCTGCAATGAAAGACGGGAAACTCGGCCGCATGCGAGTAGTGTCCGAAATGATCGCCGAACGGCCCTTCCATCCTCCGCTCACCCGGCTGCACAACGCCTTCCAGGATGAATTCGGCATTTGCCGGCACGGGAATGGATATCGAGGTCCCGTGCGTGAATTCAGTCCGTCTTCCACGGAGGAATCCGGCGAACATCGCTTCGTCGATGTTTTCCGGCAGGGGCGCCACAGTTGCCAGCAGCAGTGCAGGATCGGTCCCGAGCGCCACGGCCAGCTCCAGCGGCTGACCGAGCTTCTCGGCCTGGTAATAGTGGAACCCTCCCCCCTTCTGAATCTGCCAGTGCATGCCGGTGGTTTTCTTGTCAAACACATGCATCCGGTACACACCCATGTTCCGCTTGCCGCTCCGGGGATCGTAGGTCACGACCTGCGGGAGCGTCAGGAAGCGCCCGCCGTCTTCCGGCCAGCAGGTGAGAACGGGGAGGCGGTCCAGGTCGGGATCCTCCACCACCTGCTGTGCGAGTCCCGAACGGACAGTGCGCACCGGAGAGTGGAGGAAGCGCCCCGCGAGCGAACGATTTTTCCAGACGGTGGACGGCTTCGGGGGGAACACGTCCCCCAGAAAATGAATCAGCTCTTCGCCGAGCTGTTCCGGATGCTTGTGGAGCGCCAGCTCGCACCGGAAGTCGCTTGCCAGGGCATTGATCACGAGCGGATACGGAGAGCCTTTCACCTTCTCGAACCAGAGTGCAGGCTTCCCCTCCCGGATCCCGCGTGAAGCGATTTCGGTGATTTCCAGATACGGGTCCACCTCGAACGGGACCCGATGCAGCTCGCCCACGGATTCGAGATACCGCGCGAAATCGCCGTAACTCGGGAACGTCATTCCAGCTCCTCCGCACGCCATCCCCGTCCCGTGCCGAGGCCAATCTGCGCCATGACCCTGTCGGTAAAGCCCGCGACGTACTCATCGACGGTTTTCGGGACGAAATACATGGGGGGTGCGATCGGCATGATCACCGCGCCGTAGCCGGAGAGCCGCGCGCACTGTTCCAGCGAGAGCGTGGACATGGGGGATTCACGGACGCAGATGACGAGGGTGCGCCGTTCCTTGAGGCAGACCTGGGCGGTGCGCGTGATAAGCGTGTCGCCGATCCCCGATGCGATTTTTCCGACCGTCGATGTGGAGGCCGGAATAATGACAAAGGCGTCGAAAGCATTGGATCCCGAAGCGAGCGGCGCTGCGAGATCATCGTCCGAGAAGATCCGCGTCGCCAGCGGCTTCAGATCCTTCTCGTTCATGTTCAGCTCGTCGCGGAGGAGTATTTTTCCCCAGCTGCTCACAATCAGGAATTTCTTTTCGGGACATTTACTGAGAAAATCCACAGCAAAAACCGCACCCGAGGAGCCGGTGATCCCGACGGCGATTTTCATATGTAGACCCCCACGGCCACCATGCTGAAGACCGCAAGGCCCGCCACGGCGTTAATCCTGAAAAACGCCAGCTCGACATTGTCGGCTTTTTTCTGCTCCAGGTAGAGAAGCCAGCCGGTAAGGGCAAGCAAAGGAAGCGCGAGGAGGGACATCACGGAAGTAAAAAACAGGATGACCAGAAGGGCGAACGCGATACCGTGAAAGAGCGCAGAATACCTGAGGGCGCGTTCCCTTCCGAACCGTGCCGGGAAGGAATAGAGCGATTCATGCCGGTCGAATTCCTCGTCCAGCGTCGCATAGATGATATCGAATCCGGCGACCCAGAAGAGCGTGAAGAGCGAGAGGAGTCCCGGGACCATGAGATTGTCGAACGATGGCGACACCGCAAACCATCCGCCGAGCGGCCCCATGGCAAGCCCAAACCCGACCCCGAAATGTGCCAGGGGCGTGTAGCGTTTCATGGTCGGGTAGACGACGAATACTGCAAGCGGGATGGCGGACATGCGGAAACAAAAATCCGAAATGAAATATGCGGATCCCGCGTACAATGCGAGGCCGGCGATCATCACCCAGGACGCCTCCCAGAGCGTCATGCGCCCCGAGGGGAGGTCACGCGCCGACGTCCGGGGGTTGCGCGCATCGATCTGCCGGTCGATGATCCGGTTGAGGGCAAATGCGACGGTCCGTGCGCCTGTTCCCGCCGTCAGGACGAGAATAAGCGTTTTCAGGGGCGGAAGGGCATCCTTCGATCCGAGCAACACGCCGCTATAAATGAGCGGGAGCGAAAAGAGCGTATGTTCGATCTTGACGAATGAAAAGTAGCGGCGCATGCATTATCCGGCTTTTGTGCTCATTCCCATTCGATCGTCGCGGGGGGCTTGGAGCTGATATCGTACACCACGCGGTTGATCCCCCGGATTTCGTTCGTGATGCGCGAAGAGATCCGCGCCAGCACATCGTGCGGCATCCGGAACCAGTCTGCCGTCATCCCGTCTACGCTGCTGACCGCCCGGAGGGCGACGGTGTATTCGTACGTACGGTCGTCACCCATGACGCCCACGGATTTTACCGGCAGCAAGACGACAAACCCCTGCCAGATGTCGCGATAGAGGCCGGCACGTTTGACTTCCTCCACGAAGATCGCATCGGCGTCGCGGAGGAGGCGGAGCCGCTCGCGGGTGACCTCGCCAAGGACCCGGACTGCGAGTCCGGGTCCGGGAAAGGGGTGCCGCCAGATGAGGTCGTCCGGGAGGCCGAGCTCGGCACCGACGGCGCGGACTTCGTCTTTGAAGAGCTCCCGGAACGGCTCGATCAGTTTCAGCCGCATGGTTGCGGGGAGCCCCCCCACGTTGTGGTGCGACTTGATCGTCACGGAGGGACCTCTAAACGACGTCGATTCGATGACATCGGGGTAAAGCGTCCCCTGGGCAAGGAAGTTCACCTGGCCGATCGCTTGCGATTCCCGTTCGAACACGTCGATGAAAAGCTTGCCGATGATCTTCCGTTTTTGTTCAGGGTCCGACACGCCGGCCAGGGCATCGAGGAACTGGTCGGAGGCATCCACGTGGAGGAGTTTCATCTTGAACCGGTCGCGGAACGTGCTGACGACCGCCGCCGACTCGTCCTTGCGCATCAGCCCGTTATCGATGTGAATGCAGGTAAGCTGATCGCCGATTGCTTCATGCAGCAGCACCGCCGCGACCGAGGAATCGACTCCGCCGCTGAGCGCGCAGATGACTCTCCCCTCCCCGATGGTGGCACGGAGGGAGCGAAGAGATTCCAGAATGTACGACGAGGGATTCCATCCCCCCGTGCAGCCGCAGATCCGGTAGAGGAAATTGTGGAGTACTTCCTTCCCTTTCGGCGTGTGGACCACTTCGGGATGAAACTGGACGGCGTAGATCTTCCGGGAGGGATTCCTGACCGCACAGATCGGCGCGTTCGCGGTATGCGCGATCGGTTCAAAATCGAGCGGTGGGGCGGTGAGGTGATCGCCGTGACTCATCCAGACCTTGAGCCCGTTCGGCCCGTCAGGGGTGATCCCCGCAAAAAGGTCGCTCCGGTCGTCGATCACCAGCTCCGCCGGCCCGTACTCGCGCCGCGCGGCCTTGTCGAGTTTTCCGCCGAGCTGGTACGCCAGAAGCTGAAGCCCGTAGCAAATCCCGAGCACAGGGATGCCGAGCGACCAGACCTCGGGGGACGAAAGCGGCGCCCCCTCGTCGTACGCGCTGTAGGGACTCCCCGAGAGGATGATCCCTTTCGGGTTGAGGGCCCGGATTTTCTCTATGGGGGTGTTGAACGGGTGGAGCTCAGAATATACGCCTGCTTCCCTCACCCGGCGGGCAATGAGCTGCGAATATTGCGAGCCGTAGTCGAGGATCAGGACGAGTTCTGAGTGGGTCATTATATCATAATATACGATTTTTCTCTGATTTCTTCAAAAGTTGCGGGCGAGGCGGGGATTCCCCCTACCGCCGGCGACGTTTTCTCCGGAGAAATTCCTCCAGGATGCCGGCAAGGTCCGGTTTCGTGACCTCGTCCAGCGTGTACTGGACACGAACGGAAGGTTTTGAAATGTTCAGGACGCGCCGCAGGTCGATCGGCGTGCCGATGATGACCGCATCGCATGGCACCTTGTCGATGGTCGTTTCCAGGTCATGGACCTGCTCATCGCCGTACCCCATCGCAGGGAGCACTGCGCCCGTGCGCGGGTACTTCACGTATGTTTCGGCAATGGAGTTGACGGCGTACGGCCGCGGGTCGATGATTGCGCTCGCGCCGAACATTTTCGCCGCGATGGTCCCCGCGCCATAGCTCATTTCGCCGTGCGTCAACGTCGGCCCGTCCTCAATCACCAGCACGCGTTTTCCGCGGATGACCGCGGCGTCCTCCACGGTAATCGTTGAATTCGCCCTGATGATCGCGGCGCGGGGATTGACGGCCGTGACGTTTCGCATGACGGTGTCGGTATTCTCCGGGGAAGCCGAATCGACCTTATTAATGACAATGACGTCGGCCAGCCGGACATTCACTGCGCCCGGGTAATACGTCAGCTCATGGCCGGGACGATGGGGGTCCACAACGGTGATGGTCAGATCGGGGCGGTAAAACGACATGTCGTTGTTGCCGCCGTCCCACACGATGACGTCCGCCTCCTTCTCCGCCTGCCGGAGAATCGCTTCATAATCGACCCCCGCATAGATGATCGTCCCTTCGACGATGTGGGGTTCGTACTCCTCCATTTCCTCGACCGTACAATGGTTCTTCACCAGATCGTCCAGCGTTCCGTAGCGCTGCACTTTCTGCCTGACCAGGTCCCCGTACGGCATGGGGTGGCGGACCGCCACCACGCGCTTCCCGCGGCGCCGGAGCTCGCTGCACACCTTGCGTGATGTCTGGCTCTTTCCGGAGCCCGTGCGGACGGCCACCACGGCAATGACCGGGACCTTTGAGGCGAGCATGGTGAGGGCCGTCCCCAGCACTTTGAAATCGGCTCCGAGCGACAGCACGAGGGATGCCTTATCCATGATGTACTGATGCGACACGTCGGAGTACGAAAACACCACCTCGTCCACGCGGAGCTTTGCGATGAGCCGGGGAAGATCCGACTCGGGGAAAATCGGGATTCCTTTCGGGTACAATTTCCCTGCAAGCGCGGCCGGATACTTGCGGCCGGCGATATTCGGTATCTGTGTTGCGGTGAACGCGACAACCTCACACTTCCGGTTGCCGCGATAGACGGTATTGAAATTATGGAAGTCCCTCCCCGCCGCTCCCATGATCAGCACACGCGTTTTGGGCATACAGCTCTCCTCGTGATCAGAAATGAATGTCAGCGACCTGGTGCGTCGGCTGTCCGTACAATATGTGTTCCGCCCTTCCCTCCGATGGCTTCGATGAGGTGCGCAGCATTGGTAATGATGGCCTCGCGCCCGCCCCGTTCGAGAAACACCAGGGCCGCGGCGATTTTCGGTCCCATGCTCCCCGGAGGGAACTGTCCGTCGGCGATGTGGGCCCGGCACTCCTCCGCGGTGAGCTGATCCAGTCCGCGCTGGGACGCCTTGCGGTAATCGAGATAGACCTTGTCTTCGTCGGTGGCGATGGCAAACACGTCGGCATGCAGCTGCCAGGCGAGAATGGCGGACGTATGGTCCTTGTCAATCACGGCCTCGACCCCCTTGGTGATGTCATGGTCGTTGAAGACCGGCACACCGCCGCCGCCGCCGGCGATGACGACGAGTCCGCGGTCAACGCACGCCCGGATGGCTTCCAGTTCCACGATCCCCTTCGGCTCGGGTGAGGCAACCACGCGCCGGAAGCCGCGCGCGGCATCCTCGATAAAGTCCCAGCCGAAGAGGTCCCGGTACCGACGGGCTTCATCGCGCGTGTAAAACGGGCCGATCGGCTTGGTCGGTTTCTGGAACGCGGGATCGGCTGCGTCGACGAGCACCTGCGTGACGAGGGAAACGACCGGCGTGTTGAGTCCTTCGACCTGCATCGCCTGCCACATCGCGTACTGGAGAACGTACCCGATCTCGCCCTGCGTCGCCGCCACGCCGCAGTCGAGCGGCATCCGGTAGGCATGCGCCGCCGCCAGTTCGGACCGGACGAGCATGGCGCCCACCTGCGGCCCGTTGCCGTGGGTGAGGACAACACGGTGGCCCGCCTTGATCAGCTTGACGACCACATTGGCCGTCTCCACCGCATTCTGAAATTGTTCCTGCGCGGTCCCTTTCTGTCCCTCCCGGATGAGCGCATTCCCGCCGACCGCAACAAGGACAAGCTTCGACGCGTCAGTCACGCAGCAGCTCGTACATGATGGCCTTCTGCACGTGCAGGCGGTTCTCCGCCTCCTGAAACACGACCGAGTTCTTCGAATCGATGATCTCGTCAGTCACTTCCTCCCCCCGGTGCGCAGGGAGACAGTGCATGAAGAGCGCATCCGGCCGCGCATGCGCAAAGAGATCACGGTTCACCTGATACGGTCTGAAGATGCTCCTGCGCTGTGCCGCTTCCGCCTCCTGCCCCATGCTTGCCCAGGTGTCCGTGTAGACCACATCCGCATCTCTCACGGCTTCCACGGGATCTGCGGTCCAGGAGATCGTCGCACCGCTTTCACGAGCAATCGCTCGGGAACGCTCCATGACCCCGCTGTCGGGCGTGTAGCCCTGGGGCGTCCCGACCGCGAGTGTCACGCCGAGCTTCGCGGCGGCGAGCATCAGCGAGTGGGTGACGTTGTTCCCGTCGCCGATATACGTCACCTTGAGCTTCTTCAGGTTCTTCTTGCATTCAATGATGGTCAGAAAATCCGCCATCGCCTGGCACGGATGCTCGAAATCAGTCAGGCCGTTGATCACCGGTATGGACGCGTGTTCCGCCATGGACGTGCAGATGTCATGGCCGAACGTGCGGATCATGATGCCGCTGACCATGCGCTCGAGATTCTTCGCCACATCATAGACCGATTCCCGCTTCCCGAGGTTGATGTCGGCAGGGGTGAGCAGCAGCGAGTCTCCGCCGAGCTGCTTGATGCCGACCGTAAAGGTGGTGCGTGTCCGGAGCGAAGGCTTTTCGAAAATCAGGGCCATCATTTTCCCGTCGAGCGACTTCCTGTATTTCGCCGGCCGGGCCTTCATATCCGTGGCGCGTGCAAAGAGCGCCCGCATTTCGGCGGGCGACAGATCGTCAACTGACAGAAAATCCCTTCCGCGCAGACCCTTGGGTGCGCGTTGCGATTTCTTTTTTTTCACGGGGGGTGCTCCTTGTGGAAACTGATGCGGGCTTCGTTGTATATTCAAAGGTACGACGCCGGACCTGCGGTTGCAACGCCGGGGGGACGGGACCTCCAGATCGCCCCAAGTTGTTCAAATAGTGTGCCGGAGGCGGGTTGAGTTTAAATTCCAATTTAACGGTTTTCCCTCCGGCCGGCCGCGCACATTCCCATGTTTGGGAAGAAAGGGAACAGGACGAAGGAGCATGAAGGCAGCATTCCAGGGGATTCATGGAGCATACAGCGAGCTTGCCGTGCGGCAAATGCTCGGGAGGAAAGTGACGACGCTGCCGTGTGCGACGTTCGAGGATGTGTTCGACGCTGTCGAGCGGGGACGGGCCGACCGGGGAGTCATCCCGATTGAAAACTCACTCGCGGGAAGCATTCACGAAAACTACGACCTCCTTCTCGCCCGCAGGCTCCACATCGTCGGCGAGACTCATCTGCGGGTCGAGCATGTCCTGCTCGCTCACCCCCGGGCGACTCTCGCCGGAATCCGGACGGTCCGCTCTCATCCCCAGGCGCTGGCCCAGTGCAATGCGTTCTTCCGGGCGCACAGGCGGCTTCGCCCCGAGCCGTTCTTTGACACAGCCGGCGCCGCAGAATCCGTTGCCCGCGAGGGAGACCGCGCGGTCGCCGCCATCGCCGGCTCGCACGCGGCGAAGCTCTACGGACTGCGCATACTCAAACGGAACATCGGGAACGCCGGAAACAACTTCACCCGGTTCCTGGCCATCGCGCGCTCACCGTGGAAGGGGCGCCGCGGCACGCGGACCAAGTCGAGCATCGCATTCACCCCCGCAGCAAACCGGCCGGGCATCCTCTTTCACATCCTGGGTGTCTTCGCCCTTCGGGATATCGATCTTCTCAAGATAGAATCGCGTCCCGACCCCCGGACGCCGTTCGAGTATCTCTTCTATATCGATCTGGCGGGGAGCCCGGCAGAACCGCGGGTCGAGCGGGCCCTCGAGCATCTCCGGGAAGTTGTCTCGCACCTCAGGGTTCTCGGGACGTACGAACGAAGAGTGATCTAGAAGCAGAGAAGAGAGAACAGAGAAAAGAGATATGCGATGAGGGAGAGCGGGACTGTGAAGGGACGCGCGGCGGGGTTTAACCCGCCGAACAAGTTTGAGAAGCTGCACCGCCTGCCGCTCGACCTGGAGCCGGAGGATGATGATCCGCGTCCGGTCCGCACGACCTTTTACGAAGACACCTCCCGATCCATACTCGCACACAACGACAGCCCGGACATCGATTTCCGGTACAGCCTCAATCCGTACCGGGGGTGCGAACACGGGTGCATCTACTGTTACGCACGCCCCTCACATGAATACCTCGGGTTTTCGGCCGGGCTCGACTTTGAAACAAAGATCATGGTAAAGATGCGCGCGCCGGAACTTCTCGCGGCAACATTCCGCAGGAAGAGCTGGGAGCCGCAGATCGTGGTCCTCTCCGGAAACACCGATTGCTACCAGCCGGTGGAGCGGAAACTGCAGATCACGCGCAAGTGCCTCGAGGTGTTTCTTGAATACCGCAATCCGCTCGGGATCATCACCAAGAATGCCCTGATCCTGCGCGACCTGGATATCCTCAGGGAACTTGCCCGGTACGATCTCGTCCATGTGCTCGTATCGGTCACCAGCCTGAATCCGGAGTTGATCCGGATGATGGAACCGCGGACATCGACACCCGCCCAACGCCTCGCAACGATCAAGAGTCTTTCGGAAAACGGCATACCGGTCGGCGTCAATGCGGCCCCGATCATTCCGGGACTCACCGACGAAGAACTTCCTTCGATACTGCGTGAGACCGCATCGTGCGGCGCGACGAGCGCCGGATACATTCTGGCCCGGCTGCCGGGTCCGGTCGAACCGCTCTTCACCGAGTGGGTCCGGCGGGCGCTCCCGGAACGCGCGGCGAAAATCCTGAACAGGATGAAGGATACCAGGGGCGGCGCGCTCAGCGACGCGCGTTTCGGGTCGCGCATGACCGGCGAGGGCGAAATCGCGGAGAGCATCAACGCGCTCTTCCGTGTTCATGCGTCGCGTTACGGACTTGACCGCCGGTGGGAGGAGGTCTCCACCGCGCACTTCCGCCGCGGCGGCGATGCGCAGCGGAGCCTGTTCGATCGTTGAAATTGTGGCCGTTTCTCCGTATTTTACGTCCTGCCGCGGATCATGTCTGCGAAGCCGACCGATTCCGCCATCCGCCCCGACCGTGACTGATGCTTCGATCTCACAAGGAGTACCCTGCATGTCCCTGAATGAATTTTCCCCCATTCCATTTTCACGCCGTCACATCGGACCCGGCGAGGAAGCGACTGCCGCGATGCTCAAGGAACTGGGGTTCGCCTCGCTTGACGAGATCACTGCCAGCGTCATTCCCCCGGCCCTCCGGACCAAACGACCGCTTGCAATCGGGGAACCGCGCACGGAAGACGAGGTGCTCGCAGCGCTCTGCGCCATCGCCTCAAAGAACACGCTCTACCGCTCGCTCATCGGGATGGGTTATCACGAAGCCGTCACGCCCGCAGTGATCCTCCGGAATATTCTGGAAAATCCGGGATGGTACACGGCATACACGCCGTACCAGGCCGAGATCGCACAGGGACGGCTGGAGGCACTCCTCAATTTCCAGACGGTGATCATCGATCTGACCGGACTCGAAATCGCAAACGCGTCGCTTCTGGACGAGGCGACCGCTGCGGCCGAGGCGATGTCGATGGTTCACGCGGTGAAGGGGCAGCCGCACAACGGCGTATTTTTCGTTTCGGACGAGTGTCATCCCCAGACCATCGCCGTTCTCCGGACCCGCGCCAGGCCCCTGGGCATCCGCGTGACGGTCGGGGACTACGCGTCGTTCGAGTTTTCAGAAGACGTCTTCGGCGCGCTGGTGCAGTATCCTGCCACCGACGGGGCAGTCCATGATTACCGGACATTCTGCGGCAAGGCGCACGCGGTCAGTGCTCTCGTCGTTGTCGCGGCAGATCTGATGAGTCTCCTGCTTCTGACTCCCCCCGGCGAATTCGGCGCCGACGCGGCGGTCGGCAGCACCCAGCGATTTGGCATACCGCTCGGCTACGGCGGCCCGCACGCCGCCTATCTCGCAACGCGGGACGCATACAAACGTCACCTCCCGGGACGCATTATCGGCGTCTCCGTCGACGCCGCGGGGAACAGAGCCCTCCGGATGGCACTCCAGACCCGCGAACAGCACATCCGGCGTGAGAAGGCGACGTCCAATATCTGCACCGCCCAGGTCCTTCTTGCTGTCATGGCGGGCATGTACGCGGTGTACCATGGTCCGCACGGACTCCGAAACATTGCGCAGAGAATCCATGCGCTCACCGCCATGCTTGCGGCGGGGGCGGTAAAGACCGGCCACCGGGTCGTGCACGCTGATTTCTTCGACACCATCCGCATTGCTCCGAAAACCGGGTCGCTGCCGCACATCCTCCGGTCGGCCGCGGATGCGCACATGAACTTCAGGTCATTCGACGACATGACAATCGGCATTGCTCTCGACGAGCTTTCCGATGAAAACGAGGTCGAGCGGATCCTGGCGGTGCTCAACGGAGGGGCGAAGGGCGTGAAGCCGGAGGCCTCAACGGCCGCGGGCTACAGCGGAGCAATGAAACGGATCTCGGAATACCTCCAGCATCCGGTCTTCAACAGCTATCATTCCGAGACCGAAATGCTCCGGTACCTTCACCGGCTTGAATCAAAGGACCTTGCGCTCAACGTCAGCATGATCGCCCTCGGCTCATGCACGATGAAGCTCAACGCAACCACGGAGATGATTCCGGTGACGTGGGCCGGATTCAGCAGGTTGCATCCGTTCGCCCCCGCGGAGCAGGCACAGGGGTACACGGAGTTGTTCGAGTCACTCGGGGTGTGGCTGGGTGATATCACCGGCTTTCCCGCGGTGTCGCTGCAGCCGAACGCCGGCGCCCAGGGCGAATACACGGGGCTGCAGGTCATCCGCGCCTATCACGAGAAGCGGGGCGAAGCACATCGGACCGTCTGCCTCATCCCACATTCAGCCCACGGGACCAATCCGGCGAGCGCCGTCATGGCAGGCATGGAAGTCGTTGTTGTGGATTGTGACGATCAGGGGAATATCGACGTCGGGGATCTGAAGGCGAGAGCGGTGCAGCACCGCGACCGGCTCGCTGCGCTGATGGTGACGTATCCCTCCACACACGGCGTCTTCGAGGAATCAATCCGGGAGATCTGCGCGACCGTCCATGCGAACGGCGGACAGGTGTACATGGACGGCGCGAACATGAATGCGCAGGTCGGACTCTGCCGCCCGGCGGAACTCGGAGCGGACGTTTGCCACCTGAACCTCCACAAGACGTTCTGCATTCCGCACGGCGGCGGCGGCCCGGGGATGGGACCGATCGCCGTCGCGGCACATCTTGCGCCGTTTCTCCCCGGCCACCCGGTGGTCGCGGCAGGAGGCCCGGACAGCATCGGACCTGTCTCGGCGGCCCCGTGGGGAAGCGCCGGCATTCTTGTGATTTCCTGGGCGTATTGCGCAATGATGGGGGGAACCGGACTGACTCTTGCCACACAGATGGCAATCCTGAACGCCAATTATATGGCGAAGCGTCTTGAGGGACACTACCCGATACTGTACAAGGGGGTCAACGGCCGCGTTGCCCATGAGTTCATCGTGGACCTGCGCGGATTCAAGGAGTCGGCCGGCATCGAGGCGGAGGATGTCGCGAAGCGGCTTATGGATTACGGATTCCATGCGCCGACGGTCTCATTCCCCGTGGCCGGGACCCTCATGATCGAGCCAACCGAAAGCGAGTCCAAGGAAGAGCTCGACAGGTTCTGCGAAGCGCTGATTGCCATCAGGGAGGAGATCGGGGAGATTGAACGCGGTCAGGCGGACAGGAATGCCAACGTCCTGAAGAACGCGCCGCACACCGCGGCGATGGTGGTGAGCGATTCCTGGTCGATGCCGTACGGGAGGGAGAAGGCCGCATTCCCGACGGCGTATGTCCGGGCGAACAAGTTCTGGCCGGCGGTCCGGCGGATCAACAACGCACACGGGGACAGGAACCTGATCTGTGCGTGTCCGCCAATAGAGGAATACGCTACCCCATAACCCCGCGGACGCCGAAGAGAGAGCCGATCAGCTCGCCGAAGAAGTAGGTTGCCACGGCGGTCCCGAGCAGCAGGCTCGTGTTCTCGACGAGCTCGCGCCCGAGCTTCGTTTCGTTGACGACTGAGACATAGAACGTGAAGCCCATGCTCATGGCAACCGCAAAGAGCGTGGAGACGCCGAAGGCGACTGCCATCGAGTGCGTCAGGAAGTAGGGCGTTGCCAGGAGGATCACCGCACACAGATATGATGCGCTCGTAATAAGCGCCGACTTCAGCGGCGATTTTCTTGTTTCACTCTTCGCCTTGAGATAGGCGGCGACGCCCATCGAGATGCAGGCCGCAAATCCCACCACGAGTCCCGCAATTCCCGCCACCAGCGTCGAGCCCATCACGCCCAGAAAGCCTGCGTGGACGCCGGTGATCTCAATGATGGCATCCGACAGTCCAAGCGCGACAAACCCGATATAGCGTACGATCGCCTCATCCACCTGCGACATGAAGTAGCTTTCGTGTTCCTCTTCGTCCTTCATGATCGCTGTAAGCCGGCTCCGCCGCTCGTCGCTCATCATGGGGATCCAGCGCTGGTACTGGGCGACGACCTCACCTTCATGGAGCTCCAGGAACTTCATCGTGAACGTGAGTCCCGCGATCCTGCGCATGAGCGTGAGGAGCCGGATCTTCAGCGCACTCGGTTGACGGGCGTCTTTTCCGGAGATCTCTTTCCAGAATACCGAGTGTTCCCGCTCGGTGTCGGCCAGTGTGCGAAGAAGCTTTTTCCGTTCTCCGTGCTGTTCGATATCGGCCAGCGCGCCGTAGACCCTGCTGTCGAAGTACTCATCGTTGCAGAAGAGATCGGCCTGGCTCTTCAGCTCTGCTTGATCCGGGACGTTCATTTTCCCACCAGCGCTTTGTACGCGGGCGCCGAGAGGAGAGCGGCGGCCTCGGCCGGTTTCGCGAGCTTCACTCTGACCATCCATCCCTTGCCGTACGGATCCTTATTCACGAGCTCGGGCGTTTTCGCGATGTCGGGATTTGTTTCCGTCACGGTGCCGGAGACAGGCGCGTACAGATCCGACACCGCCTTGACCGCCTCGATCGTCCCGAAGGACTCTCCCTGCTTCACGGTCTTGCCGTTGGCCGGGAGCTCGACAAACACAACATCGCCGAGCTCACCCTGCGCGTAGTCGGTGATGCCGACCGTCCCGGTGTCGCCGGCGATCAGTATCCATTCATGATCTTTGGTGTACTTCAGGTTCTCGGGGAAATTCATAGCGGCGTATCCTTTCAGAGGGAGTGGAAAGCGTACTGCGCGGCCGATCAGTCGTCGGCTGCCGGAATAAACTGAAACGAATCGAGGAATCCGGTGTCAAACTCCCCGCTCCGGAATTTTTCGTTCTGCATCACCTGCCGGTGGAACGGAATCGTCGTCTTGATGCCCTGGACGACGAATTCATCAAGCGCCCCGGCCATCTTGTTGATCGCCCCTTCGCGCGTCTGCGCGTAGACGATGAGTTTGGCGATCAGGGAGTCGTAGTACGGCGGGACCGCATAGCCGGCGTAGGCATGCGTGTCCACCCGGACGCCGAACCCGCCGGGCATGTGGAAATCGGTGATGGTGCCGGGAGAGGGGCGGAATCCGTGTTCCGGGTCCTCGGCGTTAATGCGGCATTCGATCGCGTGGCCGCGGTGCTGTATTTTCTTTCGTGGCAGCTTCTCCCCCGCCGCCACCCGGAGCTGGAGTTTGATCAGGTCGTGTCCCGTCACCTGCTCGGTCACCGGGTGTTCGACCTGGATGCGCGTGTTCATCTCCATGAAATAGAAATTCCTGTCCTTGTCGACGAGGAATTCTATCGTCCCTGCGTTCTCATAATTGACCGCTTTGCACCCCTTGATCGCCGCCTCCCCCATCTTCTCGCGCAGCAGATCGTCGACGACGGGCGAGGGCGATTCTTCGATCAGCTTCTGGTGCCGCCGCTGAACGGAACAATCACGTTCACCCAGGTGGATCACGTTCCCGTGCTGGTCGCCGAACACCTGCACCTCCACGTGCCGGGGCTGCTCGATGTATTTTTCGATGTAGACGTCGGGATTGCCAAACCCCTGTTCCGCTTCGTGCCGGGCAGTCTTGAATGCCCCGTCGAGTTCCGCCTCTTCGCGGACGATGCGCATGCCTCTCCCCCCGCCCCCTGCCACCGCCTTGATGATGACGGGGAACCCCATCGATTTTGCCAGCGCGAGCGCCTCCGGAACCCCGGGGACAATGCCCTCGCTTCCAGGGACGACGGGAACGCCCGCTTTTTTCATGGTCTCTTTGGCCACCGCCTTATCCCCCATCGCGCTGATCATTGCCGGCGAGGGGCCGATAAACTTGATGCCCGAGGTTCCGCAGATCTCGGCAAATGACGCGTTCTCCGCGAGAAACCCGTAGCCGGGATGGATCGCTTCGGCGCCGGTGATTTCGGCGGCGGCGATGATGCGGGGAATCTTCAGGTAACTCTCACGACTGGGCGGGGGGCCGATGCAGACCGCTTCGTCTGCGAAACGCACGTGCAGCGAGTCGCGGTCCGCCTGTGAATAGACTGCGACGGTTTTTACGCCGAACTGTCTGCACACGCGGATGATGCGGAGGGCGATTTCGCCGCGGTTGGCAATGAGGACTTTCTTGAACACCCCTGGGCTCCGGGTTTCGGGTGGTGCGCTTAGGATTTCTCGACGAGGAAGAGCGTCTGGTCGTATTCGACCGGCTGGCCGTTTTCCACCATGATTTTCGCGATGGTACCGGCGACGTCCCCTTCGATCTCGTTCATCAGC
>JBGPYM010000371.1:0-2348 GCA_041493205.1 Bacteroidota bacterium
CAGCAGATGATCATGCCGACCACGATGCCGACCAAGGACCGTACGATCCGCCAGCGCAGCTCCTCGAGATGATCGAAAAACGACATCTCACTCGCTTCGTCCGTCGCGCCGAGGTCTGTGAAATCATCCGCCATCGCGGGGTCCTTGGTTGGCGTGTGCAGCAGTTAGCTCTGAAGACCGGGGTAGAGAGGGAAGCCGCTGCAGAGGGCGGCGACCTTTGACGTCACCGATTCCTGGACAGGTTTTTTCCCCATGTTCGAAAGAACTTCGTTGATCAGATCGCCGACGGTCTCCATCTCCCGTTCGGTCATGCCGCGTGTCGTGAGCGCGGGTGTGCCGATCCTGACGCCGCTCGTAATGAGCGGGCTCTTGTCGTCAAACGGGACCCCGTTCTTGTTGACCGTGATGCCCGACGCGTCGAGCGCCTCCTGTGCATCCTTGCCGGTCAGGTTCTTGCTTCTCAGATCGACAAGCATCAGATGATTGTCCGTACCCCCCGACACGACGTCAAAACCATGTGTGACCAGTCGTGCCGCAAGCGCCTGCGCATTGCGGATAACCTGTCTGCCGTACGTTTCAAACGCGGGCTGAAGCGCCTCCCGGAAAGCAACGGCCTTCCCTGCAACGACATGCATGAGCGGCCCTCCCTGGATTCCCGGGATGACCATGGAGTCAAGAAGCTCGGACATTCGCTTGGTGCGACCCGATTTTGGCGCGACGAGGCCGAACGGATTGTCGAAGTCCTTCCCCATCAGGATCAGTCCGCCCCGGGGGCCCCGAAGCGTTTTATGCGTCGTTGAGGTGATGACGTGGCAATGAGGGACGGGATCGTTGAGCAGTTTTTTCGCGATGAGCCCGGCAGGATGTGCGATATCCGCGAAGAGAAATGCTCCGACGCTGTCAGCGATGGCGCGGAAGGCTTTGTAGTCGATGTTCCTCGAGTACGCGCTCGCCCCCACGGTGATCATCTTCGGCCGGTGCTTCTTTGCCAGGTCTTCCACTTCGTTGAAGTCGATGACCCCTGTCTCCTTGCGCACGCCGTACGGCACAAACTTGTAGAACTGACCGGAGAAATTGACCGGTGAGCCGTGCGTCAGGTGGCCGCCGTGCGCGAGGTTCATCCCCATAAGCGTGTCGCCCGGCTTCACGAACGTGAAATAGACCGCCATGTTGGCCTGCGAGCCGGAGTGGGGCTGGACGTTCGCATACTCCGCGCCGAACAACTGTTTCGCACGGTCGCGCGCAAGATCCTCCGCGATATCGACAAATTCGCACCCGCCGTAATAGCGCTTGCCGGGATACCCTTCGGCATATTTGTTCGTCAGCGGAGAGCCGACGGCCTCAAGGACCGCGAGGCTGACAAAATTCTCCGATGCGATAAGTTCAAGCTTGGTGTCCTGCCGCCTGATTTCGCCGGCGACGGCGGCGTACAGTTCAGGATCGGATTTCTTCAGGTGTTCCATGGAGTGGGTCAGTCTTCTTCGTAACGCACAAACCAGAGATCACTGATATTCAGGGAGAACGTAAGCCGGTAGATCCTGTCCCGGATAAGGCCATTGTCGGTGCTGCCGCGATTCGCGTATTCCCCCGCCACGTTCAACCGCGACTCACCGCTCAGGGGGAACGCCATCCCCGCAGTAACGCCCCACTCGTTGATGGGGGACGTGTTCTGTGTATAGTAGGTCTGGTGGTATGTAAATCCGAGCCGGTACGTGATCCGGTCAAGCCATCCTGCCGTCGCTTCCTTCGCCCCTGTCCGTTCGGCGCCGAGAGAGAAACGGTGACTGTCCCGGATGCCGGCGGGCGTCGATCCCTCGAAATCCGCCTGGCTCCATGGTTGCGCAGTATAATCGGCGGCGAGAGTCCATCGCTCGGACGCCTGGAATCCGAGTCCCACACCGTACGAGAACGGAACTGCCAGCCGTCCGAATTTTTCCCCGGTTGTGTCGCGCTCGAGTGTGTATTCGTACGTAATGTCGTCCGTCGTATGCAGGTTGGACCGCGTGGTCAGCACGAGCCCGAGGGAAAACGGTGAGAGGGGTTCCGCAATGCCGCCGAGACTGGTGACGAGAATCCCGGCCGTGATGCTGATGCCGCTGGTCGACTGATTGTTGTTGATCGTTCCCCCGGTGAAGCCGGCCTGCGCCGGGATCTGCTGGATGCTGCTCGTTAACGTTCCGAACATGTAGTTGAATGAAGCGCCGACGGAGAGCACAGGCAGCGGCTGCCAGGAGAAGCCGACGAGGGCCTTCGTGAGCCCGCCGGTTCCGACATGATGAAGCCGGTAGTCGAGACGGACCGTGTCCGTCGCCGCGAATGAACCCTTTGTGTAGGTGTCATAGTTGACG
>JBGPYM010000012.1:0-27245 GCA_041493205.1 Bacteroidota bacterium
CCACCAGTGTCACGTCTGATGCCGATCGCCCCGCGCGCCGGCAGGCGAGAGCAATCCGCTGCCGGATCTCGTTGATACGCTCAGAAATCATTGAAAATCAAGATTTTAATATAATCCTTTGCACCCTGAAAATCAACGCGCCTGCGGGACCTCCTTGACTTCCCTCCCTTTTTTGATTTACTTGAAGAAGGAATCTAAGGAAGGTGCATGAGCATTCTCGATTTCGGGAATTTTGACGACGACGCTGAGGATGACCAGGGGCGCCGGGAGCGCTTTGAAGATGAGCTGAGGAAGTATCGTGATTCCCTCAAAGACGGCTCATCGGGACTGACCAACGCCGAGGCGCTCGAAGAAATCGTCAATTACTATTTCGACAATGAGAAGTACGAAGATGCCCTCCACTTCGTTACCCAGCTTCTGACCATCGTTCCGTATAGCGCAGATTTCTGGCACCGCAAGGGTCTCATCCTCGCCAACCTGTACAAATACGAAGACGCCCTCGAAGCGTACGACCGCTCCCTCGCCATCAATCCCGTCGACCCGGAAAGTCTTGTGAACAAGGGGATCACGCTGGATGACCTCGCCCGCTACGACGAGGCGATTGCATGCTATAACCGGGCCCTCGAAATCGATCCGGCGCATGAGGACGCCCTGTTCAACAAGGGGATTTCCCTCGAAAAGCTGGGCAAGTATGACGATGCCCTCGGCCTCTTCAAATTCATCCTGGACGGCAATGCCGAACACCGGGATGCCTGGTACGAGATGGGGTATTGCTTCGACTATCTTGAGAAACCTGCGGAGTCGCTCCGCTGTTACGACGAGCACCTCAACCGGGATCCGTATAATTACAACGCCTGGTATAATCGCGGGATCGTCCTGAACCGGATGATGAACTACAACCTTGCGATCGAGAGCTACGACACAGCGCTTGCGATCCATGAGAAATTCCCCTCGGCGTGGTACAACAAGGGAAATGCCTTCGCAAACCTGGGGCGTTTGCAGGATGCGATCGCGTGTTACCGGCAGACTATTCAGCTGGACGACAAGGACGTCCCCGCATGGCATAACCTCGGGAACGCTTACGAAGAGCTGGGAGAGTACGACGAGGCCATCAAGTGCTTCACCCAGGCAATCAAGTTCGAACCGGCGCATTACGAGTCGTATTTCGGCAGGGGGAGCTGCCATGACGCCATGGAACAATGGCGCAAGGCGCTCACGGATTATAACAAGGCCCTGGGCCTCTGCAAGGATTACCCGGAGCTCTGGTACGCCAAGGCAGACCTCCTGTATAATATGGGACGACCCCGGGAATCGCTCCTGAGCTACCGGATGGTCACCCGGCTGGAACCAAAGAACTTTGAGGCCTGGCTCGACTACGGCGAAACGCTCTACGAACTCGGCTATCTCAAACAGGCCCTCAAGGCCTTTGACCGCTCGGTAGAGGCGAACCCGTACGCAGCCGAACCGTTTTACAGCAGGGCGAAAGTCCTTCTGCTGTTGAACAGGGTATATGAATCCGTGGAATCGCTGAAGAACTCGTTCAAGCTGGACCCGGAGAAACGAAAACAGTTTGAGGAGGAATTCCCCGGCGTCCGGTCCATCAAGGAGTTCAAACACCTGTTGCGCAGATAACCGCGCGCGCGTGATGTACGGTATGACCTTGTTCCGCGCACCGGGACGAGGTCTTTTTATGTTTCTCACGGGGTGACAGTATGCTCTCTGCAGACACTGCGGCAAAGCTCGGTTCCCTTCGCTCCATCCTCCGGGCCATGGAGAGTGTCGCCATCGGCTATTCAGGAGGTGTGGACAGCACACTGCTGCTGAAAGTCGCCGTCGACGAGCTGGGTGGGCGCGCCGTCGCGATGATCGGACGATCGGCCACGTATCCCACACGCGAGTTCGAGGAGGCGCTCGCCCTCGCCACGGCCTTCGGCGCACGCACCGTCGTCGTCGACACCGAAGAAACTGATGACCTGAAGTTCCGGGAAAACCCCCCGGACCGCTGCTACTACTGCAAGACGGAGTTGTTCGGCAAACTCGGATCGATCGCGGAGCGGGAAGGGCTCCGGTGGATCGCGGATGGAACCATCACCGACGACCTGGGTGACTTCCGCCCCGGTATGAAAGCGAAGGGGGAACACAACGTCCGTTCTCCGCTGCTGGAAGCGGGGTTGAGCAAGTCGGAGGTGCGCGCGCTCTCGAAAGAACTCGGCCTGCCGACATGGGACAAGCCCGCGTTCGCCTGCCTTTCCTCGCGGTTTCCCTACGGTACCGCCATCACTCCGGACCATCTGGCAAGCGTGGACAGGGCCGAGACGCTGCTGCGCGATCTGGGGTTCCGTTTTTTCCGCGTACGGTTTCACGATGCGAACACGGCACGCATTGAGGTGGGTCCCCGGGAAATTCACCGTCTCCTCGAAGACGGCATCCGCGAAATGATTGTCCGCCATATGAAGGAACTTGGCTTTACGTATGTGACTCTCGACCTGCAGGGGTACCGGACCGGTTCGATGAACGAAGTTCTTACGCCTGAAACGAAAAACCAGCTGTCGCGGTAACCTGTCGTGCCGGAAAAGCCTCTCCCCCGACTGGTCGTCCTGGGTACCGGATTCGGCGCCTTCAATCTTGTCAAGCGCGTCGGCAACGGTTACGACGTCACCGTCATCAGCCCCCGGAATCACTTCCTTTTCACGCCTCTCCTTCCCGGCACCACCGTCGGCACGCTGGAATTCCGGAGCATCATCGAGCCCATTCGGCATGCCCGCAGCGACATCACGTTCTACCATGCCGCGGCAACGGGGCTTGACACGGCCGCCCGGCAGGTGCAGTGCCGCGGCACTGCGGCAGGCGACCCGTTCACGGTTCCCTACGACATTCTCGTGATTGCCGTCGGCGCCGTCAGTAATACCTTCAACGTCCCGGGGGTCGAGCAGTATGCGCTCTTCCTGAGGGAGTTGCACGATGCGCGCGAGCTCCGTCAGCGCATTATCGGATGCTTTGAGCGGGCAAACCTCCCGGGGCTCTCAGACGCGGAACGGCACCGGCTTCTCTCGTTTGTCGTGTGCGGCGGGGGCCCGACCGGCGTCGAGTTTGCCGCGGAACTGAACGACTTCATGGTGGAAGATCTCCGCCGGTCGTATCCCTCCCTGGTCGCGCAGGCCCGGATAACGCTCGTGGAAGCCACCGACGAGATCCTCAGCACCTTTGACCGGAAATTACGGGTCTATGCGATGGACCTGTTCCGGCGGCAGAAGATAAACGTCCTGACAGGTTCTCTTGTGGTCCGCGTGGAACCGGGCGCGGTGCATTGTGCCGACGGCTCCGTCCTCCCCTTCGGTCTCCTCCTCTGGTCCACGGGGAACGGCCCCACCGCGTTTGCCGGGAGCGTACCTCTGCCGAAGGACCGCCAGGGCCGATTGATCACCGACGACTATTTCGTGGTGCGGGGAACCAGCGATATCTACGCACTCGGTGATTGCAGCCTCGTGGAGCAACACCCGCTTCCCGCCACATCGCAGGTGGCCCAGCAGCAGGGGAAATACCTGGCGGCTGCCCTCAGCCGCCGCGCGCGCGGTCTGACGGCCGGCCCGTTCCGCTACCGCCACCTCGGGATGCTCGCATACATCGGGATGGACAGGGCCCTTGCGGACCTGGACCAGATCAAAGGACGGGGGTGGGCGACATGGCTCTTCTGGCGCTCCGCATATCTTTCACGCATCGTGAGTCTGAAAAACAAAACCCTCGTCCTCTTTGACTGGTGCAAGGCGAAGATCTTCGGACGGGACACCAGTCAGTTCTGAACATTCTATTCTCAACGACACCCCATGGGCTTTCAAAAATTCGAATCCGAGATCACCGTCCGGCCGGACGACATCGACATGAACAATCATGTGCATACCTCGCGTTACTTCGACTACTACCTCTTCGCGCGGTATGATCAGATGGAACGATGCTACGGCATTCCGATGGAGAAATTTCTCGCACACGGGTGGACATGGTTTGTGAAATCCTGCCAGATCGAATTCAAACGGCCTCTCGTCATGGGTGAAACGGTCATCGTCCGCACCTGGCTGGAGAGCTTTGAGAAATCCGAAGCGCGCGTCCGGTTTCTGATCATCAAGAAGAAGACCGGCAAGACTGCCGCGGAGGGCATGGTGCTGAACACGATGATCAACATCGCGAGCGGCAGACCGGAGCTGATCCCCGACTGGGTGATCGCACAGTATACCAGGTTCACCGACTGACCGTCGCAGACTTGCTTGCTTCTCCCGGCCGATTGGCGTATCTTCACGCAATTGTGAGACCCCCGTTGTGCCGGATCCGATGACCGTTCCGCGCATTCTGCAGGTAAACATTTCCCGGGAGGGACAAACCATGAAAACGAGCGCACTCCTGGTGTCGGCCTTTCTGCTCCTCGCGGGATGTGACCGCCAGCAGGACGGGGTGGTGGCCTTCCAGTCGAACAGGGACGGCAATTTTGAGATCTATACGATGAACGCGGACGGCTCATCGCAGCAGCGCCTCACACAGCACCCGGCCAACGACATTGCCGCCGCATGGTCGCCCGACGGTTCACGGATTGCATTCGCATCCGATCGCGACGGTACATGGGACATTTACACGATGCGGCCGGACGGATCGGATCTCAAGCAATTGACCCGGGGACAGGGCGCAAATACCGCTCCGTCATGGGGGAACGGCGGATCGACCATCCTGTTCATTTCAACCCGCGATGCCGTCAACGGCGATGTTTACCGGATGACTGCCGATGGTTCGGCGACCGACCGGATCACCGCCGATTCACTCGTCAAAGATACGCCCGTCATGACACGCGACGGAAAGGCCGTGCTGGTCACCCTCAACATCAAGGGGCGCTTTTCCATCGCGTCGATCGCCCTCGGATCACGAAAGGTGACCGTCCTGACTCCTCCGGACCATGACAGCGAAACGCCCGTCATCGCTCCCTACGGTGATGAGGTCATGTTTGCCACCAACAGGGATGGTAACTATGAGATTTACTCCATGACCACTGCCGGCGCCTCGCAAACGCGCCTGACAGCCAACGATGTCGATGACCGGATGCCGTCCTACACCGCAACGCAGGGCGAAGTTCTTGTGGCCAAGAAGGGGGGCGTCTACCGCGTTACGCTCGCAACGAAGAAGGAGACCGTGCTGTCGTACAAGGGTGACTACGCACCCGCCTGGCACACCCGCTGATTCCCACCACGCACGAATGGGCGCATGAATTTCTACCGCAAGCTCCGCAGCATCCAGAAGAAGAACAACAGCCTTCTCTGCATCGGGCTCGACACGGACATCAACAAGATTCCGGAGTTCCTCTTCGAATTCGGCGACCCCATCTACGAGTTCAACCGGCGTATCATCGATGCAACGAAGGACCTTGTCTGCGCGTACAAGATCAACATGGCGTTCTATGAAGTCACGGGCGAGCATGGATGGTACACCGTGCACCAGACGCTGGCGCGGATTCCCGAGGAGATTGTCACCATCGGCGACGCAAAGCGGGGCGATATCGGGAATTCGTCAGAAGCATACGCAAAGCTCATCGTCGACGACTACGAGTTCGCCGCCTGCACGGTCAACCCGTACATGGGCGCAGACTCGGTCAAGCCCTTCATGAAGAACGCCCACCAGGGCGTCTTCGTCCTGGCTCTGACCTCCAATCCTGGCGCGGCGGATTTTCAGTACCTTCCGGTCCGGGGCCGCCCCCTGTACGAGCATGTCATCTCCCGGGTGAAGAAATGGAACACCCGGAACAACTGCGGTTTTGTGGTGGGGGCCACCCGGCCGAGGGAGTTGAAACGGATCCGATCCCTGGTCAACGGGATGCCCATTCTCATTCCGGGCATCGGGGCGCAGGGCGGAGACCTTGACTCGTCTGTCCGGTACGGATGCGACAAGGAGGGATTCATGGCGGTGATTAATGCCAGCCGGAGCATCCTGTACGCTTCGGGCGGGGTGAATTTCGCCCGTGCAGCACGCGTCGAAGCGGAACGTCTCCGCAACGCCATCAACACTTCACGCGCCCGGTATTTCTGACATCGTCGTCATCGTTTTGTCGGTTTTCTTTACTCTGTTCTCTCTACTCTTTTCTCTGTTCTCTTTTCATCCACCCTCCGGGGGCGACTTGAAAGGAGCCCGACATGCCCCGCCCCCGCCCTCCCGAATCTTTTCTCCGTCATGTGTGGCAGCAGCTTCTGTTCATCCGCGACGGCCTGTCAACCACCGATGGCGCGCCGGTCACCGTTCTTTCTCCCGGTGAGCTCAACACCGATGGCGGTCCGGACTTCCGTGACGCGCGGGTCAGGATCGGCGGCGTCGTGTACCTTGGCGACATCGAACTCCATGGTGATGGCGCATCCTGGCACGCGCACAACCATTCGGAGGATCCGCATTACAACCGCGTCATTCTGCATGTCGTCTTTACGGCCGATGCGGCAACACCGCCGGCAACAACCTCCACCGGCCGGAAAATACCCCTGCTCATTCTTCAGCCGTTCATCGACCCCGGGCTCTCCATGCCGGGTCCCGGCAACTCTTCCCTCGCCGCATCCCCCCTGCTCCCCTGCACGCCCTTCAATGAAACCGTTCCCGGAGATCTTATCCGGTCGTGGCTTCACGTTTTGGCCCGTGAGCGCCTTGAGCTCCGCATCCGCGCCCTTCACGGACGGCTGTGTGAATTGATCGATGAGACTCGGGGTGCGGCCCGCGAGCCGTTCAAACGGTATCATGGCAACCCGGGCGAGATCCCCCCTCCCCAGAGCGGATACTCGCGCGGCGAGTACGCGCTGCACTCCGTCTGGGAGCAGCTTCTCTACGAGAATCTGCTGGAGGGGATGGGGTACCGCAACAACCGCGCGCCGTTTCGCGCCCTTGCGCGGTCGGTGCGGCTCGCCGCTCTGAAACGTTTCGACCTGCGGGATACTCCGACCATGCAGGGGATCCTCTTCGGAGCAGCCGGACTGCTCCCGGTGCCGCGCACGCTCGCCGCCAGGGAAAGCCGGGCTGCCGTGCGCGCGCTCCGCCGCCGGTGGAAGGAGATCCGCCCCGCTCTGCGCATACCCCTGTTGCACGAAGCTGACTGGCTCTTCTTCCGGTTGCGACCCTCCAATTTCCCCACTGCCAGAATCGCCTCGTTCGCCTGCTGCCTCCCCTCGCTTTTCGTGCCCGGATCATTGCGCACGCTGATCGCCCTCTTCTCCAGGGACCCCCCCTCCCCGCGGGCGCTGCGGGCCGATGTCGCCGCGCTGTTCCGCTTTACCCCCGACGCGTACTGGTCGCGTCATCGTCACTTCCGGAGCGCAGGACCAGGAGGCGGGATTGCGATCGGACGCGAACGCGTCGCCGATTGTACGGTCACGGTGCTCATCCCGTTCGTCATGTTGTATGCACGGATCTTTACCAGCGTTCATGCCTACCGGGGCGCGCGCGCGCTTCTGGACGCGCTCCCTCCACCCCGATGGAACGCGGTGACACGGGCGGTCAGGGACGGTCTGCTGAAGGACAGGCTGCCGCTTACCACCGCCGGCGAGCACCAGGGGGCGTTGCAGCTGTACAGGGTGTACTGCACGCAGGGGCGTTGCGGGGGGTGTCGCGTGGGAAAATGTATCGGATGCTAGGTCTTTTGCTGTTTCTTCCGGGCGGCGGGGAAGAGAATGTTATTCAGAATCAGGCGGTACCCGGGTGAATTCTTGTGCAGGGAGAGGTCGGTCGGCGGATCGCCGACGGCATGCTGATAATCTTCGGGGTCGTGCCCTCCGTAAAATGTGAACGTCCCCCTCCCGAAATTGCCGTGGAGGTACCGGACCTGGTCCAGCCCCGGTTTTTCGGCCATGATCGTGACCGAGTTCTTGATGCAGCTCTTCTTGAAATTCGTTGTCTGCCCAAGGAACGCTTTGATGACGCTGACGTGGTTCTGCGTCAGCATGGTGGGCACGGGGTCGAACTTTGCCGAGAACTCGAACAGCGTAAAGTAATCGGTCTCCGGGTTCTGCAGCGCAAGCATATCGCTGGGGGGCTGATCGATGTCGGAATACTCGTAGCGGAGAGGATTCTTTTCCAGGGCGAAATTCGTGAACGCCAGGGTACGGGAGAAGTCAAGCCGGTCCTGCGCGTCCGGGTCGGGAGGGTCGCCGTCATACATGACGTCGCAGATATCGGTCTGTTCCGCGGCAAGCGCGATGTCGAAGGTGTCGGTCGCGGAGCACATCGCAAACATGAACCCCCCCGCGCCGATGAAACTCTTGATGGCGCGGGCAACCGCTTTCTTGAGCTCGGATACTTTCTTGAACCCGAGCTTCGTCGCTTCACGCTCCAGGGTCGCCTGCTGTTCCTGGTACCATGCCGCGCCCGCAAATGAGGCGTAGAACTTTCCGTATTGTCCGGTAAAATCCTCATGGTGCAGATGGAGCCAGTCATACTCGCTCAGGCGGCCCTGCAGCACTTCGTCGTCCCATAACTTGTCATAGTGAATTTCCGCGTATTCCAGGGCCAGCGTTACTGCGTCGTCCCATGGCTTGAAACCGGGGGGAACATACACGGCAATCCGTGGCGCTTTTTCGAGCCGCACGACGTCCATGTTGTTGTCGTCCCGCTGAACATCCGCATAGATGCCGGCCGCATCGGCTGCACCCACGGGCTCGCACGTCACCCCCCGGACCCTGCATTCCGTCGCCACCATTTCGAGGCCATCCAGCATGAACGACCCGCCCCGGTAGTTCAGAAGCCAGTCGATTTCCATCCCCTTGGTGAGCGCCCAGTAGGCAATGCCGTACGCCTTGAGGTGATCGGTCTGCCGGAGATCCATCGGAATGAGCAGCTTCCCCTGCGCGCACGCAGCCGCAAGGGAAAGGCAGAGCAAGCAGAGATTCCAGAGGATTTTTCTCATGTCAGAATGGATCCCCCCTCAGCTTGCGAATGCGTTTGCGTGCCTGCGCGGCGAGCACCGAGCCGGGATAGTCTGCCAGGAGCTTTTCGTAGGCCGCAATGGCCTTGCCGTAGTCCCGCGTTCCGTACTGGTACAGTTCTCCGAGCCGGAATTGCGCACGGTCGACCGCGATGCTGCTCTCCTTGAACTGGGTCAGCAACCGCTCGTAGGACGCGATGGCGTCCGTGACAAGGCCTGCGGAAGCCTGAAGGGAACCGATCAGCATGAGCGCGTCGTCCACCAGCGGCGCCTGCGGGTATGAAGTGATCACCTCCTGCAGGACGGCCACGGCTTCGGAATTTTTTCCCTGGCGGGCCAGGAATTCTCCCCGCGCGACGGCACGGAGGGCTTCCGGAGCCGTTGTGACATTTTCCTCCAGGAACGCCTGAAGGCGGAGAGCGTCGTTGGCATAATCGGCTTTCAAATTCACGGCAATCCCGTCCAGGATCTTGATCGCTGCGTCAGTCCGCCCGCCGAAATAATCGATCTCGGCCAGGCGAAAATTCGCTTCATCGCTCTGGTCGGGAAGCGCGTCGGGGGCCGCCGCAACGACGCGGAAGCGGTCCACCGCACGCGCAGTGTCCCCCCGTGCCACATGCACGCGCCCCATGGTCAGGAGGACGTCATAGCGGAGCACGGGAACACCCCCCGCTTCCGTCAGAACATGTTCAAACGATGCCAGTGCTCCATCGCAATCAGCGAATTGTTCGAACTGAATCCGGCCGATCTGATAGTACGACTTTGCGGAGAATTCGGACACCGGATAGTCTTCGATGATTTTCCTGAACCGGGCGATCGCCCCGCCGTAGAGAGGGTGCGATTCCGTCGCGGGTGTCGTGCGGACGGATGAGGCAGCTGTGTCGGCAAGGGCACCCAGTTCCTTCAGCGCACATGCGTAGCCGTAGTGCGCCGCGGGGAGTCGTTGCGGCGGGAGCGGCGCGGCGATTGCCTCCTGATAGGCCCGGGAGGCGACATCGAACGCCCGTTCCTTGAATGCGCGCTCCGCAAACTGGTACAGGGATGTCCCATGTGCATGGGAGACTTCGTCGATGCGACGATAGGTTGCGAGTGCCTGGGGGAAATCCTTCCCCTCCATCGCCAGCCACCCCAGGAGCTCGAGCAGAGAATTCTCCTCATGCTCCGCAAGCGCAGCCCGGAGGACCTGCATGGCCGCCGCACGCGCTTCCTCTTTTGCGCTCCAGGATGCGATGCGCCCCTGGACGAACGGAAGCTGCGTGGGATTCTGCTGAAGCCAGCGGACCAGTTCCGTGGTCGCCCCGGCGTAGTCCATGCTTGCGGAGAGCAATTGCGCCAGCTCCAGTGTAAACACGTTAGGATCTCCCGTCGCAGTGCGCCCACGGCGGTACACTGCCGCTGCGCGGTCAAGGAGCCTGTTCTCCGACAGGACTGCCGCCACGGTCCGGTACGTCCCGGGGTTCCGCGGATCCGCTGCGATGGCCGCATCCCACTCCGCCGCTGCTTCCTTCTCGTGCCCCGCGCGATACAGCACGCTGCCGAGCTGGGAATGCAGATTCAGATCCGCCGGATTCTCCCGAAGGCGGTTGCGGACCAGCAGAATGACGTCATCATACCGCTTGAGCTGCATCCACATGCGTTGCAGGCCGTCGAACAGGACATAATTCGACGGATCGCCACGCAGCAGCTCCTGATAGAGCGCAGCGGCCCGTTCGAAATCCCCCGACTGCTCCAGCGCCTGGGCCAGCCGAAACTTCGAATCCCGGTCGGATGTTTGAGAAATGGCCTGCGGAGGAGACAACGACAGGAGCATCCCTCCCACCAGAAGGAGAACGAGCAGCAGGAGGATTCCGTGACGCTCCGCGGGCTCCTCGTCCGCGACCCGGGTTCCTTGATAGACTGAGCCGATTTCCGTACCTTTGATCATTACAACTCCTTCACCTGTGTGTCCGCATCACGAAACATAGCGATACTGGGATCGACCGGCTCCATCGGCAGGAGCGCTCTTGATGTCATTGAGCGCCTGCCGGGCCGCTTTCGTGTTACCTACCTTACCGCGCATAGAAATATCGACCTTTTGCGGAAGCAAATCAACCAGTTCCGCCCGCGCGGCGTGGTGGTCAGGGAGGAAGGTGCTGCAGCGTTGCTCCGGGAATCCATGGACGGCACCACGGAAATTCTTGCGGGTGACGAGGCGCTGCTCGACATCGTGAGCCGCGATGACGTGGACATCGTTCTCTCCTCGCTCGTCGGTTTCGCCGGCCTCAAGCCGACACTCCGTGCCGTGGAGGCCGGGAAGGATGTTGCGCTTGCGAACAAGGAAACGCTCGTCGTGGGCGGCGCACTGGTCATGGCGAAGGTGCACGAAACCGGCGTACGCCTCCTGCCGGTGGACAGCGAGCACAGTGCCATCTTTCAGTGCCTGCAGGGTGAAGAGATCCGCAACGTGGATCGTTTGATTCTTACCGCTTCCGGCGGCCCGTTCCTTTCCCTGGGGACGGACCAGTTTGATTCCATCACCGTCGCGCAGGCCCTCAATCATCCCACCTGGCGGATGGGGAACAAGATTACGATCGATTCCGCCACACTGATGAACAAGGGGCTGGAAGTGATCGAGGCGTGCTGGCTTTTCGGCATTCCACCGGACCGGATCGACGTGGTGATCCACCCGCAATCGATTATTCATTCGATGGTGGAATTTGCCGATGGTTCCGTCAAGGCGCAGATGGGAATGCCCGACATGCGCATGCCGATTCAATATGCCCTGACGTATCCGGAGCGACCGCCCGCGCCATCCCCCCGGCTTGATTTCTCATCGCTCCGCGAAATGACATTCCTCCTTCCCGATACCGGAAAGTTCCAGTGTCTCGCCCTGGCATTCCGCGCACTCATGATGGGGGGAACGGCACCCGCCGTGCTCAATGCGGCAAACGAAGTTGCCGTGCAGATGTTCCTGGACGGCGATCTTCCCTTCGCAGGCATTCCCGGCATCATCCGGAGGGCCCTCGACGCACACACGCCCGCGCAGGCGTTCACGCTTCAGGACCTCGAGCGGATCGATGCCGCAACGCGCCGCTCTGCGCGGCAGCAACCAGCTCCTACTCTTTCTTAACGGGGTGTTCATGCAATTTCTCGAAACGGCATTCTACTTTGTCGTCACGCTCGGTGTCCTGGTGTTTGTGCATGAATTCGGCCATTTCATCGCCGCCAAGCTCTGCCGGATGCGCGTGGATCGTTTTTCGATCGGGTTTCCTCCCCGCGCCTTCGGCAAGCAGATCGGCGAGACCGATTATTGCGTCTCCTGGATACCGATCGGCGGGTATGTCAAGATCGCCGGCATGGTGGACGAGAGCATGGACATCGACTTCCTTGAAAAGCCTCCCGAGCCGTGGGAATTCCGCGCCCGGCCTCTCTGGCAGCGGATGCTGGTAATTTCCGCCGGTGTCATCATGAATCTCCTGCTGGCGGTGGCAATCTTCTGGGCTGTGCAGTATTCGACGGGCCGGACGATGTATGAAACGACGGAGTGCGGTTACGTGGTGGAGGAGAGCCCGGCGGCCAGGGGAGGGTTGCAGGCGGGTGACAGGATCGTGGCGGTCAACGGAACGTCGGTCGAAAGCTGGCAGGCGCTCTTCGACCGGATTTACATGGAAGCCATCCGGGGTGATGTTGCTCTTACGGTGCGGCGCGGGTCATCGGAAATGCAGCTCGCATTCCCCCGCGCGTCCATCCCCGATCCGGGTCAGACGAGCTTCGGCATCGTCCCGGTCAACACCGAAATCGTGGTCAGTACCGTCGAGTCCGGGAAGCCTGCAGACCAGCTCGGCCTGAAGCCGCTCGATGTGCTTCTGTCCATCAACGGCACGCCGCTTCGGTACGACCAGCGCGTCCGCGAACTCGTGCGTGAGAACGCGGGGAAACCCGTCGTCATCGAGTGGAAGCGCGGAACGGAGCTGATGCGCGGCACCACCACGCCGACCGCGGACGGGAGGATCGGCATCTCGTTCGGGGCCCGGTACAACGGGCCGGTGACGCACATTCAGTTCACCCTCCTCCAGGCGTTTCCCGAGGGGGTGAAGCACATGGTGAACGTCAGCGTCCTGTTCCTCCAGCAGATGTGGCAGCTCGTCACCGGTCAGACTTCGTTTGTGCAATCGGTGGGGGGACCCATCAAGATCGCACAGCTGGCAACGCAATCGTCGGAACTCGGGCTGCTCACCTACCTCAGCTTCATGGCGCTGCTGAGCATCAATCTCGCACTGCTCAACATTCTTCCGTTCCCGGCGCTCGACGGCGGACATCTCATGTTCCTCGTGTA
Source organism: Bacteroidota bacterium (assembly GCA_041493205.1). Taxonomy (GTDB): domain Bacteria; phylum Bacteroidota; class Ignavibacteria; order UBA10030; family UBA6906; genus JBGPYM01. The sequence goes on from JBGPYM010000012.1 coordinate 13,242, forward strand.
CGAGGGGATCTTCCGCCGCGAGATCCCTGCCAGGGTGAAAATCGGACTGCAAAAATTCGGCATTGCCGTGTTGCTCGCCTTCATGGCGTTTGTCGTGCTCAACGACATCCTGCACTTCTGACGCCTCACCACCGCAATGCGGCGACGAACGCCTGCTGCGTGGCGTAGATGTCACGCCGCGCCCCCGCAGGCGCCGCGCTGTTGACCAGCGCAGCCACCGCGTAAAGCCGTTCGCCGGTGTCCACGAGCACCGTCCGCACGCGGTCCCCGCTCGAATATTCCACCTCGTACGCGCACCCTTCCCGCCCGTTCATCCGGATGATTTCCGGTTCCCGCACGATCATTGCCGATGTGCTTCCTGACTCAAGGGATGCCGTCATCCGCGCAATCTGCAGAAGGCCGACCTCCGAGAGGTCACGGCGGGCCGCCGGATCGACGTGTACTTCATGCATGGTCAGCGTCCCGCTGTAGTCGCCACGGACCAGGAAGACCGCACGGTCCGTCCCCTGACTTTCGGCGGTGGCATCAAACCAACCCGCGGGAAGCCGGTAACGGACGGCGCCGTCACGCGCGAGGAAGTACGGCTGGTGAAGGAGGGGTGGGGCTGTGGTGGGAGCAACGGAACCGCACCCTGCGGCAGACAGCACCGCCGCGATGCCCAGAGCAAGCCGCGACCAGCCGAACGCTCGCCGCATCCTACTCTGTCGCGCGTTTGAACTGATCGGCCTCCAGCGTGAACGTCACCGAGATCCGGTGCGTGTTGTCCAGCTGGTTGACTCCGTCGAACTTCGCAAAGGAATAATCAATGTTGAGCTTCGGGAAGTGCACGCCCGCGCCCATGGTGATCTGTTTGACGTCACTGTAGCCGACGCGCAGCGCAATGAGGTCCTTGAACTGATACTCCATCCCCCCGTGCAGGTCGAGACTGATGCCGCCGATATGGGCGGTTGATGCGGACCGCCGGTTTTCGAACCGGAAATCGATGTCCACCGCAGGTGCAAACCGGCCGCCAAAGAGATCGATGAAGTAGGCGGAGCCGACTTTCATCGTCGGCGCGATCAGCTCGTTCCTGCCCGTATCCCAGGCGAGAAGCGTCGTGGTGATATCCTGTATGTTGGCACCCAGGACCAGATCCTCGAACGGCGCGTACCGGACCCCGAGGTCAAACCCGATGCCGTTGGCGCTGTGATCGCCGAGTTCGCGGCGGATCAGTTTTACATTCGCGCCGAAAGAGAGGTCCTCCGAGTACTTGCGTGCATAGGAGAAATAGACGGCCCAGTCCGCCGCGTTGAAATACGTGACACGATTGGGATCGATGCGGCTGAACTGGGAGGGGTCGTAGGTGAGATTGCCGTTCTGGTCCACCCCTGCGTTGCGGGTGTCGGGGATATCATCCACACCTACGCGGATCACGCTCAGGCCGAGACTGGTCTGGGGACCGAACGGAATGGCAACGGCGCCGTAGTCGTGGTTGACCAGGCTGCCGAATTGTTCGTCGTGCATCAGAATAAACTGCGGGTACGTGATCCGGGAGAGTCCCGCCGGGTTCCAGTAGCCTGCGGTCACGTCATTGGCCATCGCGACGAACGCGCCGCCCATGGCAAGGGCACGCCCTCCCACGCCGAGCGCAATGAACTCCCCGGCGTATTTTGCCACGCCGGTTTCGGCGCCCGCGATGCTCCACGGGAGAACTGCCGCAACGATCACCCCCCACTTCCGCATGCTCATCCGCGATTCCTCCGGCTGTACCGTTACAGAAAATTCCGAAATTCACTCCTGAGAGTCAACCCGCCGGCTGCTCAGAGGGGTTCCGCACCCAATTCGCGCTTCAATGCAGCGATGACCGGATGCTCCTGGGCGGTTCCGGACGCGGCGGGCGTTGTTCCTGTCACCGATGCCTGCGGCTGCGTTTCATCCGCCGCATCCGTGATCTCTGTCACCAGATGGGGACGGACCTTGAACACCTTGTAAAAAAGCTCGGCAAGCGCGTCCCTGTTTTTCGTGACCATGGATGCCTGAAACGCATCCGCGCATCCGAGCGTGACGACACTCCCCTCCACGCCGAGCAGGTGTGCGTTCTCGAGCGTCGGCCAGAGCGATATCTTCGTGGTCCTCACCTCGCCGAGGAATTCCTGCCAGCGCGAGGAGAGTTCGGCGTGCACAAGAGAGGCGCCCGGGGCGGACGAGGGTGGTCCGGTCCGCTCGACCGGGGGCTGCGGGCGCCGGACGAGCGGAGGCGCCGCACGGCTCACGGTTCCCTGGAGTCCCGGCTCCGCGTGTTCACCGGCTTTTTTTTTCAACTCGTCGATCCGTTGCACCAGATCCCCCACCTCCCGTGCCTGCGGCATGGAGATCATCTGGACCATGTCGGCTTCCAGCCGGAAACGCGGTTGGGCTGCCCAGCGGAGTGCAGCTTCCGTACCGTTGACCAGCCGTTGCAGGCGGAGCAGGTCACCCACACTGAACGCTCCGGCCTCAACAGCATACCGCTGGCGGTACACGTCGGCGGCTTCGATCAGATCGGTTGCACCGGTCGATTTTGCCACCAGAAGATTCCGAAAGTGCTCTGTCAGGCCCGCGAGAAACTCCCGCAGGTCGTGCCCCTTGCTCATGATGTCCTCGACGAGCGCAAGGCCCCCCTTCACATCGCCGCTCTTGATGAGGTCGGTCACCCGGAAATACACTTCCTGGTCCACCATGTTCAGGGCTTCCACCATTTTCGCGGTCGTAATTTCCTGACCGCAGAGTGCAAGAACCTGGTCGAAAAGACTCTGCGCATCCCGGAGCGATCCGTCGCCTTTGCGTGCGATCAACAGCAGTGCGTCGTCGTCCGCTTTCAGACCCTCGCTCGCCGCAATCACCCGGAGGTTGGAGGCGATTGCATCGGTTTTGATGCGCCGGAAATCAAACCGCTGGCAGCGTGAGAGGATCGTGGCGGGAACCTTGTTGATTTCGGTCGTCGCAAAGATGAACAGCACATGCGGGGGCGGTTCTTCGAGCGTCTTCAGCAGGGCGTTGAAGGCCTCCTTCGTCAGCATGTGCACTTCATCGATGATATACACCTTGAAATGTCCCGTGGACGGGGCGTACCGGACGGCCTCACGCAGGTTGCGGATTTCTTCGACGCCGCGGTTCGACGCGCCGTCGATTTCCAGGACATCAAAGCTCCGCCCTTCGGTGATTTCCGTGCAGCTTGCACATGTGTTATCCGGATTCTGCGCCACAGGGTTGGCGCAGTTGACTGCCTTTGCCAGCAGGCGTGCGGTCGTGGTTTTTCCCACCCCGCGCGGGCCGCTGAACAGATAGGCATGCGCGAGCCGTTTGGATGCAATGGCATTGCGGAGGGTCGTGGTGATGTGCGCCTGACCCGCAACGTCCTCAAAGACCATGGGCCGCCACTTGCGGGCGGTGACAATGTAATCGCTCATGATTTCCCCGTTCCTTTCCGTCCGCGCGCGAAGACCCAGTGCAGGGCATCCTCAATCGTGCCGACGGGTACCAGTGTGAGCCCTGCCCGCACCTTTGCCGGAATTTCAGCAAGATCCTTCCGGTTTTCGGCCGGGATCAGGACCGTCGTCACCCCGCTCCGCTGCGCCGCAATCAGCTTTTCGTTCAGGCCGCCGATCGCAAGGACTTCCCCCCGGAGAGTGATTTCGCCGGTCATCGCCACGTCGTTCCGCGTCGGCTTCCCGCTCACTGCGGAATACATCGCCATCGCCATTGTGATGCCCGCGGACGGTCCGTCCTTCGGTATCGACCCTTCCGGCAGATGTATGTGGATTTCCTTCCCCTTGAAGAAGTCTGCTGCAAGCCCCAGTTTCTTCGTATTCGAGCGGAGGTAACTGAGGGCGGCCTGCGCCGACTCTTTCATAACATCCCCCAGCTGGCCCGTCAGCGTGAGCTTCTCCTGACCGTTCATCACTGTGACGTCCACCGTCAGAAGTTCGCCCCCGACGCTGGTCCACGCGAGACCCGTTGCAGAGCCGATGCGGTTCCCCTCCGCCCGTCGTCTGTTGCGGAACCGCGGGACGCCGAGATACCGCTCGATTTTCTGAGGATCCACGACGAACGGTTTCAGCCGTTTTGATTTTGCCGTGCGGCGTTCCCCGTTTTTCTGACGACCGAGTACGACCTCCTTGGCGACCTTCCTGCATACCGAGGCGATCTCCCGCTCGAGATTGCGGACGCCCGCCTCGCGCGTGTACTCCGTGATAATCCGGTCCACTGCCTGATCGGTGATGGTGACGTGCAATCCCGCGATGCCGTGCTCCTGCAGCTGTTTGGGAATGATGTGCCGCCGGGCGATCTCCCGCTTGTCATGCTGCATGTATCCCGGAAGCTCGATGATCTCCATCCTGTCCTGCAGCGGCAGCGGGATCGCGTAGCGTATGTTCGCCGTCGTAATGAACATGACGTGAGACAGGTCGTAGTCGATGTCCAGATAATGGTCGCTGAATGCCACGTTCTGTTCGGGGTCGAGCACTTCCAGCAGCGCGGATGACGGATCGCCGCGGAAATCCATGCTCATCTTGTCCACTTCATCGAGAAGCATGACAGGATTGATCACGCCGGCGCGTTTCATCGACTGGATGATCTTTCCCGGCATCGACCCGATATACGTCCTGCGGTGACCGCGGATTTCCGCCTCGTCCCGTACCCCGCCGAGCGAAATGCGCACGAGCTTCCGGCCGAGGGCCCGGGCAATCGACTTGGCGAGCGACGTCTTTCCCACGCCGGGAGGGCCGACAAAGCAGAGAATCTGCCCCTTCATTTCCGCAACAAGATTCAGGACGGCAATGTGCTCCAGGATCCTTTCCTTCGGCTTGTCCAGCCCGAAGTGGTCTTCGTCCAGAATTTTCCGCACGTGCTCCACGGTCAGGTTGTCCTTGGTCCGCTTGTGCCAGGGGACGCTGACCATCCAGTCGAGGTAACTCCTGATGACCGTTGATTCGGGAGAGAGCGGGGGCGTTTTCTTCAGCTTGGTGAACTCCTCCAGCGCCTTCTCTTCCGCACCCTTCGACATCCTGGCCCGCCTGATGTCCTCGCGGAGTTTTGCCAGTTCGGGTGACCCTTCTTCGTCTCCCAGTTCGTCCTGCAGGATCCGGATCTGTTCCTGGATGAAAAACTTCCGTTGCGAACGTGCAATGTTGTCGTGGACCTTTGTGTCGATTTCCTTTTCGATCTTCAGGACGTCGTTTTCGGAGTTCAGGATACGGATCAGTTCGTGCAGCTGCTCGCGCATCTCGGTCAGCTGCAGGATCTTCTGCTTCACGTCCACGTTCTGGAGGATATTCGAGGCGATGTAAAACACTTTCCGCTGCGGGTCCCGGGTGTTCTCGAAGGCCACCAGCACCTCGCTTGGCACGTTCCGGTTGAGGTGAACGTACTCGCCGAAGAGGCTGGACGTGTGCCGGAGCAGTGCGTCCATCTCGGAGTCCATGTCCGCGGTCTTGCCCGTGACCGTGATATCCGCTTCGAGAAACTTGCGGTTCGGGAGGAACGCGACCACCGATGCCTGCGTGACCCCATCCACGAGGATCTTCATGAGCCCGTTCGGAAGCTTCAGGATCTGGATGATCTTGGCGATGGTGCCGTCATGATAGACGTCATCGATGCCGGGCTCTTCGGTCACGGAGTTCCGCTGTGTGGCCAGGAAGATGTATTTATCCCGCTCCAGCGCCTCGTTCACAGCGCGCAGGGATGTATCGCGTCCGACGAGGACCGGAAAGATCATGTAGGGAAAAACGACCACGTCACGCAGGGGGAGGACGGGGAGCCGGGGGGGAATTGTCCTGGCCAGTTCGGATGTCCGACCGGCTTCCGGTGAAGAGTCCTGTTGCATGGGAATCCCGCGATGGAGTGAATCAGTACGACGAGCGATCCGTCCTGCAGGATGAGCGCGAAGACGGCGGGAACAGAGTGAAAGATACGGCGGGAAGGGGTTAGAAACAAGGGGAGGGTTGGAAGCTCACCACGCGCCGGCGTCGCCGCCATCCACCAGGTGCGCCATGAGATGTTCTCTGTTCATCGGGGCAACGGCGGCGCACAGCGTCGCCCCTTTTGTCCACACGACAATCGATGCACCTTCGGGCGTCGTACAACAATACCATCCCGTGCGTGCAAGTTCCTCGAGCGCTTCGCGCGGCAGGTGCAGTTTCTCTCCCTTCATCACCGTCTCACGGCAGGCCTGATACACAGAAATGGTCTGTCCGCCGTGCTTGTAGACGATGTGGGCCATCATCGTTCCCCGGAAGTCGTTGATGCCGCCGCCGACCAGCGTGCATTCCTTCATGGAGGGAACGAGGACAGGGAATTCCGTTTTTCCGTTGAAGAAGGACTTGACGCAATCGGGGACTTCGGAGACTATCTGAGGAGGGATTTCTCCTTTCAATGCTGCATGATACGCATTGACGGACTGGCTGATGATATCGCTTCCCGTTTGGTCCGACGGCGGCATGGGGGTGAATGCCGCATCGTTGCGCGCGAGGAGAAAGACCACGGCGGCAAACGACAGCGCAAATGCGACTGCCGTTTTTGTCCATACGTGGTTCCAGCGGAACGACGGCGCACGGGGCGCCACAGCAGAAGCAGCTGCATCTTCCAGGGCGATGCAATCCAGGATGGCGGCGACGAGTTCGGGGGGGACTCCTACCGGCCGGAGGCGCGTGCGCACAAGATTGACAACGTGCCGTTCCCCCTCGTAATCCCGGCGGCATGGCGTGCACCCTGCCGCATGGGCGAGAAACACCGCCATGACGTTTTCGTCAAGGCGGGAGTCGACCGCCGCCGTTACATTCTCCTGGAATTCCCTGCAATTCACTGAGCGGCTGGGGTTGTAGCAATCGCCACGCCCGGACTCCCTATTGTTTGTGTTGTTCAAGTCCCCGCGCCTGCGCGTAAGCGCTCAGTGCGGCACGGAGGAGTTTTCGGCCCCGATGGAGCCGGGAACGAACCGTTCCCAGCGGACACTCCATGAAATCGGCCACCTCTTCGTACGTCAAGCCTTCGATGTCACACAGGATAACCACCGTTCGGAATTCCGCCGGCAGGGACGCAATCGCTCCGGCGATTTCGTCATCAAGCAGGCTGCCGAACGTAGACTCATGCGCGTCGTGGGGATCGGCGGCGTCATTGCCGGTGCGGGTGTAGAGGTTGGTCACATCGTCGTACACAACCTTTTCGGGCTCCCGCACTTCTTTGCGGTAACGGTTGATGTACGAGTTCTTCATGATTCGGAACAACCACGCCCTGATATTGGTTCCCTGCTGGTAGCTGTCCCAGAACCGGAAGGCTTTGAGGTAGGTTTCCTGAACAAGATCCTCGGCGTCGGCGACGTTGTTCGTCATCCGGAGGGCGTAATTGTACAGGAGATCGGAATGGGGAAGCGCCTCCCGTTCAAATGCGCGTTGCTTTTCGCCCGCCTGAGCCTTCATGGGAGTTCGCCGATTCCCTCGTGATCGTGAAGAACAGTCTGTGTGCGAAACTACGACAAAATTAGTCCGGATTCAATTCCGCAAGAAGAGCCGTCTAATGCGGAGCTGCGTCGAATTGAATCTGTAGCGCGTCGGTGACTGCCGCCAGCGGAACAACGGCATCAATGCAGAGGGCCGACGCTTTCAGCCTTCGCCCTCCCGCCTGAATCTCTTCAAGCCCCGCGTGAAAGCTGAGGTCCCCCACCTCTTTGACCACTACCGACGGCAGGGCGCCGTGTGCCCGCCGGTGCGGCGGCGGATCGTACATCATGCCGATATCCGCACGGCCCGACCATGTCCCGGCGCCGTCATGAATCTCCACGTTCCGGACGATGAGGTCGTACACCATTTTCCCGTTCGGGAGAAGCTGACGGTACCAGTCCATTTCCGTGTCCTGATATGATCCGTTCCCGATGGCACGGAGCGCGGTCAGCAGCGCGACATAGTTGAGCTTCCGGATGAAGAGCTTCTCCGGATCGCCGGGCCAGTGGCCCGATTCAATGAGGAGCGTGCTTGTTCCCCAGGATTGCATGCCGTCGCCGAATGCGCGCGGCTCGAATCCATCGTCATATGTGGCAATGTGGCCGCCGATGAACTGGCTCAGTGCACGCGCTATCAGCGCTCCGATACGCATCGCGCGGAGACGCACCGGGGGTGTCGAGCGCTTTTCATCCAGGGCCGGGGCAAGCAGCGCCAGTGCAGCCACCTTCGTCGTGGTGCCGACCGAAGCAAGGCCCTGGTCGTGCAGGTTGAACCCGTATGCGGGCTTGAGCTGCCGCTGGGCCTCGCGGAGAATCCGCGCCTCCGGCGTGCGAAGCTCCCGGGCGTCACGGTTCATGTCCATCATGACGGCGGTCTGCCGCTGCACGCGCTCTGCGCCGTCCGGATTCAGCATAGGGATGACGGCGACCGTCGTCTGCTCCAGCATCTCGGTCGCCCACGTTTCCTCTCCTCCGGTCTCCACCAGGTAATTGAACAGATCCATGATGGCAAGTGTGGCGGTGGACTCGTCGCCGTGCATCTGGGACCAGAGGAGAATTTTCTTCTCTCCCCGTCCGAACGTTGCAACCCGGATGGAACGCCCCTCCAGCGAGCGCCCGATCTCACGGTCCGTCAGCAGCCCGTTGCTGCGTTCCGCGCGCTCCCGCAGTTCCGCAACAATGTCCTTGTGCCGGCAGTTGGACGGCCTGAGATAATTGACACGGAATTCTTCGTACGTCGAAAACAGGTGTGTTGCCAGGGCGTTCGGGGTCATGTCCTTACTTGGATCTGTTCTCGTATTGCTCCAGAACCTCGAAATATCTCCGGATGAGGTCCTCGTAGTCCCGGGCGTATCCTTCTTCAAGCGCCTTTTGAAGGTCCCGCCGCAGGCGGTTGCGCCCTTCCTGTGTGGTCAGATCGAGACCTGCCGGTCCGGGACGGACCGGCGCTGTCCCCGCTGTCGAAGTCCTTCGTTTCTCGAAATCACGTTCCTGCGCCGAGCGCTGCGCGTCCAGCAGGCGCGAAAGGATCCGGTCCTGCTTGCGCCTGGTGTCGGGTGAAACAGTGCCACCCGCGAGGTCGGTTTGCACCTCCCTCATTTCCTGGGCGACCCGGTTCAGGTCACCGAGCATTTTGCTCAGTTCGCCCGATGCTGCCGCTTCCCGGGTGAGCTGCTCGAGTGACTTGCGCACCATCCCCTGTTCCGCCGCAAGTCTGCCCATCGCTGCCGCCTGTTCTGCGGACATGCCGCCGATGTTGTTGGTCCCGTCGTTGATGCCCTGCTGCTGCCCGGACATCCGCTGCAGGCGCTGCATCAATCCCGCCATCCCCATGCCCTGGCCGCCCCCCTGCATCATGGCATTCATCGCCGACTGGAGCAGCTGCGCGGCCTCGTTGAGCGAGCCCATTGCCTCACCCTGCTGTTGTGACGCGCCCGTCCTGTTCCGCTGTTCAAGCGATTGCATTGCGTCGCTCATGGAGCGAAGGGAATTTCCGATCGATTTCCCCATCTCCGGCGTGATCCCGAATGTCTTTTGAGAAAGGTTTGAAAGCCGCTCGGTGACCGACCCGAGGTCGCGCATCACTTCCATCTGTTGCTGGGAGTTTTCCCGGAAGCGCTGACTGTTTTGTTCCAGCCCCTGTGTTTCCTTCTTCAGCTGCTCTTCGCGGTCGGAGAGCTCCAGCAAATCCTGCATGGCTTTGCGCATTGCGTTGACGATCTGCCGTTGCTGGCTTTGCTGCATTCCCTGCTGCATCGCCCGGAGCTGCTGTGACGTTTTCCGCATCGACTGCAGTGCCTGCTGCTGCTCTGCCGACGCCTGCTGCTGCTGCATCTGCGCGAGGTCCTTCGCACTCTCCTGCATCTGCTGTTCGAGCCCGCTCTCCTTCAGGTCGTGCTGCGCCTGCTGTAGTGCGGCGAGCGGCATTTCAGTCGGGAACTCTTCCATCTTCCTCTGCAGGCTGTCGAGCGTGCGTTGCAGATCCTGCGCCTGACGGGCAAGATCCTTCTGCTCGCGCGCAAGGTCCTCCATCTGCTTCCGGTCGTCCGGCGCCGCGCGGTCTGTCCGCTGCTGCAGATCTTCCTGCTGCCGGGTCAGCTGTTCGCTCCGACGGACGGCTTCGTCCACTTTTTGTTCGATCTGGATCCGTTTCAGGAGGTTTAACGTGCGTTCAATGCTCTGACGGAAATTCTCCTCGGAAAAGCTGAATTGCTGAAGCGCCTGCTTCAGGGCCTCCGGGCTCAGTTGTTGCATGGCGTCCTGCAGCTTTTTCATCGCATCGGCGAATTCCGGGGATGAAAGTTGCTGCATCAGGTGCTGGAGCTGTTCGTATTTGTCGATCGTTTCCTTGGAAAGCACCTGATTCTTCTGCAGGTCCGCCGACATCTGCTCAATCGACTGGGTCACGCCTTCCATGCCGGCGTGGACCTCCTCGTATTTCTTGAGGAGCTCTTCCGCCTTCGTCCGATCCTGCCAGTCGAGTTTTTCCTTGCTGTTTTTCAGGTCCTGTTTCAGTTCTTCCAGTTCCTTACGTGCCTCTTCCGCCTGTTTGAGGGCCTCGGTCATCTGGGCAATTCCCGCCTCGTGCTTCTTGTCCGCGTCCGCGAACACTTCGTCCAGTGACGGAAGGCGGAGCGAATACATCTCGCTCATCGCGGATTTCGGACCCGAGACGACATCGTTGTCAAAGACTTCCACGTAATAACTGACCACGTCTTCCGGGACCAGGTGCAGTCCGGCGATAGCCCAGGTGTACGGCACGACCGCCTCCCCTCCTGATTGGGGAGGGAGGGGGAGCGGAATGAACGCGAAGTCCTCCGCTGGTTTTTCGTACTTTGACTGGACGAGTTTGTATCCCAGGCGGAGCCGGCTGTACCCGTAGTCGTCCGTAACCCTGATGAGCAACGGGACCGTGGTGTTGTCGGTGATGTCCTGGTTTGCCGCCGGCATCACGATCGACACGGTCGGAAAGGCGTCGGGAACGATATGCATGGCATACTCCACCGGATCCGCGCTGGCCGTCCCCGCGCTGTCCCGCAGAAGCAAGTGGTATGTACGCTCCTTCATAAGCGCCACCGCGCCGCCGGCCCGGTGTCCGGTGACCGCCAGGGGAATCACGGCACTGTCGCTGAACACAATGGACGCATCACGCAGGTCCTTGCTGGCGTCCACCGAGAGACTGACATGCGACCCGCGGAGCGCCGTCACGTCCCCCACATTATCATCGAGTTCTTGCTCATGGAGCCGGGCATATGCCGGGGGGAGAACGCTCACGCGGAGGAGTTTCACCAGGGGCCGGTCGATCACGCTGAGGGTAAACTGGCGGCTTTCCACGCCGCGGGCCCGCACCGCGTAGTGCGTCGTTGTCTTCAACGCGCTCAATTCGTAGCGAAACGATCCGTCAGAACCGGCGGCGAGGGACCATTCGTCGTCCGTGACCTGTCCCTCGGGACGCACCAGAAGCGTGACTGAGGCAAGAGAGGTTCCCTCGACGCGGACCCGGACCGGCACCGTGACGCCTTTGATGACCTCACGGTCCCCGGGCTCGACGATGAAGTGGAATGGCGCCGACGCGGCGAATTCCTCGCCGTGGTGGATCAGCCGGTGTGCCGCCCCGAAGAATGCCGAAGGAAAGGAGGTGAAGAGGAGCGCCATGGCCGCCGCAGCGAATACGAACGTCCGCCCCATCCGGCGGGGCCCGGCGTAACTGACCATGGCCGTGAAATCGGTGCCGGCGACATCGCGGTGAAAATCGTCGAGTGCCGCATCGATGAGCTGGGGAGACGCCAGCGTGGTGGTCTCCCGTTCCGCAATGAGCTGGAGGACGTTCAGAAGGCGGTCACGGATATCCGGAAACGCCGCGCCCAGTTTTCCGGCGGTCACACTGTCCCGCTCTTCAGGGAGGAGACCCGTGAGCCGCCCGAGCGGGAGGGCGATCAGACGGATGAACAAACCGGCGGCTACGGCCACAAGAAGCCAGAAGATGATCGACCGCACCGTCACGCCGGTGTGCAGCAGATCCTCCAGCAGGAGCGCGGCGACCAGCGCTGCAACGAATACAATACCGGAAAAGGCGCTCCCCCGGAGGAACGCTGCGACGTCCTCCTTCCGCTTGACCGCCGCCAGCCGTCCGGTCAGCTCGGCCTGGAAATCCCGCACGTTCATCGCTCCCCCCTCCTGGTATGTCGTCATGGTCCAGTGCCCTCTGACGGGCGACCCCTAATGGGTCAACGCCCACACGACGATATTGGTGCCAAACCGGAGAGCCTCCTGCCGTTTTTCTTCAGGATCCTTGTGGACCTCCGGGTCCGCCCACCCGTCGCTCGGGTTTGACTCGTACGTATAATAGACAACCAGCCTGCCGTTATGAAAGAGGCCAAATCCCTGCGGAGGCTTGTTGTTGTGTTCGTGCGTTTTCGGCGGGCCGTTCGGGAACTCGTACTGACAGTGATACATTCCATGGCTGAACGGCAGTTCGACAAGGTCCTGTGCGGGAAAGACCTTTTTGATCTCCCGCCGGAATGCCTTGTCCATGCCGTAGTCATCGTCTGCGTACAGAAACCCGCCGTTTTCCAGGTAGGCACGGAGCCGCCGGACGTCGGCATCTGAAAAGGTAATGTTTCCGTGACCGGTGAGGAACAGAAACGGGCAGGAGTACATGTCGTCGCCGGCGACATCGGCGAAACGATAGCGGGGATCCGTCTCGATTCCCGTCGTTCGCTGCACGAAGGAGAGAAGATTGACCTCCGCGGAAGGATCATTATACCAGTCGCCGCCTCCCGCGTATTTCAGCCGTGCAATGCCGAACGCGCTTGAATGTCCGGAGGTCTGTGCTTCCCCGGCGGCGAACACCGCAGACAGAAGAACAACCGCCGTGAGTGCAGCTCTCATGCGTCAATGTATCAAACCGGCGAGGAAGAATCAACCGGCCTGCAATCCCTGAAAACGAACAACGACCCCGCGGACGCAGGGCCGTTGTCGGACAATGGCCTCTCTCATAGGAACATTGTTCAGTCCATGATCTTCCGCAGAAATGCCGGCTTCTCAGGATCAGACTTGTCGATCTTCTCCTTGCTCCCCTCCTCCTCTCCGCGGAACTGATTCACCTGTATGTCGACGCCCCTGCGGATGTACGCCGGTTCATCGTATTTTTGCAGGTCGGAGAGCCCGGAGGGAATTTTCTCCACGAGTTTCACATTTCGCGGCGCGCGCGGCGTGATCGACGCTCCTCCGCGGCGATTGAATCCGGTGGCAATGACGGTGACCATGACCTCGTTCTCGATTTCCTCATCCACGACTGCGCCGAGGATCACATTTGCATCTTCGCCGGCCGCTTCGTGGATGATCTCCGTCGCTTCCTCGACCTCGGTGAGCGTCATATTGGTGCCGCCGGTGATGTTCACCAGCACACCCTGGGCTCCCGCGATGGAGACATCCTCCAGCAGGGGGCTTGAGATCGCGAGGTGCGCCGCTTCCACCGCACGGTTTTCCCCTGTGGCGACGCCCGATCCCATGACGGCGTCTCCCATCTCGCGCATGACGGTCCGCACGTCCGCGAAATCGACGTTGATCAGGCCGGGCACGGTGATAAGCTCGGAGATTCCGCGCGTCGCACCGTAGAGCACCTGATTGGCCACGTCAAACGCTTCGCGGAGCGGAGTGTTCCGGTCCACGATGGTGAGGAGCTTCTGGTTCGGGATGACGATCAGGGTGTCCACCTGCTTCTTGAGCTCTTCGAGACCCGTGTCCGCCTGCGCAGCACGCTTCTTCCCTTCGCAGTTGAAGGGGCGGGTGACAATGCCAACGACGAGCGCCCCCAGGCTCTTTGCGATGTTGGCAACCATGGGTGCGCCGCCTGTCCCGGTCCCGCCTCCCATGCCGGCGGTGATAAACACCATATCTGTGCCGGACAGGGCCCGCGTGATCTCATCCCGGTCCTCTTCCACGGCGCGGTGGCCGATGGAGGGATCTGCGCCTGCGCCGAGCCCCCGGGTGAGGTTTTTGCCGATCTGAATCTTGTTTGGCGCTTTGTTGCGTTCGAGCGCCTGCAG
>JBGPYM010000270.1:0-4046 GCA_041493205.1 Bacteroidota bacterium
CCCAGGACGTGTTGCGGCACCGGAGCATCAACGACGATCCGCGCATCCACGGGCTGGAGCTTCACCCCGAAGGGGCGGAGCATATCCGCGATGCCGTCCGCTGTCCCTTGCCGGCAGGGGGCGCCACGTTTCATGGACCGTATATGCTCCATCATACCGGGCCAAACCGTTCGCAGATACCGCGACGTGCATTGATACTGAACGCGTCCCTTCCGCCGGACAAGCGAGCGGTGCCGCTCCGTTTTCCCTGGCTGGAGGAGAAGATGACGGCGCGGGAAGCCCGTGCGAAGTCGTCAAGGGAAAATGAACGTGATGCTTCATCGGGCTGACCTTTCCCGAAACTCCCCCCCATCAAGCTCCGGAGAGTGGCACATGCAAAGGAAATACATCCTGCGATCCGCACTCTTGGCAGTTCTTGTCGTTCCGATGTGCTCATGGGGGCAGCAGCAGCTGAAGCCCGCCCTCCCGGACTCCACTCACGTTACTCTTCTGATACGTTGCGACGACTGGGGAATGAACCATGCGGTAAACATGGCGGCCGCGCAGGTTGTGAATTCCGGCATACCGGTCTCTGCGTCCGTGATGTTCGCCTGTCCATGGTATCAGGAAGCCGTGGAGCTCCTGAAAGCCCACCCCGAAGTCTCCGTCGGCATCCACCTGACGCTCAACGCCGAGTGGAAGAACTACCGCTGGGGGCCCGTGTCGGGGGTGACGGCCGTACCGTCACTTGTAGACAGCATCGGATATTTCTTCCCTTCGCGGGAGCTGCTCTTCAGGAACAATCCACGCATGGACGAGATCGAGCGCGAGCTGCGGGCTCAAATCGAACGCGCCGTTCACTCCGGCCTCCGCATCGACTATGTCGACTACCACATGGGTGCCGCAGTCCAGACTGCGGAGACGAGGGCCATCGTGGAGAAACTCGCCGCGGAATACCGTCTCGCCATCTCGCGCTACTTCGGGGAGGTCGATGTCAACGGCATGTACGGCGCCGCACCGGACCGGAAACGCGACACGTTGATTACTGTGACACGGGGTCTACAACCGGGGGCAATTCAGTTGCTCGTCTTTCACATCGGGGTCGACACGCCGGAACTGGACGCTCTCCAGGACCTGAATTCGTTCGGTCTGAAGGAAATGAGCAAACACCGGCGGGCCGAGCTGGACGCGCTGATTTCCCCCCAGTTCCGGGAGCTTCTCCGGAACGGCCGGTACCGGCTGACAACCTACAGGGCGATCAAGGATGGATGGGGGCTGGCATCCATGAAGAGGCCTGTGATCCGGCCCTGATCAGAATATGCTGACGCCCAGAGAGAGCTGGATCTGGTGGCCGGAATTGTTTTCGGGCGTGTCGATGGTCGTTCTGTTACTGAATGCGTACTGGATATAGGTCGTTGACGTGTATCCGGGCCGGCTGAAGATCCATCGCAAGTCCGCGCCAACGCGCCCGAACATCACGCCGGCTCCTGCGCAGAGCGCGAACGACGAAGCCGAAATCTCGTGTACCTGGACCGTACCGGCCAGGTGGTAGAACGTTTGCGGAATCGCGAGATCGTATCCTGTCTCTTTATAAGAGAGCATCCCCACCTGCGCAAACAAGCGCAGCTTGAAGCCGGAGGAAGTGATCGTGCGCATCTCTCCGCCTGTCAGGAAGACCAGATATTTCCCCTTTGTCTCCGGCGCCACGACACCGTCAATCGCACGCACGTCGGGGTCCGCGGAGCGCGTATGCGCCGAGTATGTCGCGTTGGTCAGCCACCGGAACCCCGGCCACAATTGAATGCCGGCTTCGACGCCTACCATTGGCCCCGCTCCGATCGTCCGTCCCGAAGAGTTCACCGAGCTTCCCCCTGAGTTGAACGGCATCGCAATCCCCCCAAAGACAGTAAATATCCGGCGTTCGCTGTCGGTCCACTCCTTAGGAATTTTGACATACGTCATTATCAGCACGGAATCCGGCACCCCGCGTTCCACCCGCGCGGCTTTTTCAATCATGGATTCCGGGACGTACTTCGGTTGACCGTTCACCCATACGACCGTGCGTCCGTCGATCGCTTCGTTCAGCTGCACGCCACGGAGTATCGAGCCGTCATTCAGAAACAGGATGTCCTCGAACCTCTGATATCCCTTCAGATCGACCCGGGGACCGCCTGGTTGCCCGACCGGGACTTTGCCGGCATGCAATCCGATAAATGACTGCGCGATGAGTGAATCCGGAATCCCGGCAGGAAGCCTTTTGATCGCAATAATCTCCGACCAGAAGAGTGCTGCCATGCTTCCATCATGACGGCGCACACTGACCGCTCCGCCGGGAGCCAACGCATCGGGAATTGTTCCGCGGAAGACTGTGCCGTCTTTGAGGACCACAACATCTTCCTCTACCTCCTGCGCCACGACCATTACTGGCACAGTCAGGATAATCAGCACGACAATTGCTCTCCAAATGGAAGAGCCACGGGCGAGGACGCCCGTGCCACTTCGATGTGTTAATGACATGGAAATCTCCCGAGGTCTGAGGTTGCGTTGCATTGAGAATGCCACATTATATGTATCACTCCCATTCAAGAAACGGAAAACCCTCCGGCAACATTATTGGGGACCCTTCCGGAATGATAGATTTTTCGTCAACACGCATCGATCTGCGATTGCCTTTTTCATGAACCGGGCGTAGCTTGTCATCGCGTTCCACCACAAACCGATTGTCACCCCGAAAGCAGGGCACCATGCACGGAATACCGGTTCTTCACGTTGAGGGCGACTGTATCTCCAGGGCGTGGGAGAAATCACTCATTGAACTTCACAACCACGGGTGCCGGCTGAAGACGCAGTACGACAAGCCTGAGGATCCCCCAAGCATCGATGCCACCATGCTGATCACCGTCCTGGATCCGCTGCAGGAGCCGATGATCCACAAGGATTTTCCCGGAGGCCCCGAGGAGCTTCAGGAATACACGATGGAAGTATGCGAAGGAATCAAGGATCATCTCGTCCGCGATTCGAAAGATCCCACCGACACCCGGTGGGAATACACGTACCATCAACGACTCTTCGGGTACGTCGCACCGACATTGAGTCCGTTTGACCAGATTGAAACGATGTCACAAAAACTTGCTGAAACCCCGTACACCCGGAGAGCGCAATCGGTGACCTGGAAGGTGTGGGAAGACAATGACTGTTACGATCCTCCCTGCCTGCAGAGCATCTGGTGCCGGATCACCGAAGAAGAGGGACACCCGGTCCTCAGCATGAACGTCCGTTTCCGCTCGAACGATGCATACAAAGCGGCCTTCATGAACATATTCGCCCTCGTCCAGCTACAAAAGAAAATCGCGGAGAACGTCTCAGCGAGAATCGGGAAGCCCGTTACACTCGGGCGATACTGTCACCTGGCCGACAGTTATCATATCTACGGGTCGTACTTCCAGGAATTCCAGGGGCGCTTTCTGAAGGCGCTGGTCAAACGCACGTTCGAACAGCGGACGATGCGGTACGAGGATTTCCGCGAGATCATGGAAGCCGCCCGGCCCCGAATTCTCGAGAAAGCGCGGACCATGGGAAGATAAAACAGAACTTGCTCTACCCGCCGGGTGTTCTTCCCGTGTCATGATCCCCCCTCCCATTTTGCAACCCCCCATTCTACAATATTTTGCCTCCTCAATCGTCTACTCTCTCACGGGAAGGCGGACTCTCTGAATTCAGCATCGATGGACATAGGGAAGACGGAATCGATTGACAGTGCCGTCAAAAGAGAGCGCATCCGCCTTCTCGATTTCATCAGACGGCGGATACGGAATGAGAGCGACGCGGAGGATATCCTGCAGGATGTCTTCTTCCAGCTCGCAGCCAGCGACAGCGTCACCGAACCGATCGAGAACCTGACTGCGTGGCTCTTTACCGTCGCCCGGAATAAGCTGACAGACTGGTATAGAAAACACCGAACGGTGCCGTTGCCCGGGGGGACGGGAGAGGGGGAAGAGCCGTTCAATCCCGAGGAAGTGCTCTTTGATCCCGACGATGGCCCGGATCACGCGTACTGGCGGTCAACG
>JBGPYM010000359.1:0-2538 GCA_041493205.1 Bacteroidota bacterium
CAGCAGATCGAGAAACCCCCGCCAGAACCTCCCGATGCCGAACTTGGTCCGGCCGTATTTTCTCGCGCGGTGCTGGACGACCATTTCGCCGACTTTGAACCCCTCCCAGTGCGCCAGGACCGGAACGTACCGGTGAAGCTCGCCGTAAATCTTCACCGACTTCACCACGTCGCGGCGGTACGCCTTTAGCCCGCAATTAAAATCGTGAATCGGAATGCCCGTCAGCACTGCAGTGACGAAATTGAAAAACCGCGATGGAATCGTTTTTGAAATCGGATCCCGGCGTTTCTTCTTCCAGCCCGACACGAGGTCATAACCCTCGTCGAGCTTCTTGCGCAGGGCAGGGATCTCGGCGGGGTCGTCCTGAAGGTCGGCGTCCATCGTGATCACGACGTTCCCCATGGCCTTGTCAAATCCCACAGCCAGACCGGCTGATTTTCCGTAGTTGCGCCGGAAACGAATGATCTTCACGTGCCTGTCGACTCTCTTCAGGTCGCGGAGGACCTGAAACGACCTGTCGGTACTCCCGTCGTCCACGAACAGGATCTCATACCGGGCGTTCATCCGGCCGAGAACCGCGCGAAGCTGGTGGTGAAGCTCTTTGAGCGAATCTTCCTCGTTGTACAACGGGATGACGACGCTGATGTCCGGCGATTGCTGTGGCTGCTGCTGGCGCTGCTGCTGTTGCTGGCGTTGCTGCCGCTGGGGTGGGTTCTGTCGTTGAGACGGCGGGGTGGGGGCGGGTGCTTCCGCGGCAGGTGGCTGCGCGGGATCGGCTGTCTGTTCGCTCATGAGGAATGCGTCCGGGTGAGGACTCCTATCCATGCGTGGAATCAATATGCCAAACTAACATATTCCGTTCAGAAAATCAACGGAACGCCTGCGTTGACATTCGGAGCATTGTTGTCTATATTTTGAACCTAATCAGCGCCGCCGGACTCGGCGGCATCCGTACCACCCCCGGTCATCATGCTGCGAATCCACACTGTGGCCTGCGGACACCGTTCGCCTCCAGCCCGCGGGCGGGACGGCATCCGTTGTGCATGCAGGTACGGGAACGGATTCACTGCGTGACACGTCTGCAGTCTCCCCGCATCAGTCCCCGGAAGTCCCTCGGGCAGAATTTTCTCCGCGATGAGAACATTGCCGGGAAGATCATTGCCGCCATTCACCCGGAACGGCAGGATGTGCTGCTGGAGATCGGACCCGGCGAAGGAGCCCTGACGCGTCACCTCGCAGCCTGCGGGGCGACGCTCATCGTGATTGATGTCGACGCGCGTGTCGTGGAGGCCATGCACGCGCTGTTCCCGCAGGAGAACATCGAAGTTCTGCACGGGAATTTTCTGAAGACGGACCTGCCCGCCCTTGCAGCAGCCCATGGAGCGCACCTGAGAGTCGTGGGAAACATTCCATACAATATTACCAGTCCGATTCTGTTTCACGTGCTCGACAACCGGCAGGCGGTCGTCGACCTGACCATCATGGTCCAGAAGGAAGTGGCCCTGCGGATCGTCGCGGGTCCCGGAAGCGCGGAGTATGGAATTCTGTCGGTCATGTGCGGGTACTGTGCGGAACCCGCTCTTCTTTTTGATGTTTCTCCGAACGCATTCTTTCCACGTCCCAAGGTGACGTCCTCGGTCGTCCGGCTCCGGATGCAGAGCGGCCCGGCCATCCCTGCGGGCGATGAAGCATTTTTTCGAGCCATGGTCCGCTCGGTGTTCGGGAAGCGGCGCAAAACGCTGCGGAATTCCCTTGCATACTTTGCCGCAGAAGCAGGAGTGGCAATCCCTCCCCTTGCCGGCATGCACCGGCGCCCGGAGGAACTCTCGATTGCGGAGCTGGTGGAGCTGAGCAACACACTTATGCACGACAGAGTACATCACGAGAAAAGGCGCCGCCGGGAATGAATCTCCGCAGGATCACCGCCCACCTTCATTCAGCCGACGTGCTGATCATCGGGTTTTTCATCTTCCTGTCGGCCGTCAACCTGGTCTGCGCAGCGCGCATTCCCGACTGGTGGCTGATGATCCTGATCAACATCACGGTCATTGTCCTTATTTGCCTCCTGGGCTGGGCGCGCCATACCTCGGGCATGCCGGTGCTGGCCCTCATTCACGACTGGCACGTTGCGCCGACGGTCTTTTTCACATTCAAGGAACTCTACTTCATGATCAAGCCGCTGCACCTGGGCCGGGATTACGACGACTGGCTCATCGCGGCGGACCGGTGGCTCTTCGGAGTGGATCCCACGCGGTGGCTCATGCAGTACGCAACGCCGTGGCTGACGGAGATTCTTCAGATTGCGTATACGCTCTTTTATGTCATGTTCATTATCCTGGGGGTCGAACTCTACCGCAGGAGTTCAAAGGATCTCTTTCACTTTTTCATGTTCACGTGCGTGTACGGATTCTATCTCTCCTACATCGGGTACTTCTTTTTCCCCGCGGTGGGGCCCCGGTTCACGCTGCACGATTTCGCATCCCTCGATCACGACCTCCCCGGGGTCCTGCTCACCCCCTTCCTGCGCTGGTTTGTCAA
>JBGPYM010000297.1:0-3494 GCA_041493205.1 Bacteroidota bacterium
GGGTTGTTCACGCCGTACAGGATCAGGTCGAATCCGAGCTCGCTTGCCCTGTCCTGGACCCCCTGCAGCACCTGGATGAAAAAATAGTTCGTGAAATACGGGATGATCGCCGAGATGGTGTTCGTCTTCCGGGATGCGAGCCGTTGGGCGTAGGCGTGGGGCTGGTAACTGAGGCGTTTCACCACAGCCATCACCTTTGCGCGCGTGTGGACGGAAACGCTCGGGTGGTTATTCAGACACCGTGAAACGGTGCCAATGCCGACGCCGGCCTCGCGGGCCAGGTCGTAAATTGTCACAGACATTGGAGGAGATTTACTCTTAAATTGACGTGCGGGATGAACTGGTGGAAGCGCTTCCACAAAGATGGAGGTTTTAAGTAACAATGTCAAGGGGGGGGTTGAATTTTTCTTCGATCGGAAAAATGCCTGTTCTGCCTTGTGTTTGACGATTATGCTCTCTATATTTTTCAAATCCGGAGGCATTCGACCCCCGCCCTTTCACCTCCTCCTATCCGACAAAAGCCCCATGGCTGAAGTAAAACTCGACCGCGTTTCAAAGGTCTATGAAGGCAAAGTGACTGCGGTGCGCGACGTGGAAGTCACGATCCAGGACAAGGAATTCGTGGTCCTGGTCGGGCCATCCGGATGCGGCAAATCCACGGTCCTGCGCATGATCGCCGGCCTTGAAGAGATTTCCACCGGGTCGATCAGCATCGACGGGAAAGTCGTCAACGACGTCGCCCCGAAGGACAGGGATATTGCGATGGTGTTCCAGAACTACGCGCTCTATCCTCACATGACGGTCTACGAGAACCTGGCGTTCGGCCTGAAGCTGCGCAAGTACCCCAAAACCGAAATCGAAAGCCGCGTCAAGCACGCCGCGGACATCCTGGGAATTGCATCGTACCTCGACCGTAAACCGAAGGCACTTTCGGGCGGCCAGCGCCAGCGCGTCGCCCTCGGGCGCGCCATCGTGCGCCAGCCCAAGGTGTTCCTGTTCGACGAGCCCCTCAGCAACCTTGACGCAAACCTCCGCGTCCAGATGCGCACGGAAATCTCCCGGCTGCACCACCAGCTCCAGACGACGATGATCTATGTGACGCATGACCAGATCGAGGCCATGTCCATGGGGGACCGGATCGTCGTGATGCGCGACGGGATCGTCCAGCAGGTCGATACACCGCTCACCATCTACCACAAACCGGCCAACAAGTTTGTCGCGGGATTCATCGGCAGCCCGACCATGAATTTCATGAACGGCGTCATCGCCGGCGCCGGTGCCGCCTCCTTCAGCCAGGACGATACCTCGTTTACGGTCGCCATCCCCGGCAGCCCGGCAGCCCGGCCCGGCATCAGCGCCGGCGGACGCGTCACACTCGGCATCCGACCCGAACACATCTATGCGCGCCGGCCGGCGGGGATCGAGACCCTCTCCCCGTTCACCGTGCAAATCGAGGTGGTGGAACCGGTCGGCAACGAGATCTTCATTTATTTTTCCACCGGCGGCGGCACGCATTACGTGGCGCGCATCGCGAGCGACACGGCTCCTGCCGTCGGACAGGCATGCGAACTTCTGGTCGACACCTCGAAACTCCACTTCTTCGACCCCTCGAGCGAACGAAGCCTCTGAACATGAAGCAGTTCTGCAGGATCGCACTCCTCCTGGTGTGCTGTGCGGTTCATCCGCTCAGTGCGCAATGGCACTCCGCGCCTGCTGTCGACAGCCTTTCGCGCCACGGCAGTACGGAGGTGACCTTTCGTGCCGGCGATGCCACACTCACCGTGAGCGTTCTTGCCGCGGACCTGGTCCGCATCCGGTTCACGCACGGGAAGGGCGATCCTCCCGGGCGCTCCCGCGCGGTCGTCACCACCACCTGGCCTCCCATCCCGGCGACGATGAAGGACGCGCCGGATGCGTTCACCATCGCCACCTCCGCCCTGACCCTTACGGTGGCCAAACAGCCCCTCCGGCTCTCGTTCCGCGATCCGGCCGGCGCCCTCATCAGCGAAGATGACCCCGGCAAAGGAATGAGCTGGAACGGCAAGGAAATGCGTGTCTGGAAATCGATGCCCGCCGATGAACGGTATTACGGGTTCGGCGAAAAGGCGGGGAGCCTGGATCGCACGAACCTCCACATGAGCATGTGGAACAGCGACATCCCCGCCTACACGGCACAGACCGATCCCCTTTACCAGACTATCCCGTTTTTCTACGGGATCCGAAACGGCAAGGCGTACGGCATTTTCCTGGATAACACCTGGCGATCTTCCTTTGACATGGGGAAGGAAACACCCGACCAGTACTCGTTCGGCGCAGAAGACGGGCCGCTGGAGTATTATTTCTTTTACGGTCCGGCCCCGCGCGCGATTCTCGAACGGTTCACGCAGCTCGTGGGCCGCATGCCTCTCCCCCCGCGCTGGTCGCTCGGCTATCAGCAATCACGGTGGAGCTATACGCCCGACACAAGGGTCCGGGAAATCGCCGCGGGGTTCCGCGCGCGGAAAATTCCGTGCGATGTCATCTACCTTGACATCGATTACATGGACGGGTACCGGGTATTCACATGGAATCCCACATCGTTTCGCAATCCGGCCGGCCTCCTTCAGGAGCTGAAGGGGATGGGATTCACGACCGCCGTCATCGTTGATCCGGGGATCAAAGTCGATACCGCCTACGCCGCCTACCGCACGGGCCTCGCAGGCGGCCACTTTCTGCGCACACCTGACGGCACGCTCTACACGGGGAAGGTGTGGCCCGGCATCTGCGCATTTCCCGACTTCACGTCATCGGCGGCACGCAGGTGGTGGGGAGATCAGTTCGCCGGACTGGTCGCGGCGGGAGTCCGCGGCTGGTGGAACGACATGAATGAACCATCGGTCTTCGACGTCCCGACCAAGACGGTGGACCTCGGGGTCATTCATGACGACGAAGGATTGCACACATCGCATGCGAAGAATCATAACATTTACGGCATGCAGATGACGCGTGCGACGTACGAGGGAGTGGTGCGCCTGCTCCCGAACGAACGCCCCTTCGTCCTGACCCGGGCTTCCTATGCAGGCGGCTGGCGGTATTCCGCTTCCTGGACAGGAGACAATGTGTCGAGCTGGGAGCATCTGTCGATGGCGCTCGCGATGTGCCTGAACCTGAGCATTTCCGGCCAGCCGTTCGTCGGCGCCGATATCGGGGGGTTCATCGGACAACCCTCAGGCGAGTTGTTCGCCCGCTGGCTGCAGCTGGGAGTCCTGACGCCGCTCATGCGGGCGCATGCTGAAATCAACTCGAAGAACAAGGAACCGTGGGAGTACGGGCCTGCGTTCACCGACATCAACCGTGAGACCATCAACCTTCGTTACCGGCTCCTCCCGTATATCTACACCACGATGGCCTCCGCATCGGTCTCCGGCATTCCGGCCATGCGCCCGATGGTCTTCGACCACCCGGGCGACCAGCGGTTCGCCGGCGCGGCGGGTCAATTCATGTTCGGCGACGAC
>JBGPYM010000279.1:0-3899 GCA_041493205.1 Bacteroidota bacterium
CTCCTCATTCCCCGGTATCCCGGCGTCAAGGTGATCAAGCCGGTCAGCTTTTCGTTTTATGATCCCCTCAAGCATGAGTATGTAAAACTCCGCTCCCCGCAGATCGACCTGAACGTCGAACAGGGCACGGCACCGGTCTCTCCGATGATCGCCGGCGGATCGCGCGAAGACGTCCGGATGCTGAGCCAGGACATCCGCTTTATCAAGCTGAACGGGGCCGCGATCACCCGGGGCGCCGCGCCGTTCCATGCCAGCGGACTGTTCATCGCGATGATGCTGATGCCGCTGGCCGGACTTGCGGGGGCGTTCGTCTATGCCCGCCAGCGACAGGCCGTCATGCTCGATCAGGCGGGGTACAGGAACCGGAAGGCAATGAAGGTGGCGCGCAAGGGACTGAAGCAGGCCGAATATCTCCTCAAAGAGCAGGGCGGAAACCCCGCGCCGAACCAGCGGCTCCGCTTCTATGGCGAGGTGTCGCATGCCCTCTGGAAATACCTGGGCGACAAGCTGGGGATCCCCCAGTCGGAATTCTCGGTCGAAGGTGCCGCCGCGGAGCTTCGTGCGCGCGGCATCGATCAGGGCCTGGTTGCGGCGCTCAGAAAACTTCTCGAGACGTGCGACATGGCCCGCTTTGCTCCGACCAGCCTGGAAGTCGCGGTCATGCAGAAGACGTATGACGAGGCCGGACGGATTATTGTCGAACTTGAACGGACATTGAAGTGACCCTCCGCCGGTGTCTCGTTCTCCTCCTGGTCCTCTCCGCGCCGCGGTTCCTGCACGCCCAGTCGCCCGAGCAGACGTTCACGCGCGCGAACCAGCTCTACCAGCAGGGAAAAATCGCCGAGGCGCGTGATGTCTACGAGAACCTCGTCAACACCGGCTATGTGAGCGGGGAGCTCCTCTACAATTGCGGCAATGCGAACTACCGGACCGGCAACCTGCCGAGAGCGATCCTGTATTACGAGCGGGCACTCCGGCTCCTCCCGTCGGACGAGGACCTCCGGAACAACCTCCAGGTTGCCAACCTCTCGATCACGGACCGGATCGAACCCGCGCCGCGGCTCTTCGTCTGGGACGAGTGGGACGCGTTGAAAAGCTGGCTGCCGCTCCGCACGCTGACGCTCGTCGCCTGGGGCTGGTATGTGGCACTGATGGCGGCCATTGCGGCCATCATGCTCGCGCGGACATACGCGGCGCGTAAGATCGCTGCGTACGCCGCGGTGGGTTGCGCCGTTGGCTTTGTTTTCTTTGCGGCAGTGTTCGTCGGACAGATCCGCGAGCTCGGCCGCGGTGATCAGGCAATCATCACCGGCGCGATCGTGACGGTCAAGAATTCCCCCGACACCAAGAGCTCGGATGCGTTCGTGCTGCATGGCGGG
Organism: Bacteroidota bacterium; assembly: GCA_041493205.1. Taxonomy (GTDB): domain Bacteria; phylum Bacteroidota; class Ignavibacteria; order UBA10030; family UBA6906; genus JBGPYM01. The sequence continues at coordinate 1,380 of JBGPYM010000279.1, forward strand.
GTGAAGGTGCAAATCGTGGACCGGTATGCCACCTGGTCAAAAATCAGGCTGGCGGACGGGAAGGTGGGGTGGATGGAGGCGGGATCCGCGGAAATAATCTGAGAGTGAATTTTTTCCCGTTGTCCGTTGTTTGTTCCTTTGAAACCGTTCCCCGACGCTGAACATCAGCCTCCGTGTGGCGCGGGGGCTTTTTCTTTGAGTGTCCATGCCGGGTCGGCATACCGCTCCCGGGCAAGCCGGCGGATTTCATCAAGCGGTGCGTCGGGGCGTGCTTCACGCGCACCCCAGGCGGCGCGCAGCGCCCCCTGCACCGCGGCAACGGGGAGGTCCAGCGTGCGCAGAAATTCGGCGTGCGATCGTCCCGCGCGGTACCCCGGCTGGCGCGAGGGCATGGGGAGAAGCTCGTCGATGAGCGAGAGATCGCACGCAAGCAAAAGACTTCCGTGCAGCAACACCGACCGGTGAAGCCGGCGCTGGGCGCTCCCGGCGAACTTGCGCCCCCCGATCGTCAGATCGCTGAAGCCGCTCACTTCCACGCGCTCTTTCAGAAGCGGCTGGAGTGCGGAAGCATGTCGCCCCATGACGAAGGCGCTTGTGTCTCCCGCGGTCTTCAGCGCGGGATCGGCGTCAAGCGGAAGCACGAGGGAAAAGTTGAGGCACCCGGGCGCCTGCACCACCGCGCCTCCGCCGCTGTAACGGCGGTAGAGCGGAATCGCCCGCGCATGGCAGGCGTCGAGATGCACTTCGCGGGCAGCGGCGTTGGTGTACCCGAGGACCACGAACACCTGCCGTGGTTCCCAGAACCAGAGACTCGGCGGTCCGCCCCGTTCTTCCTGCTCGAGCAGCAGGGCCTCGTCGCAGGCGAGCTGTTCCGCGGGTGAAACGAAGCTCATGTCGAGAAACTGCACGGCGGACAGGGGTTTGATAGACAACGGCCAATACCGTACATTAGGTGCGCGCTGAACGGAATACAGACAGCAACGAGATGCGAGGCAAGGTGGAAACGGAAAATACGGAACGAACCCCTCTGACGCAACCGGGCGGGACAAACGGCAACGAACAATGGCTCGACTCGCTCGAGTTCATTCTGCAGTCGGTGCTGAAAGACCGCCAGCCCGAGAAGATTGCCGAGGCGCTCGAGAAGGTGAACGCACGCCTCCGCCTCTCCGGCGTCCAGATTCCCGCGCCCGTCCGGACCCGCTACCTTAATACCATCCCGGCTGAGGAAGAGCCCGCCTACCCCGGTAACCGGGAAATAGAGCGGCGGATCAAAAGCTACATTCGCTGGAACGCCATGGCGATGGTGGTCAAGGCCAACCGCAATTTTGCGGGGATCGGCGGCCACATCTCCACCTACGCTTCCTCCGCAACGCTGTATGAAGTCGGGTTCAACCATTTCTTTCGCGGCGGAAACGGCACCACGCCCGCCGACATGATCTACTTCCAGGGGCATGCCGCCCCGGGGATGTATGCGCGCGCCTTCCTGGAGGGGCGTCTCGATCCGGCACACCTCCATAATTTCCGGAGAGAGCTGCAGGCGGGCGGCGGCCTTTCGTCGTACCCCCACCCGTATCTGATGCCCGATTTCTGGCAGTTCCCGTCGGTCTCAATGGGCCTTGCACCGATCATGTCCCTCTACCAGGCCCGCCTCAACCGCTACCTCAAAGCCCGCGGATTCATCAAGGACGAGGAACCGCGTGTCTGGGCGTTCGTGGGCGACGGCGAAAGCGATGAACCCGAGGTGCTCGGCGCCCTGACGCTCGCGTCGCGCGAGCAACTCGACAACCTGGTCTGGGTCGTGAACTGCAACCTGCAGCGACTCGACGGCCCCGTCCGCGGGAACGGGAAAATCATCCAGGAACTCGAATCAGCATTCCGCGGTGCCGGATGGAATGTGATCAAAGTGATCTGGGGCTCCGATTGGGATCCGCTCCTTGCGGCGGACACCAAGGGGCTTCTCCTGAAACGGATGGAAGAAGCCGTGGACGGCGACTACCAGAAATACTCCGTCGAACCGGGGAGCTACACGCGCAAGCACTTCTTCGGCAAGTACCCCGAGCTCTCCGAGATGGTCAACCACCTGACCGATGATCAGATCCGCAAGCTCCTCCGTGGCGGGCACGATCCGCGAAAGGTGTATGCCGCGTACAAGGCCGCGAGCGAGCACCGCGGACAGCCGACGGTCATTCTTGCCAAAACGGTAAAGGGATACGGTCTCGGCGAAGCGGGCGAAGGACGGAACGTCACTCATCAGCAGAAGAAACTGAACGAGAAGGAACTGCGTGAATTCCGGACGCGGTTCGGCATCCCGATCAACGACGAAGACGTCGCGGACACGCCGTTCTACCGCCCCCCCGCAGAGAGCGAAGAAATGAAGTACCTGCAGGAGCGCCGCACATCGCTCTTCGGCTATGTCCCCGCGCGGTCCTTCAAGGCTCAGCCGCTCGAGACACCTTCGCTTGACCAGTTCGGCGAATTTCTCAAGGGGTCGGAACGGTTTGAAGTCTCCACCACCATGGC
>JBGPYM010000015.1:0-25083 GCA_041493205.1 Bacteroidota bacterium
CCATCAGCTCCCCGAGCCGCTGCTGCTTCATGAGCGTACGGATCGTAGAAACAAAACCGATCACGATGAGGATGACGAAGACCACGGAAGCAAGCAGGACAGGCCAGAGCTGCTGGACCAGGTAGATGTCCCTTCCAGGAAAATCGAGCACGAGCTGCGTGCGGGGGCCTGCAACATCGAAGGGTGACAGGAGTGTCCGGAACTCCGATGCGCGCAGGGCACCCTCTGATCCCGGCGGGCGGGCAAGCCGGACGGCTTCGCTTCCCGTGGAGTCACCCCGTCCCGTCAGCACGCCGTATGCAAAATCGAGGTCGATCCCCGCTTCGCGCATGCTCCGATGCAGGACGGAGTCGAGCAATGACGGATTAATGCGCCGTTCAACGGACGCGGTGTCGGACACCCACAGGTTGTCGATCACGCGGGATACAAGCACAGCCCGCTCTTTCTCCGACGCGGGGCGGCGGAGGACAGGCCCCGGCGCACCGTTTGCGACCTGCACCAGGAAGCTGGAGCTATCGGTTGTCAGCCGGTAGAAGTAACTCCCCTTCCGGGCCGGGGCGTTAAACGTCACTGCGTGTTCGCCCGGGCCCTTGAGCGAATCGAGGAGAAGCGTATCGCTTCCGAATTCATCGGACACTGTCACGCGAACGTGCTGCGGCGAGCCGATATTATAGAATACTGCATTCCCTTCCACCCTCACCGGCGGCGGAAGGTGCTCGACGAAGTACGCTGTATCGGCGCGTGGTGTGCCGGGTCGCCTGGAGCGCCTGATTTCTGTTCTGGCGCGCCTTCCCATAGGACCTTCCCCGCTTCCCTGCGCGCGGAGCGCCGCAGACAATGTCTCCCGTGCCTGGAGTTTCAGCGGGATCCCGAGCAGGACAGACCAGACGTTCCGGTTGAATGCCTGCTCCCGCAATTGAAACGCGTTATTGAGGAGATAGGCCTGCAGTCCGATCAGTCCAAGCAATGCCACCACCATGACCGGGACGACGACGGTCACTGTTCGTTTCCTGGGCTCCATGCCGTAATATACACCCCTTCACCGACATTTTCCCCGGCCTTAACAAACGTTAACCGTGCATAACCCGCTTTAACTGTGAACTCTGCAACACCCGTACTATCTTCACGTCCAACATCTGAGCACCCCGCTCTCTTTCTTTCCCGTTCGTGCAATCATTAAAGAGGACCTGTCTATGGCCGCCGTTCTGTTACTTGTCCTGCTTTCGCTTGCCACCCTTGCGCCGGCGCATGCCGCCTCCACGCAGCCCGATTCGGTGAAGATGATGCGCCTTGCACCAGGCGACGCGTTTCCGATCCCTGAAACCGGTGCGCTCGTCGTGAAGGACGGGGCAGACCTCAGGGTGCAGTTCGTCCCCCCTCCCGGCAACCGCCCCGAAAAGTACCGGTTGGTCGACCTGCAAGAGGGAGACCTCATTCTGCTCGTCAACGGCAAGCGGGTCAGGAACGTCGAGGATCTGAAGAAGGCCCATGCTGCGACTCCTGCAGGCGAACAGTTCAAGCTCGGCATACAGCGCGGCCAGGAGATGATGATGGTGTCGTTTGAAAAGGGAGACCCGAAGGATCTCCCGAAGATGAACATGCGCATCATGACGTCAGGCGGAGACGGGACAGAAGTTTTGCCGGCCGTGGGCGTTGTGCTCGTGGAGAAGAAGAAGAGCGTGATCGTGGACAAGCTCCTCCCTGTGGAAATGTCCGCGGTTAAGGGGCTGGACGTGAAAGAGGGAGACGCCATTGTCGCCGTCAACGGTACGGAGGTCACCTCCCTGAAGGAATTCGTCCGCGTGTATGACGACATCGCCGTCGGTGAAAAGGTCGACTGGAAGATCCGCCGGTCCGGCAAGGATATTGCAGTGTCGTTCGCAAAACCGAAGCCGATGGGCAAAGTGATCATGCACAGGGAAGAGCGATGACATTCCGGCTCGTCATCGCCTCCCTCCTGGTCGTCGTGGCATGTGAATACGCTTTCGCGCAGGTGAATTACAATCAGCGGGACGACAAGTACCGCGTCCTCGGGCTCAAGCGGGCAAAGGAGGCGTACGAAACGTCGAAACGGGACTATGACCGGCAGCTCGAGCTCTACACCAGAAAGCTGATTTCCCAGGCGGAGCTTGACCGGAGCAAGAACATCTTTGCTGACGCAGAGGTGAACTATCAGCAATCGCTCCTCGCGGTGTTGTTCGAGCAACAGTTTGTCTCGGTCGCAAAGGCCGTAAAGTACCAGGGGCGCGACGGGTCCAAGCATGTCCGCCTGACCGTCGCAAATACATCGGGGGAAACCGCGGAGTTCCAGAAGCTCCTGAATATCGAAGACAAGCTGTTCAGGTCGCTCCAGCCCGACGTCGTCAATAATGTCTACATCTCGATCTCCAACGCCGACGCCGCGATCATCAGCCAGCCCTACGAGGCAAAGATTTCTGAGCTGCGCCACGGCCAGCCAGTCATGATCGACTTCACGCTGCTCCAGGACCTGGATGCGGTCACGGTGAACATGATCTACGGGAACGGCACCACCCGGTCGATGAAGATATTCCTGCAGAAAGACGCCTCGACCAACAGGGTGGTGGTGCAATCGCAGCAATTTTCCCAGGAAGTCGAGCTCGGGACATCTGCGACGTTCGATCTGACGCTGGAGCTGTTCAGCGGCGTCAGCAACACCTTCAGCCTGGAAGTCCTGAATCTCCCCCCCCAGATCAACCGGTTTTTCAAGGATCCCGCAAGCCAGGCACGCCTCAGCCAGTTCAAATTCACCGAGAGCACCAACACCCGCAAGGCGGCGCTCGAAGTGTCTCTTCCCGACCGTCCGACCGACGAGGTGGCGATGGACAGGCCGATCCCCTTTTATGTGGTGGTGATCCCGCGCGCGCAGGCCCAGTCGCTCCCGGACCTCCAGACGAAACAATGGACGCAGGAGGAAGTGGAACACATGAACGTCGGGTTTGTAAAACTCGAGCTCGTCCCGCGCGGTCAGGGAAAGCTGCTGGTACGGGCCCCTCAGCTCTTCCACAGTATCAGGCCGGACGGGAGCGTTCACATGACGGTCGAACTCGTCAACGAAGGGACGCGCCGCCTGGACAACATCGAGGTGAAGATCGATCCGCCGTTGAACTGGACCAAAGCGGCCGATCCGCCCGTCGTCGCGTCGCTGGGGATCGCTGAGGAGCACCGGGTGCAACTGACATTCACGCCCCCGGCGGATGTCGCGGTCGGGAGATACGAGATCCGTCTCCGCATCAGCGGCATGTCCGACAACCGGCCGGTGAATGCCGAAGACAAGACCGTGACCGTGGAGATCGCGGCGGGCGCGAATATTTTAGGGACGGCGCTGGTGGTCCTCCTGATACTCGGTCTTGTGGGAGGGATCGTTGTCTTCGGGATCCGGCTTTCAAGAAAATAAACTTGTGTTGATTCCATCACGATAGAGGACTCTTGCCATGCCCACCGCACCGATGTTTGAGGCAATCAATCTCACCAAACGGTATGAGGACGGAATCCTCGCGCTGGACCACATTTCGTTTTCGGTCGCGCCCGGGGAAATTTACGCCATGCTCGGCGGCAACGGGGCGGGAAAGACCACGACCATCAACCTTTTCCTGAACTTCATCGAACCGACCGAGGGCGAGGCGCGCATCGACGGCATCGTCACCCACCGGGAGCCTTTGAAGGCCAAGGAACGGATCGCGTTTGTATCGGAGAATGTCATGCTCTACCCGAACTTTACCGCCCTGCAGAACCTGGATTTCTTCACGCGCCTGAGCGGACGGACAGACCTGAAACGGGAGGATTACCGCAGGGTTCTGGAAAGGGTCGGGTTACAGGAGGAAGCGCACGGCAAGCGCCTGAAAGGATTCTCGAAGGGGATGCGGCAGAAGTGCGGGATTGCCATTGCCATTCTGAAGAATGCACCCGCCATTCTTCTGGACGAGCCGACATCCGGTCTCGACCCCCAGGCGGGGTTCGAGTTCATCGGACTCCTGAAATCGCTCCGATCGGAGGGGAAGGCAATACTCATGTCCACGCACGACATCTTCCGCGCGAAGGAAGTTGCCGACGTTGTCGGGATCATGAACCGCGGCCGGCTGGTGATGCAGCGGCCCGCGTCGGCGCTGGTCAAGGACGACCTGGAGCAAGTCTACATGCAGCACATGGCGGGTCATAACGAAATCGCCGCCTGAGGGAACCACCGGAGCCACAGGGAGACACGTTCATGCTGAGACTGATCATCGAAAAAGAAATCCGCGACATCATCGGGTCGACGAAATTTGCCGTCACGTTTGCCGTCTGTTCGGTTCTCATCCTCCTGGCATTCTTTGTGGGAGCGACGAGTTACCATACAGACGTCGCGCGGTATGAGGCGGCCCGACGGGAAAACCTGAAGCAGATCGAAGGTCTTACCGACTGGCTGATGGTCCGGAACAACCGCATCTTCCTCCCTCCCGATCCGCTCGCGAATCTCGTTGCGGGGGTTTCCAATGACATCGGCCGGACGACGGAAGTCCGGGGGCGCGGCGATCTTCCACAGGACGACAGCCGGTACAACGACGAGCCGGTGTTTGCGGTCTTCCGGTTTCTTGACGTTGAGTTTATTTTCCAGATCGTGCTCTCGCTGTTTGCAATTCTCTTCGCGTACGATGCCATCAACGGGGAAAAGGAACGGGGGACGCTGCGGCTCGCGTTCGCCAATCCCCTCCCCCGCAGTGTGTACATCGCAGGAAAATACCTGGGATCTTTTGTGGCGCTCGCCGTCCCGCTGTTGATCCCCATTCTCCTGGGATCGCTTATTCTCCCCCTGATGGGCGTGCCGATGTCGGTCGACCAGTGGGCGCGGCTTGCCCTGATCGTTGCGGCCGGGATTCTGTATTTTGGCGCTTTCCTGGCCATCGCGCTGGCGGTTTCCGCGCTCACCGTGCGTTCTTCCAGCTCGTTTCTGGGGCTTCTCGTGATCTGGATTTTCGCCGTCCTCATCATTCCGCGGAGCGCGATCCTGATCGCCGGGAGGGCGGTTGATGTCCCGTCGATCGATGAGATCGGCGCCAAAAAAGCCCGGTTGAACCAGCAGCTCTGGACCGAGGACCGGGATAAAATGAGCAGTTTCAAGCCGGCGAGCGGGGATCCCCAGAAGATGATGAGCGAGTTTCAGAAGTTCATGGGGTCGATCGCCGACGAGCGCGAGAAGAAGATGAACGAGCTCTCGACGAGTCTGAATGAAGAGCGGGCCAACCGGCAGGCGGTCCAGGAGGCCGTTGCGTTCGGCATCGCGCGCATTTCTCCCTCGGCTTCGTTTTCGCTTGCGGCGACAACGCTCGCCGGGACCTCCCTCGCGCTCACGCAGCGTTACCGGCAGGCGGCGCTCGCGTACCAGGAGACATTCGGGAAGTTCATGCTCGCTAAGACGGGAATGAATCCGGGCGGAGGGATGATGTTCCGAATGGTGACCACCGACAGTGAAAAGCCAAAGCCCATCGATCCAAACGAGCTTCCCCCGTTTGTGTACCGGCCGCCGGTTCTCGCGGAGATGCTGCCCGGCGCCCTGCTGGATTTCGGACTTCTTGCCCTGTCCTGCATGGTCTTTTTCGGGGTCGCACACATTGCCTTTCAGCGATACGATCTGAGATAAGGAGACTCCCCATGTTGTCCACCCTGATTTTCAAGGAACTCAAGTCGATCCTCGCGAGCCCCAAGTTCGCCGCGACATTCGGCGTCTGCGCGCTGTTGATCCTGCTGAGTGTCTTTGTCGGCATTCAGGAGTACCGGTCTGCCGTCCGGCAGCATGACGCGGCACTGCAACTGACCGATCAGACCCTTCGCACGCAGGCATCATGGATGGGGCTGGCCACCTCCGCATACCGGACGCCCGATCCGGCCCAGATTCTCATCACGGGCGTCAATAACGACATCGGGCGGCTCTCGGGGATCAATCAGTTCAACCCTGTGAAGCTCACGCACAGCGCCTACGCAGACGACCCGATCTTCGCGCTGTTCCGTTCCATCGACTTATCGTTCATCGTTACGGTGGTCCTGTCGTTGTTCGCTATCCTGTTCACGTACGATGCGGTCAACGGCGAGCGCGAAGGGGGTACATTACAGCTCACGTTTTCGAACCCCGTGCCACGCGCCACCTATATTCTGGCGAAGCTCGCCGGCTCGTGGCTCGGACTGGTCATACCGCTGCTGGTCCCGATTCTGCTCGGAGCGCTTGTCATTCTGATGCAGGGGATCCCATTCACGCCGGACCACTCGGCGCGCATCGGACTTTTCGTCGGCATGTCGCTTCTCTACTTCACCTTTTTCATCGCGCTTGGCGTCCTTGTCTCCTGCCTGACGCGCCGTTCATCGGTCTCGTTTCTCATCGCCCTCGTCGCCTGGGTGACCGCCGTTTTGATTGTCCCGCGGCTCGGCGTGATGGCGGCAGGTCAGTTGAAGCCCGTCCCGAGCGTGGCGGAAGTGGAAGCACAGCGGGATGCATTTTCCAAGGACCGCTGGGAGAGCCACATGCAGGAGATGCAGAACCGCTGGCGCACGCGCGAAGAAGCGATGAAAGGACTTTCCCCAAAGGAGCGTGAAGCGTACCGGGACGACAAACTGAGCACCTGGATGGAAGAGGACGACGCAAAGCGAAAGCAGATTCAGAAGGACATTGACGAGTTTTCCGTGCGCCTCAGTGAAGACAGCCGCAACCGAACGGCGGACCAGGAGCGGCTCGCCTTTATGCTCACGCGCCTCTCGCCGGCGTCCGCCTACCAGCTTGCGGCCATGAACCTCGCGGCCACGGACATCGCGCTCAAATCGCGTTATGAAGACGCAATGCGGGAGTACAGAACCCGGTTCACGCAGTACGTGGAAAAGAAGCAGAAGGAAAGCGGCACGCAGGGCGGGTTCAGGATCACGGTCGACAGTGACAAGGGATTCAGTTTCAGCGCTCCGCGCGACAGGGGGACGCTCGACCTGAGCGACCTGCCGGTGTTTGCCGCGCCGGTCCGGATGTTCGATGCCGCTGCCGCCCCGGTTGTGGTGGACGCGGGGCTGCTGGTGCTCTACTCGCTCCTCGCCTTTGGGGGGGCGTTTCTGGCTTTTCTCCGTTATGACGTGCGCTAATTTGGACGGGCGGGGACGCCCATCCCACTGCCGAGTTAGACGGGCGGGACGCCCGTGCCACTGCTGAGTTCGACGGGCATGGAATTATTTGATATTTTGCCGAATTCGTGTCATACTATACCTGTCATTCAGGCTGTGTTCTTTGTTATAACGGTGAGGGGGGTGCTGGTGAAAACCATCGGACTTGTGGGCGGGTCAAGCTGGGTTTCCTCGATGGACTACTACCGGCTCCTGAATGAGAGCATTCACCGGCGTCTCGGGGGACACAATTACGCCCGATGCGTCATGTACTCGTTCAACTTCGCGGACATCAAGAAGCTCAATGATGCGAGAGATTGGAGCACGACTCTCAAGCTTGTGACGGGCGTGTCCAGAAAACTGGCTTCGGCGGGCGCAGAGTGCATCGTCCTGTGCGCCAACACCATGCACGTGATTGCCGAGGATCTCAGCCGGGCAATCAAAGTTCCGGTCATCCACATTGCGGACGCCACGGCGACTGCCATTGCCGAACGCGGACTAAAGAGGGTCGGGCTGCTCGGAACGAAATTTACCATGGAGATGGACTTCTTCACCAGGAAGCTCGAGGCCCGGCAGATTGAAACGATCATTCCGCCGGAAGAGGACCGTGAATTCATTCACGCCACGATTTTCGACGAGCTGGGGAAGGGGATCATCCGGGAGGCGACCAAGCGCCAGTATCTGGACATCATCCGGGGATTGACAAAGCAGGGGGTGCAGGGGGTGATCCTGGGGTGTTCGGAGATTCCGCTCCTTATCGAACAGCGGGATTGCACCATCCCGCTGTTCGACACGGTAGCGATTCATGTTGAAGAAGCCGTACGGTTTGCCCTCAAAGAGGGGGAGCAGTCGGGTTCCCACTGAGGGTAACCCCTCCCCCAAGGAAATGCGACGGGCGGGACGCCCGTCCCACTGCAAAGCCTGTACAATGCGAGGGGCGGGATGCCCGTCCCACTGCAAAGCCTTTTGAAAAGCGACGGGCGGGACGCCCGTCCCACTACATCGAGCCTGGTTAGTCCACCCGCCGCGCGCTGACCCCGAAGTCTACGTTGTCATCCAGCCACCGGAAAAACGTCACCTGCTGATCGAACGGCGTATCCGGCGGGAAGATTTTCGGATCCTTCCAGGACACCATCACTTCCGCATCCTGCGTCCAGACCTTCACCCGGCTCCGCCGCACGCCCGTCTGCCACCGTTTCCCCACGTCCGCATGGGTGTAGAGCAGGCGGACCGTGACGTTCCGCGCCAGCGATTCCAGCGGTTTCAGCTCGATACTTCCGAAATCGGTTTTTCCTTCCTTCCGGATGTCGGGAATGCCGTCGCTGATCATGACGATGGAAAGCGGGCGGAGGACCAGCTTCTTATTTTGCACCGTCATGGCAACCTGCTCGAAGAACGCGTTATAGTCGGTAAACGGGTTCTCCTTGCCGCGGGGGAAAATCTCCTGCAACTTCTGCTCAATCTCCTCCACGCTCTTGTTCTCGAAGGTCTGCTTCGGGTAAAACGTCTTCGGTTCGTCGACGGTTGCGCCGCCGATGGAGCTCACGAAGAGCGCATTCGGGACCTCGAGGTCCCCGAGCCCGTGCAGGTGTGCGTAGAGATAGTGTGCCAGGAAATTAATGCCGTCGTCATAGTACCGCCCGCGCATAAACGACCCGCTGATATCCACCCCCACAAACATGGACAGGCGGGGTTTTGACGCGTCTCCGCTCAGCCCGCACCCGGCGACCAGCAGCAGGCAGACAATGATGCCCGCCGAAAGTATTCGATGAAGATTCATGGTTGGCCTCCCCTCATGCTTCCTGTGTCGCCCCCTGTTTGGGAGCCGATTCCGTCAGAAGTGCCTTTGCGCTCAGGAGCGCCTCAAAATTCTTGAACGGGAGCTGAAAGAGGTGCCTGCCGTTCAGGAGCAGGGCGCCGAAGTTGAGCGTGGCCGCGACGATTTCAAGCGGCGGCAGCATGAAGGCCGCAAGCAGCTCGTCCCCTTTGATTTTCACCCAGTAGGCTTCTTCCTTCAGTTTCGCCATGAATTCCGACGAGACCAGTGCGGCGTGGTTTGTGGCCTGTTCGGCCGTCATGGGCGCGCCGGTTCCCCTTCCCTGGATCACCGACAGAATCGTCGGCGTTCCGTGCGAGGCGAAGAGAAACCACGAGATGCTGCGCACGCCGAACCATGCGAGGCACGCGATGGCGATCGTCCAGTACACGCCGAGCTCGAATCCCTGCGAGTACTGCGCGAACCACGGGACCAGGGAATCCACGAACTCCCGGTACAGGAAGATGACTTCGACAAACAGGACCACGAACTCGATGACGCTGATCGTGATGATGGACGGAATCTTCCTGCTTTTCACCGCCGTGACAAAGTTCGACAGGACGGCATAGCTTCCGAGCACCACAAAGAATAGAAAAATGAACAGCGGTATGCGGAGCACGTTCATCGAGAGCTGTTCTCCCGTGATGTTCGACAGCGTGTCGATCACCAGGGGTGAGACGACATAGGTGAAGATCAGCGCCTCGATCAGGCACCAGAAAATCGTCAGGACGACCGCGATCCAGGGGACCGGGGAGCTCACGACGCTCTGACCGGCATTCCGCATCACGCGGAACGGCAGCACGAAGATTTCCTGGATCAGGGACCAGATGCCGACAATGATGATCTTCACGAGGCCCACGATCGCCCAGAGGAGATTCAGAACGAACTTAATCATTCCCCCCCAGAAGGCGACAATCGCCTTCCCGAGATCCCACCAGGTCACGAAGAGCGCCGTAACGAACTCCCTCCGCTTCTGCCTGAAGATGACCGTGAGGACCGATGGAATGGTGAGCCAGCACGATGCGATGATGCCGAGGACCGGCAGCAGAAGAACGATGCGCTTCAGCAACATCATCCAGAGATCGTCGTCTGCGCCCCAGGCGATCCCGAGAAGGAACCCCTGGAAGATGGTTGGAAACAGAAGCGCAGCAAAGACTACCCGCACGATGGAATCAACGTCGATTACCATAAGTCTGCCCTCCCGCCTTGTTCGCGGAAATATAATTGTTCGCTAATTAAGAAACCACGCTGGATCCAGAATAGTTTATTTTCCGGTAATTTCAAGCGCATTCGGAGGAAAACGGCGATTTTAGCATGGAATCGCCGTCTTCCCGAAATACGAAACTAGCGAGAACTGAGGCCGGACCTGGGGGGGGGTACTTCAGTCGGGACAATGGATGCTGAGGGTGTGAGCCCGCAACAGTCACCTGGGGCGCGGTTTCATTTGTTCGTAGACTTCCCGTTCGCCGAGCACGATCGGGAGCTGGTGCCGTTCGGCGTCCTCACGGTGTCGCGCCGCCAGGCTGACGAACTCCGCGGCCCCCTTGTGCGTAAAGACCTCCGCGACGGGGTGATGGATGCATTCCATTATCCTGTCGGCAATGACATCGGCGGACAAAAGGCCTTCGATGGGCGGGAGGGAAATGCCGCGCTCGGCGGCGATCTTCTTAATAGACGGGCCGGAGGCCGAGAACATGGGCAGCATCGGTCCGCCCTCCGTCACGGATGCCCAGTCGGTCAGAACGCCTGCGGGACAGACAACGGAGGCGTGGATGTTGGTCTCAAGGAGTTCCATCCTGAGCGCGTGGGTGAAGCCGACGCAGGCGTGTTTGGCTGCAACGTAGGCGCTGTTGAACGGGTATCCCAGCTTTCCCGCCATGCTCGCAATGTTGATGATATGCCCGCTCCCCTGCTTTTTCATCTGCCGGAGCGCTGGCCGTGTGGTGTACCAGAGGGAGAGCGTGTTGACGGAGAACATGCTCAGAAGGACTTCGTCCGTCGTGTCTTCAACGCTCGCAAAATGTCCGCGCCCGGCGTTGTTGACAAGAATATCGAGGCGGCCAAAACGATCGATGGTATCGGCCACCAGGCGCCCCGCATGCGCGGGGTCAGTGACGTCCGTCGGCATCGCAACCACTTTGCCGCCCGACGAATTCAGGGATGCCGCCAGTTCATCGAGTTTCTGTTTCCTGCGGGCGGCAATGACAACGCTCGCGCCCTCCCGTGCAAGGTGCCCGGCAAGGGCAGCTCCGATGCCGGAGGATGCGCCCGTAACGATCGCGACTTTGTCTTTCAGCATACCGTTCTTCACCTCTTAATTTGGGAAACGCGGTTATGAAAATAAGTATACACAGGCGCCGTTAAACATGGTATCGCCCCCGGGATCTCGTGCCGTCTGATTTTTTACTTTAGCACATGAGCCATAACCCCCTTGCTAATCAACGCCATTTTTTGCGACTAGCAAAAACAAAAATATCGCCCAGAATTTGCGACCTATTGACATTTGGGGTAGTGAATGCTAGATTTCCAACGCGGGGTTAGTCCCCTAAACTCCCCCGCAGGAGATCCCCCCATGAAAATCGGCCAACAGTCTGTGGCAACTAAAGAGTATATCCGGGTCGCTGAGCGCTATATCCAGGAGCGCGAATACGATCTTGCGATGAAGCAGCTCACGCTTGCCCAGCGCATCGACCCGAACAACATTTACATCCACGCGATCATCGAGAGGATTCATCGCCTCGCCGCGGAAGAGTCAAACGGCGGAAGGTTTCTCGCGATCACCGTGGGGGACGAATTTGAAGACGGGATCCGTCCGAACGGCGACGGTGCTCCGCGCCCCGATGAAGTGGAAGCGCAGGTTAAGCGGCTGACGACAAAGGCATCGGAACTGCTGCGACGCGGGGCCTATGAAACGGCATTTGATTCGCTCATGAATGCGTACCTTCTCGACCCCGTCAGTCCTCTGGTGATCGAGACAGAACGGACGCTTCTGCCCGCAATCGAGATGATGCGGAAAGGAAAACGGGACGGGAGTCAGAGAATGACGGTCACCGCAATGCAACCCCCGTCGGGACGCAGGACGGACACGCAGGCGCTCAGTCCGGAAGACTCCCAGCGGCTTGACGAGTTGCGCCGGATGAAGGACCAGGAACGCGACGTGCGTGAACGGGAAATGTGGCGCGAGGCCTCCAAGACTCCACGGATCCTCGAAACGCTCCTTCCACCGGACCCGCCCAAGATGGAACCCGTCACGCCACCGTCGTCCGGTTCACAGAAGGCCACCTCGAGCTTCTTTTCAAAACTGCGCCACGGGAAGTTTCTGGGGTAAGGAGGCGCGACCAGTGTGGGGGGTGCCCTTGCTTTGAAGGGCACCCCTCTTTATTTTGTGGCAGCGCACATGCGGCGGCGGGACCCACGCCGGCACTGCAGGGTGCACGCGTATCACTCAGAACACTCCCGTCTCGCTGCCATGCGCCTTCTCGTTGTACTCCTCCTCTCCACTTCGTCCGCTTATGCCGTCCCGACCGATAATTTCACGCTCAACGGAAGCGTCCGGGACGCGGTCACGTCGGAACCCCTTGTCGCGGCCAATATCCGGCTCCTCGGCACCTCCCGCGGAACGATTTCCAATGCGGACGGTCAGTTCACACTGACACTCGACCCGGGCTCCCACCGCCTCATTGTCTCCATGCTCGGCTACCGGTCCGACACGGTTGCAGTGCTTGCCGCTCCCGGCGTCCGCAGCGATGTCCGGCTGGAGCCTTCGGCCATCGTCCTGCCGGAGATCGTCGTGACGGCCGAGGATCCGGCCATCGAGATCATCCGGCGCGCCATCGCAAACAAGAAAAAGTGGATCGACCGCCTGAAGTCGTATGAAATGCAGGCATTCACGCGACAGTCCATCCGCCGGGACAGCGCAGTCGCGGCGATCACCGAATCATACACCCGCGGCTACTGGCAGGCGGGCGACACGCTCCGCGAGATCGTCACGCAACGGCGGCAGACCGCCAATGTCCCGTCGGCGTTCAATTTCGCCTCCGTCGGGCGCATCCTGAACTTCACCGATGACGAAATCCGGTTCTTCGGCTATGCTTTTGTCGGCCCGACGGCTCAGGATGCTCTCGACTATTACGATTACAAGCTTCTCCGCACCCGGTCCGGTTTTGGCCAGGACCTGTATGAAATCAGGATGATCCCGCGGACGCGGACGGTCCCGCTCTTTGAGGGAACCGTCACGATTGCCGATGGATCCTACGCACTCATCGGCGTGGACGTACAGCCCAACGTCGCGTTCAGGATTCCCTTCCTCCGGGAGAGCCAGTTACGATACCGGCAACAGTTCGGCCTCTACGAATCTTCCTACTGGATGCCATCGGACATTCGTATCGAGGGCGCATTCACCATAGGGGTTGTCGGTTTTACCTTCCCCCGGATGGGGTTCACGCAGACGTCGGTGATTTCCGATTACTCGATCAATACAGCTCTTCCCGACACAATCTTCCGCAAGCCGCGGCTCATGGTCGATTCGAGCGCAGCGAAGTTCGATTCTTCCTACTGGGCAGCAAACGCCGTCCTTCCGCTCAGCCGCGACGAAGAGCACGCATACAAGACGCTCGACTCAACCCAGACCCTGGACGTTCAGTTCCGTCCCGGGGGAGCAGCCATGACCCTGGGGGGAGATGCCGGAGCAGCAGGCACGCTCCTCGCCCACCTTGATGCCTACTTCAATAGAGTCGAGGGTGTCCATCTCGGCGCCCACGTGACGTTCGATTCGCTCAGTCCTCTTCTGAACGTGCGGGGAGCGTGGGCATATGGCTTTGCGGACAGAACGGCAAAATATCTCGCGGGTGCGACCATGTACACCACATCGCACCGGACACTCGGATTCGGAGCGGAGGTCTCCCGCCGCGCGGAACACCGTCCCGATCAGGGATATTACAGCCCCCTCTACAATTCACTCACCTCCCTTTTCTTCCGGAACGACTACCGGGACTATTATCGTGCCGAGGGGGGCCGGATCTTTCTTTTATACCGTCCCCATCCATCACTGAGGGCGGAGCTCTCGTTTACTGCCGAGACGCATGACAGCCTTCGGCAGAGGACAGATTACAGCTTTTTCTCCCGATCGCGCAGCTACCGCATCAATCCCCCCGCACTACCGGGCAGGTTCCGATCTCTCGCCCTGGCATTGCGGTTTGGTCCGGATCCGATCCCATTCGACCTCATTCTGCGCGACGGCATCGACATCGCCGTCGAGCATGCGTCCCCAGGTTTGACCGGCGGGGATTTCAGCTTCACGCGCTTTGATGCGGTGGTCTCGCTGAACATACCGACCTTCGCACGCAGCTACCTGCTCAGGCCCGGGTTCAGGATCAGGGCATCGATGGGCGCCTCCACCGGCACCCTTCCGCCCCAACGCTGGTTCTCGCCCGAGACCGCTTCCGGGGGCTTTGCGCCGCTCGGTGTCATGCGGGCGATGGACGTGAAGGAATACAGGGGCACCGGTTACTGTGCCATATCCCTCGAGCACAATTTCCGGACGATACCGTTTCTCGCGCTCGGCATTCCGTTCCTCTATGAGAACGGGATCGAGCTAATCGTGCACGGCGGTGCGGCGCGCACATGGACGGACCACCAGACCGTTTCTCCGGCGACGACGGACGGATGGTACTACGAGTCCGGCGCAAGCCTTGCGAGGATCTTCGACCTCTTCAGGGCGGATTTCACATGGCGCCTGAGCCGGCCGACGGGTTTCAGGTTCACCGTGGGACTCTCCGGAGTGCTCTAAATCGCCTCATTTGCCCCATTACGGCGTCTCGTTGCAAATCTCCCCGCGATTCCGTATTTTGGAGCGCTTGAGTTAACTGGCAGCGTCACGTGACACAATGGGACAGGGCGGCGTTTGGACCTCGGGCAATTGGCATCTGCTTGAGGCATTTTTTTTCACCCCCGGGTAGCGAGGCACATGAAGCGAAGGGATGACATACGTAACATCGCGATTATCGCGCACGTTGATCACGGCAAGACGACGCTCGTGGACCACATGCTGCGGCAGACGGGGATTTTCCGTCAGAACCAGCAGCTGGTCACACGGGTTATGGATTCGAGCGATCTCGAGCGTGAACGCGGGATTACGATCCTCGCGAAGAACACGGCGATCCACTACAACGGCGTCAAGATCAACATCGTCGATACCCCCGGGCATGCCGATTTCGGCGGCGAGGTGGAGCGCACGCTCACCATGGTGGACGGCGTGCTCCTGCTGGTGGATGCCGCCGAAGGCCCTCTCCCCGGCACGAAATTCGTCCTGAAGAAGTCACTCGACCTGAATCTCAAACCGATTGTCGTCATAAACAAGATCGACCGGAAGGACGCGCGGCCGCACGAGGTGCTCGATCTCGTCTTCGAGCTCTTTCTCTCCCTCGGCGCGCACGATCATCAGCTTGACTTCCCCACCATCTATTGCATCGCGAAGCAGGGAATTGCAAAAAACGAAATCGACCAGGAGAGCACCAACCTCATTCCCCTGATGGAAGCCATTGTCCAGCATGTCCCACCCCCCGAAGGGGACGTGGACTCCCCCTTCCAGATGCTCGTGACCACCATTGATTACAACGATTACCTGGGGCGGCTCGGGATCGGACGCATTCACCGGGGGACAATCCGCCTCGGCGGGCCGATGAAGATCATTCACCGTGACGGGGCCCCCGACGACGCCCGTGTGACAAAAATCTATACATTCGACGGATTGAAGAGGATTGAAACCACCGCGGCCGGTGCGGGCGACATCATCGCGATTGCCGGGATGGAGGATGTGGACATCGGCGAGACGCTTGCCGACGAAGCGGACCCGTCGCCGCTCCCGTTCGTGGCAATCGAAGAGCCGACGCTCTCGATGAACTTCGTGGTGAACAACTCGCCGTTCGCCGGCCTGGACGGGCGCTACGTGACCACCCGTCACCTGAGCGAGCGGCTCACCAGGGAACTCCGCTCGAACGTGAGCCTGCGGATCGAGCTCACCGAATCGCCCGACACGTTCAAAGTGAGCGGCCGCGGCGAACTGCACCTTGCCATCCTGATCGAAACCATGCGTCGTGAGGGGTTCGAGTTTCAGGTCTCCCGGCCGGAAGTCATTTACCGCCGGATTGCCGACGTCCTCTCGGAGCCGATGGAGCATGTGATCATCGACGTGCCGGACGAGTTCGTCGGCGTGGTGATCGAGAACCTGGGGCGCCGCCGGGGCGAAATGAAGAACATGATGCCCGGGAACGGCAACACGCGCATCGAGTTCATCGTGCCGGCCCGGGGTCTCATCGGGTTCCGCGGCGAGTTCATGACGCAGACCAAGGGGACGGGGATCCTGCATCACAACTTCCACGGCTACGAGCCTTATAAAGGCGACATGGCCCACCGGACCAAGGGTGCGATGGTCGCCATGGAATCGGGTGAATCGGTCGCGTACGGCATGTGGAAGCTGCAGGAGCGATCGGTGTTCTTCATCGACCCGGGGACGAAAATCTATTCCGGGATGGTCGTGGGGGAGAATTCCCGCGAGCAGGACATGACCGTGAACGTCTGCAAGACGAAGCAGCTGACAAACATGCGCGCCTCCGGATCCGACGAGGCGGTGAGGCTCGAACCGGCGCGGATTCTGACGCTCGAACAGGCCATCGAATGGATCGGCGACGACGAGCTTGTGGAGGTGACACCGCACAATATCAGGATCCGGAAGAGATACCTGGACGCCAACGTGCGGAACAGGATGTCGAAGAAAAAAATCGAGGCAACAGAGGAGCCAGCCCGGTAGTGGCCATGGTCAGGCCGGCAGTTACCCCGAATGCGATGACGCGGGACATACCCTGCGCCCCATCCGTTCGGGGTTTTGCATTTCTGGAAGATTGGTGGAACTACTCAAGCACTTTCCGGAGGAATAAAGGCCGGCGTGGCAACCCGTAAAGTCACCGACAAGGCAGTGACGGCCGCGGCGGAGGAACTCCGCGCGCTCGCGTACAACATCTGGTGGTCCTGGAACCCCGCAGCCCAGCAGATATTCCATGCGCTCTCTCCCTTCGTCTGGGAGGAGAGCAACCACAATCCGGTGGAGGTGCTCCACTGGGTCAGCGGGCACGAGCTTCATGCGCGGCTGCAGAATCCCGAATTCTTCGGGCGGGTGGAAGCGGTCCGCAAGGAATTCCGGGCGTACATGACCGCCCGGAAGACCTGGGCACAACGGGGCGGGCCGGCTGTGAAGAACGCCCCCATCGCATACTTCAGCGCCGAATTCGGCCTGCACGAGAGCCTGCGCATTTACTCCGGCGGGCTCGGGATTCTTGCGGGAGACCATGCAAAATCGGCAAGCGATCTCGGCCTGCCCTTCACCGGGATCACCTTATTCTACCGGCAGGGGTACTTCAAGCAGCAGATTACGAACGACGGGTGGCAGCAGGAGCGGTATCCGAGTTACGACCCCGCCAGGCTGCCCATCCGGCCGGTGGTCAACGCAGGGGGAAAACGGATCGTGGTTGCGGTGGAGATCGGCGGGGATACGGTCTCCGTGCAGGCGTGGAGCATACAGGTCGGACGTATACCGGTGTACATGCTTGATACGGACCTTCCTGAGAACGAGCAGCGGTTCCGGGACCTGACCGCGCACGTCTACGGAGGCGACAACTGGACCCGCATCGCCCAGGAAATCGTTCTGGGAATCGGCGGGGTCCGTCTTCTCCGCGCACTCGGTCTCCGTCCTGCCACATTCCATATGAATGAAGGTCACTCGGCATTCCTGACCCTTGAATTGCTCCGGGAGCAGCTTGCCGCCGGGATTCCGCTTCAACAGGCAGAGCCATCGGTCAAGGCACGGTGCGTGTTCACCACGCACACGCCGGTCCCCGCCGGTCACGACCGTTTTGATCTCGGCCTGATGAGCGCGGCGTTTCCGGCGTTTGCCGGGAAAGCAGGTCTGACGATTGACCAGATCATGCACTTCGGGCGCGTTCACCCGGACGATGCCGGGGAGCCGTTTACGATGACGGTCCTCGCCCTCCGGTTCTGCAGGGCGGCGAACGGCGTCAGTGAACTTCACGGCCAGGTCAGCAGGGAGATGTGGAAAGACCTTTATCCCGGCACGCCCGTCAAACAGGTTCCGATCGGCCATGTCACCAACGGCATCCACACAGCAGGCTGGGCCAGTGCCACTGCGTATGAATTCTGGACCACGCGCCTGGGATCAGAGTGGACGGGCAGGCTGCGCGATACGCGGTTCTGGCGGGACGCCCTTGCAGTAAAGACCGTGTCCGACGCTGAGCTCTGGGCGCTCCGGACGTCGCTTCGCCGCGAGCTTGTGGAGTTCGCCCGGAAGCGTCTCCGCGAGCAGAGCCTGCGCTTCAGCGGGAACGACGTGAATCTTTTTGACAATGTCCTCTCCCCCGACGCTCTGACGATCGGGTTTGCGCGCAGGTTCGCAACGTACAAGCGTGCGCCGCTCTTCTTCCGCGATTTCGAATGGGCAATCAGGACGCTGTCGTCCACGGAGATGCCGCTGCAAATAATATTCGCCGGGAAAGCGCATCCACGGGACGATGCGGGGAAGCGGTTCATCCAGGAGATTGTGAACGTGACGCGGCGGATGGATCTTTTCGGCAAGGTGGTGTTCCTCGAGGACTACGATATCAACGTCGCCAGGCATCTTGTTGCGGGCGCCGACGTCTGGCTCAACACTCCCCGCCGGCCGATGGAGGCCAGCGGCACCAGCGGGATGAAAACGGGCATCCACGGCGGACTGAACCTGAGCACGATGGACGGGTGGTGGCGGGAGGCGTATGACGAGCAGAACGGCTGGAAAATCGGCGAAGACACCACGGCCAGCACGGAGCAGATGCAGGACGATATCGATGCGGCGTCATTGCGCGCGGTGCTCGAACAGCAGATCATTCCGGGCTTCTACGACCGCGGCAAGGACGGCATTCCCCATCGCTGGCTGAAGCGGGTTCGTCACGCAATGGCCACGCTCATCCCCGCCTACAGCACCGAGCGGATGGTCGTGGAGTACGCCGAGAACTTCTACGCTATCCGGAAATAGGGGCTCAGTGGGACGGGCGGGGACGCCCGTCCCACTGCATACGTGCCCATCCCCACTGCCCCCTCACAGGATCAACCCCTCGTTATATCTGCAATTCCTGTCCTTTTCGGCTTCCGCGCGTCCATTTCAACGGGGACTTGCGGGCAACTTTTCACCTTCCTGCGCATCTTAGATACAGACTCACCACTCACGGTTACGCCTCGTGCACGACGACGATCGGCACCTTCTGCAGCGCCTCCGGATGGGCAACACACACGCCCTCGCTCTCGCCTATGAGCGATACCGGGGTGTGTTGTATGGGTATTGCGTGAGGATTTTGGACAACCCATCGCTCGCGGAGGATGCAGTACAGGAAACATTTCTGAAGCTGCGGACACAGGGGAACGGGATCGCAGACGGCGGTGCGCTCCGCCCCTGGTTGTACCGGGTTGCACGGAACGAAGCGCTCGGCATGATCCGCCGGCGAAGAACGTGCGGAACGGTTGATATGGACTCGGTGTGGGACGAAGAGACCCCGCAGTCAGCGCTTGAACGAAAGGACGCCGCCGAGGTTGTTCAGTCAGTTCTCGCGGCGCTGAAAGTTGAATACCGGGACGTGATTATCCTGCGGGAATTCGAGGGGCTCAGCTACGAGGAAATTGCCGCGGTCACGGGGGACAGCGAGAGTTCAGTCAAGTCACGATTATTCAAGGCACGAAAGGCGCTGGCAAAGAAACTGGCGCCCTGGTGGAAGGAAAGGAACCGACAATGAACTGCAACGAGATTCAGCCGCGGATCAGCGCATACGTCGATGGCGAGCTCCCGGGAGCCGATGCAACCGCAATGTTCGCGCACCTATCAGGATGCATGGAGTGCCAGGCATTTCTGACGGACACGTTGAGGCTGCGTGCGGATCTCCGCGCGTGGGAAGTCCGGGCCCCCGCGCCGGCTCGGAAGAAGTCGACCCTGCAGTGGAAAGAGACGTCCGGCAGTGCGATACGCCGGCTGATCTCGCAGAGACTTGAAATTCCCTTTGCGGCCGCGGCGGGGATCGCGCTGGTGTTGCTAGGCGTCTCTCTCTTTTCCGTCAGCCTGTGGCTCGGCGGATCCGCCGACCGAGCACGGGAGCCCGGCGTTGTGTATATGCTGCCAACAGTTGAGGTCCATGCCGTAAAGCCGGCGGACCAGAAGCCAGAGCAGTGAGCGTATCACATTCTCCATGTCACTTTTGAATGAGGAGGTCACTATGAAAATCACATTTCTGGTTTTGCTTACGCAATTCCTGTCCGTTCTCCTTGTCGGTCAAGAGAAATCTGCGGATGTCCCCGACAGCAGCACGCTTCTGGCCGTCTCTGCACACACTTCCGAAGCCTATGCGCAGGATACCACAAAAAAGAGACCGGCAGAGTTCACAGGTGCGGATACGCCGCCAAACGTAATTTACAGGGTGGAGCCCAAGTACCCCGAGCTTGCCCTGCGCGCGGGCATGGAGGGAATCGTGTGGGTGAAAGTCTGGATTGACAGTGTGGGCGCGGTTCGCGATGTCGTGGTCCTGAAGAGCGACGCGGATATTTTCAACAAATCCGCAATCGAAGCGGCCCGTCAATTCCGATTTGCTCCGGCGCGCATCGGCACCAAGCCGGTGGAATCCCTCGTGAGTTTCCCCTTCAAATTCGCGCTGTATGAAAAGCCCGACACAACCGGAAAGAGGGGATCGTGGAAATCTCCGGCGGAGGAAAAATTCTTCGGTACAATCACGACTCTCCTTGAGGGTGGGAAAGTGCCCGCTGAGACTCTCAAGGTGCTTTTCACCCTTCACGCAACGGCGATTGCAGGGGGATACCTCAAACCATTAGTGAATGTGATCGGGGAACAGAATGCGGGAAAACATTCTTTGGATGAGGCCGGGAGGAAGGTCGTATTTACAACAAGCCAGGCGATCGAAGGTTCGGGCATTAGTTACATGGTCTTCCGCACGGAAGCAGGCGGAAAAATGGGGAAGCCCCACTATCACACGATCGTGTTCAACCGGGCGGCCGACGGCACCCCACAGATCATTCACTGGCACGCGTGGCATGCCAGCAGATGATCCTGGGGATTATGGTCAGTTGTTTTTTGCGCCCTGGTTGATCCAGTCCCTGATGATATTCCTGACGTTCTCAGGCACAGGGAGCCCTCCCTGCGGCATCCTGTCGCCGAAGGGGGGCGTAGAAGAAGTTTTCAGTATGATCAGGCTTGCATCGGCGTTCCCCGGAACGATGGCAGGCCCGTGGTCCCCGCCCTGCAGCAATCCCGCCACGGTATGTGTATCGAGGTTATTGGTTCCGCCATGGCACTGGTAACAGCCATAGGTCTGGAATATCGGGATGATGGTGTTCGCGAACGAGACCGTCACCGGTACGGGTACGGGCGGAGCTGCGCCCATCATCGGGGGCTCACTCCCAAGATCCTGACACCCCGCCACCCCGAGCACAATGCCGAGGAAAAAAGCGCTCCTGAGTACAACCTGATTCTTCATGCAGACTACCCTGGATTGTTGAATTGACTGGTCCCGCCTATCGGCGGGTGGATTATTTCAGCAACATCATTTTCTGCGACGCCACGAAGCCTTTCCCCGTCGCGATCCGGGTGAGATACACGCCGCTCGCCATCCCCTTCGCATCCCACCGAACCGCATACGATCCCGCAGGCATTTCTCCGTTGATGAGCGTGGCCACGCGCCGCCCGAGTATATCGAACACCTCCATGAGGACCCTGTCGGACACGGGGAGTTCGAGGCTGATTGTCGTCGAGGGGTTAAAAGGATTAGGATAGTTCTGGTGCAGCCGGAACCCTTCCGGGAGCGCGGAGGAAAGCCGTTCCACGGAGGTCACGACATCGAACCCGTACTGCAACTGTCCGCGGATTTCTCCGCCCGTGTGAGCGATCGTGTGGAAGTTCATATACATCTTCCCGCCGATAAGCGAATCCACGAGCGCGTCGGTCAGAGGCTGCGTTCCGTCGGAGGTGGACCAGTCGTTGGTGATCGTCTGTGCCGCCGGTCCGGAACCTGACGCAACATTTTTGACGATCGGTCCGTTCACCCCCACCACACCGGTGTGGAAATGCCCGCCTGCCCCGGAGAGCGTGCCACTCAGGCCGTAGTAAGTTACGCTGTACCTGATGTCATGTCGTTCGGGGTTCAATACGACAGAAGCAGTGCCGGCGCCGGTTGTCGCTACGGCAGGATTTTCCTGGCTGCCGTCAAATCGTGCAGTGAATCCCACGCCGGTGGTCATCTCAAGCTGTCCGCGCGTTTCACCCCCCGGGAACGCGATCGAATGGAAATTGGCATACAGCCTTCCCATGAAGAGCGAATCAATCAGCGCCTGGGTGAGGGGTTGTGAATCTGTCGTCTTCCACACGCCCGACACCGTTCCGTTCGCCGAATCGCCCGAGCTCGCAATATTCCGCACGATCCCGCCATTCCGTCCCGGCGACCCGGCGTGGATATGCCCGCCTGCAGTCAACGGACTGGCAAGGCCAATGTAGGTCAGCGCGTATGTTACCTGGTTTCTTGCCCCGTTCAGAACAAATGACCCTACCGCGGTCGCGTTGGAGCCCGTCGGAGGATTTTCCTTCGAACCTTCCAGCGATGCGACAAAGCCAATCCCACCTTTCAGGACGAGCCGTCCGCGGATTTCCCCTCCGGGGTGCGTCGGCGTATGGAAGTTTGCATACGACTTTCCGGCGATGATGGAGTCAACAATTGCCGGTGTCAGCGGCTGGGTTCCGTCGGTCGATGTCCAAGACCCCTTGATTGTCGCTGACGCAGGATCTCCGTGCGCACCGAGGTTTTTCACGATGCCGCCGTTGATGCCAGGCGCGCCGGTATGGACGTGGCCGCCTGCGGAGAGCGTGTCGCTCAGACCGCGGTACGTGAGCCAGTAGTCAATGCGTGTTCTCGAAGTGTCGAGGACGAACACGCCCGTGCCGCCGGCCGTGCTCACGACGGGCGGCACCTCCTGGGATCCGTCGAGATCCGACTCGAAGTGAAGCGATGTGGCAAGGTTCTCCTGGCCGCGAATTTCACCCCCGGAGTGCGCGAGGGTGTGGAAGTTCACATAGAGTCTTCCGGTCAGAAGGGATTCCACCAGCGCTGGAGTGAGAGGCTGCGAGGCATCGGTGCTCTTCCATGTTCCAAACACCGTCCCCGAGGCCGCGCCACCATGGGTTGCGATGTTCCTGACGATGCCTCCCGGAATGCCGGGCAGGCCCTTGTGGAAATGGCCTCCCGCCGTCAGGGTGTCGGAGAGGCCCTGATAGCTGATCACATAATGAAGCTCGGTGAAATCGTCGCTCAGGTCGAAGGACCCCGTCCCTGTTGCTGTGGTCACCACGGGCGGGGTTTCCTGCGCGCCGTTGAGCGTCGCGGTGAAATGAATCTGTGCGGGTGCCGATGCGGCGACAAGTGCCGCGAGTATGAGAACCGGAAGCAATCGCTTCATTGGTTCCTCCAAGCGTGAAGTGGGTGATGTGTGGATGCGCGACGAGGTCGCGGATGAGACATGTGGCAAGGATAAGCCAAACGCTATGCCAGACGATGGCACACGCTTGAGGGAAATCGCAACACCAAAACCGATGAACGGAAAGGAATCTGAGGGGGTGTGCAGCGAAATGCCGACGACCCTGGAGAGAGTGTGGCTCACCTGCCACAGCACGGATGGGGGATGTGGAGGAAATTCCCCATGTCCCTTCACCGCGTCAGTGAGGGGTCCGGCCGCCTTCCGTGCGCGTCCGAAATTTCAGAACTGAGAATCGCCCATGAGCAACTTTCGGAATTGTACCGTCTCCCGCGGTCCAATTCCCGTCATTTATCTGTCAATTTGGCCAATATCCGATGGCATAAAATCTGTTACCTATAAGTATAGAAATCGGAGGATCCTCATTATGTACGCCAACACGACGTCGGCGATGATGCAGAAGACCGGCCAGCGGTTGTACACCATTGGAGAAGCTGCCGATCTCATCGGCGTTTCAGTGCCGACGATTCGGATGTACGAACGGGAAGGACTGATCATCCCGCTTCGCAAGGCATCGCGTCACCGGCTTTTTGCCGAGCACGATCTGCAGAGGATTCGCTGCATCCGCAAGACGATCAACACCGAGAAAGTGAGCATTGCCGGCATACGCCGGATGCTGGCACTCATACCGTGCTGGAAGATGAAGGGGTGCCCGGAAGAGTCGAAGGAAGCGTGCCCGGCATATCACGACCATGACGCCCCGTGCTGGATGGTGACGAACAAGACGTGGTTGTGCAAGAGCGATACATGCAGGACGTGCCAGGTGTACATTGATACGTCGGATTGCAGCCAGTTGAAGCAGATTCTTCGGCAATATTCGATCCCCGTCGACGTCGAGATACCCGCCAAGCATTAACGCGCGGGTGACGTGATGCATCCGGAATACCCCGCGGGCAAGATCCCGCACGGGGATATCTCCGCCCGCCCGTTCCACCAATCCATCCCCTTGACAATCCGCGACGCATGAAGGACATTGGAGCATCCGGGACGATTGCCGGCAGCGACTCTCAACGATTGAGCGGGGACGTATGATGAAGCAGCGTAGCGCCGTGGTTAAACAACTGGACGGATTGGCCTTTGCGGCCAGGGCTGATTCCGGGCACTGGGTCATGATGGACGGGAAGGCGGAGGAGGGGGGGAGTGCAGGGGCAGCCACGCCAAAGGAGATGCTGCTCTTTGCCCTCGGAGGATGCACTTCGATGGACGTGATCGCCATTCTGAAAAAGAAGAACGCGCCCGTGGAGGGGTACGAGGCACGCATGACGGCGACGGTCCGCGAAGAACACCCGCAGGTCTTCACCACCATTCACATCGAGTTTATCCTGTACGGCAGGGGGATCAATCCGGTGGACGTCGAGAGGGCGATTCAGCTGTCGGAAACGAAGTACTGCTCCGTTACGGCGATGCTGCGGGCGGCGGTTCCGATCACGCGGTCGTTCCGGATTGAGGAGAGCAGGACCGGGGCGGGGGCGTAGGGGGCAGAGTTACACGGGCGAGACGCCCGTGCCACTACAGAG
>JBGPYM010000351.1:0-2792 GCA_041493205.1 Bacteroidota bacterium
CGAGCACGATCAAGAACATTACGCGGAACACTCTCATGGGATTCTCACTTCTCAAAGTTTTTCCACATCATCGATTCCACCGGCTTGTCCGTCTTCTCATTGTACTTCGCGCTGGTCTTGGTACGGTACGTCGAACCAATCGTTCCGGAAATCTCAAAGTAAATAAGCTGCCCGATCGGCATCCCGTGATAGATCCGCACGGGTTGTTTCACGGATATTTCGAGCGTCCACGTATTGCAGAAGCCGACATCCCCCTTCCCGGCCGTGGCATGGATGTCGATGCCCAGCCGGCCGATGCTGCTCTTTCCTTCAAGGAACGGAACATGCCTGTGGGTCTCGGTATACTCCGATGTGACGCCCAGGTAGAGCCGGTGCGGGAGAAGAATCAACCCCTCATCCGGTATCTGAAAGTGGTCCACCTCGTTATGGACCTTCGCATCCAGAATGTCGCTCCTGTACGTCGCGAGATGCCTGCCGAGATGCACGTCGTAGGAATTCGAACCCAGATAGATGCGGTCGAAGGGGGAGATCACGATCGTCCCCTTCTCCATCTCTTCGAGGATTTTTGTATCGGTGAGTATCATGGCGTTGGTGAGGGAAGGGAAAGTCCGAAAATGTAGGGAAAAAAGAGGGCAAATCAAAAAGTGAGGCGGGCGCCCCGGGACGGATCACGTGCGGCGGTCAGCAGCGTGTTGAGCGCCGCGTGCTACGGCACAAATCATGTTCCATGCATCATCCACGTGTCGTTGTGTGACATCGGTCTGGCTTGTCACGAGGCGCAACGATACGTTTCCGCCCAGCTTTGTGTGCGTGAGATACAGGCGGCCGGTCGTGTTGAGATCCTCCATGATATGCATGTTGAGCGTGTTCAGCGCGTCCGGGTCGTCGAGGCCGGGGGGATGATACCGGAAGCAGACCGCTGCCAGGGGCGTGGGAGCCAGGAGTTCAAAATCAACCGCTCCCTGCACGGTGCGTGCAAACGTCTGTGCAAAGCCTATATGCGCACGGATCCTTTCCTGCAACCCGCTGATCCCGAAGCTGCGGATGACAAACCAGAGTTTGAGCGCCCGGAACCTGCGGCCGAGCTGTATGCCCCAGTCCCGGTAATTGTTCACCCGCTCACCCTCCGGCGTCTTCAGGTATTCCGGAAGAATCTCGAAAGTCCGGATCAGCGCTCCTTTGTCCCTGACAAAATACGCAGAGCAATCGAAGTTGGTGAACATCCATTTATGCGGGTTGAACACGAACGAGTCTGCCTTTTCAATCCCCTCGATCATCCAGCGCATTTCAGGAAGGAGCAGCGCGGTACCCGCATATGCGGCGTCGACATGAAGCCAGACACCGTGTGCCGCGCAGAGCGATGCAATCGGTCCGAGCGGATCGATCGCCGTCGATCCCGTGGTGCCGAGCGTGGCGATAACGCAGAGCGGGGTCCGCCCTTCGGCACGGTCGCGGACGATCGCCCGCTCCAGCTCCTCCGGGATCATCGCGAACCGGTCGTCCACCTGGATCTTGCGGAGCGAGCGGGATCCCAGGCCCGCGATCCTGACCGTCTTTTCTATGGACGAGTTCGCTTCCGTGGATGCATACGCCGTGAATCTGACCCCGGGAGGGAATCCCTCCACGTTCATCCGGTATTCCGTCGCACGTTCCCGGGCGGTCAGCATTGCACACAACGTCGCGGTGGATGCTGTGTCTTGAATGACGCCGGTGAATCCCGGAGGGAGTCCGGTCATTGTGCGGAGCCACTCCATCATCCGCTCCTCGAGTTCTGTCGCGGCCGGCGACGTCGCCCAGCTCATGCATTGGGCCCCGATGGTGGCCGTCAACATCTCGGCGAGAATCGACGGCGGGCTCGAGTTTGCGTTGAAGTACGCGAAGAAAGATGGGTGCTGCCAGTGGGTCATCCCCGGGAGGATGATGCTGCGAAAGTCATCGAAGATCTGCCCGAACTCTTCCGGGGCCTCCGGCGGCTTGAGGGGGAGCCGGTCGATCACGGCGCGCGGAAGAACCGCAGCCCGAACCGGCAACTCCCCGATGTTCTCGAGGTAGTCGGCCATCCAGTCCACGAGCTCGTGCGCGTGCTTGCGGAATTCGTCGTGTGTCATCATCACCGGGCACCCTTGTGCCGTGCCGCGTCAACCACCGAGCTTCTTGTTTGCCTTGACGTATTCCCGGAGCTTTGTGTCGGCCTTCGCGTGCACGGCGGCGGCCGGGATTCCGGTCAGCAATGCAATCCCCTCGTCGACGGACCGGATGGCGAAAATGTGGAACTGCTTTTTCTGCACTGCCTCGACGACGTCATGGCGGAGCATGAGGTCCGAGACGTTCTGATGGGGGATGATGACACCCTGTTTCCCCGTCAGGCCGCGCGCGCGGCACACCTCAAAAAACCCTTCGATCTTGAGGTTGACACCGCCGATGGGCTGGATGTCGCCGTGCTGGTTGATGCTCCCCGTAACGGCGATTCCCTGATCGAGCGGTATGCCGGAAAGACTCGACAGAATTGCATACACCTCGGTGGAAGAGGCGCTGTCGCCGTCGACGCCCGAATACGATTGCTCGAACGCGAGGCTGGCGCTCAGGACCAGCGGCTTCTTCTGCGCGAACGTGGCGCGGAGATATCCGCCGAGGATGAGAACCCCCTTGTTGTGTGACGGCCCGCTCATGGAGGCTTCGCGCTCGATGTTGATGATGCCCAAACGCCCCATCGAGGTCTTTGCGGTGATGCGGGCCGGTTTGCCGAATTCGTACTCCCCGAGCTGGTACACGGAGAGCCCGTTGACCTGGCC
>JBGPYM010000363.1:0-2516 GCA_041493205.1 Bacteroidota bacterium
ACCCAGAAAACGCGCGGGAAGGAGCGAAGTATGCTCCGTGAGGCGGGCTCAGTCATTGGTGTCCTCGGTCGAAGGTGGGAGTTCCTGCTGTCGTGCGTCAATGCCCGGGCGTGCGCAGCGTCCAGCCGGGCGCGCGGGATGCGATGAGGGTCGCCCCGCGGACCGTGCGGAGTTCGACCGCAACCTGCGCGGCATAGCGATCCGCCTGCGGGCGGTCAAGAAACCAATCGGAGCTGACGATCTTTTTGAAGAAGAACTTCTTGCGGTATACTCTGACAATCCACGACGATCCGAGCGTGTCGGACTGTTCGACGGAGACGAGATAGCCATCGATTGCAGTAAAGCTCATAATCCCGTGTTCGTTCTGAGTACCATCATGGTAAGCAGAAGCGATGAGAACATCAATTTGGATGTGGGAAGAGATTTTGTAGTGGGACGGGCGTCCCGCCCGTCGCTCTTCGTGGGGGACGCCGGTGCTACTTCTTTTCCGTGAGAATTGTATATTTCCCCCATGCCACCCGACATCGACATAATCCCCGGCATCCGCATCCCGCTGCGGGAGCTGAAGTTCCTCTTCACGCGAAGCGCCGGACCGGGGGGGCAGAACGTGAACAAGGTTTCGACGCGTGTAGAACTTCTGTACGACCTCGCATCATCGTCGGCCTTGACCGACGAGCAGAAGGCTCGGGCCCGGTCGGCGCTCGGCGCGCGCATCGGGCCCGACGGTGTGTTGCGTGTCCAGGCACAGAACTCACGCAGCCAGTGGCAGAACCGGCTCATTGCGGCCGAACGGCTTGCAGGGCTTCTCCGCCAGGCGCTCCGGCCGCGCAAGAAACGGGTTGCGTCGCGCCCGACCCGGGGCTCCCGGGAAGAGCGGTTCAGGACGAAGAAAAAGAAGGGAACGATCAAGCGCTTTCGCGGCCGCGTTTCCCCCGAGGACTAAAGTTTTTCCCCCCGTTCCTTGCGCACCCGGTGAAATCTCGCTACATTATCGTCGAACGCTCATTCCCTTCACTCTACCGGATCACCAATGAGATTTGACGACATTCTTCACGCCCTCCTGCCGAAGGACGACAAATTTTATTCGTTCTTTGAAAAGGATGCGGAAAATCTTCTCAATGCGGCGCGGATATTCCGGGACCTGATGACCAACCGCATTTCGAAGGAAGAGCGGGCGCAGAAGATCAAGAAGATCGAGGAAATTGAACACAAGGGGGACGAGATCACGCATCAGATCTTCAAGGCGCTCGGGTCGACGTTTATTACGCCGTTCGACCGGGAAGACATCCACGAGCTTACCTCGAAGCTCGATGACATCCTCGATTATCTTCAGGGCGCGGCGGGGCGGATCACGCTCTACCGCGTGGATACGATCTCCCCCGAAGCTGAACAGCTTGCCGCCCTCATCCACGACGCCGTGGTGGAGCTCCACAAGGCGATACCGAAACTGCGGCATCTTGCGTCCAATGCTGACGTGATTCACGAAAGTCTCGTGAAAATCAACAGTATCGAAAACGAAGCCGACGATCTGTTCGAGAGGGCGATCGCCAGCCTGTTTGATACCTGCAAGGACCCCATCCTGCTCATCAAGTCGAAGGAACTCCTCGTCAGCCTCGAGACGGCCACGGATCAGTGCGAGGACGCGGCCAATGTCATCGAGTCCATCATCGTCAAGAATGCCTGATATGCTCTCCCTGGTTCTCCTGATCATCTTCTTCGCGCTGATCTTCGATTTCCTGAACGGGTTTCACGACGCTGCTAATTCCATCGCGACGATTGTGTCGACGCGGGTCCTGACGCCGCGGATGGCAGTCATCTGGGCCGCCTTCTTTAACCTCGTTGCGGCGGTCGTGTTCGACGTCAACATCGCTAAGACAATCGGCAAAGGGCTGATCGACATTGCCGCGGTCAATGAATATGTCATCATGGGCGGCCTCATCGGCGCCATCGCCTGGAACCTGATCACATGGTATTTCGGGATCCCGTCCAGCTCGTCCCACGCCTTGATCGGGGGGTACGGCGGGGCTGCGGTGGCAAAGGCAGGGTTTGGCGTGATCCTTACTTCAGGATGGATCAAAACACTGGTGTTTATTCTCGTCGCGCCGTTGCTCGGAATGGTGCTCGGGTACTTTCTTCAGGTGGGCGTGATGTGGATCGTGCACAGGCGTCCGTATTCAAAGGTAAACATCGTCTTCCGGAAGCTTCAGCTTCTCTCCGCTGCGCTGTACAGCCTCGGACACGGGACGAATGACGCGCAGAAGACTATGGGAATTATTACCGGGCTGCTCCTGACGGCGGGGTATCTTCCGACGTTTGCGGTGCCGTTCTGGGTGATTCTGCTGTCGCATGCGGCCATCGCCTTCGGGACGCTGTTCGGGGGCTGGCGCATCGTGAAGACCATGGGATCCAAAATCACGAAACTGAAGCCGTCGGATGGATTTTGTGCTGAAACGGCCGGCGGCATCACACTGCTCCTCACGGCATTCTTCGGCATTGCCGTCAGCACCACCCACACC
>JBGPYM010000100.1:0-10296 GCA_041493205.1 Bacteroidota bacterium
AGCTCTCCAAGTACAAAGGCAATCACCTCTTCGTGTGCATCGAGACGACCGGCGAGCTTATTCTCAAGTTTCTCGAGTTTTTCTGCAAGGGCCTTTGTCGTTGTGAAAGTTTCCCTCACCCTCACGCCCCCTCTTTTTTGATATCGCACCTTGCGATGTCAAAGATTCAGACTCATCTCTTGTGAGCTGGAACATGAAATCGCTTGGAAACCTTTTCACGTTCCGTTTGACGGCCTCATTTAGCCTCGATGTAGGGATATCGTAGATCTTCGCTAGATCTGTATCAAGTATGACCCGATTACTTCGTACGCGCCGGATTACAGATTCGATATCTGTCGGCTTTGAAGCCAGTCTTTTCACTCTTTTCATGGTTCCTCTGGGGGAATGCTTGATGTTCACAGGAGTGCGACTTGGCAGGCTGTTCGAAAGCATATAAGCCTGCACGCGACCTACGCAAGTGCGGGTGTACCGGGGAGGGGAGTGATTGAGTTATGAAGCGGAAATCGGGCTGGCGATGAATGATGCGGGCCTGCCAATTGTGAATCGTAGTGGAGAAAACGAAATCCCGGTCGATCCCTCCTCCATCTGCGGGTCCATCTCACAGAGCCGCGGTGCTTCGGTTTTCCCCCCTAACACCGCGCGGGATCGAGCCGGGATTTCCTGCTTCAACAATCGACCGGCACCCCATCCCGCCGGGGGACAAGACGGGGTGCCAGGTTGCGCATCGTTGCCGTTCCGGAGAATCTCCTGAACCTGCAACTATGTGCTTCGATTCAGGCGGCGCGGCCAGGTTCCGCGGCCGCCTTTGTTGATAATACGTCACCCCCGGCCTTTTTACGAACGAGGATCAAAGTTTTTTTTGAACAGAGGGAAGCTTCTCCGTTGCCCGCGGGCAGCTTATGCGCCCGCCCTTTGAGCTCCTCCGGAGCGGAAAAATCAGACACGACAAATTTGTTACAACAGCTCTTGACAACACGACAAAAATGTCGTATTGTTTTTCCAACAAATGGTGACCTCATGACCCGCATCGAACGCCTGTACGCCTCCTCCCCCGCCGAGTGCTGCATCTGCGAACAACCGCTGACTGTCCGCGCGCTGGAGGAATTTTATGGAATGACCGATGACACGCTCTGCGCCGATATACATTGCCCCTCCTGCGCCGCGCGCTGTCTGAGGCTCTGCCACGAATGTTCCTGCCGCTACACCGCGGATCCGGCAGGTGTCTGCGGAGAATGTGCATCAGCCTATGCGCACGTTCTTCCTTCTTGACATCGACTGCTTCTTCGCCTCTGTTGAGATGGCGCTGAACCCCGCTCTCCGCGGCGTGCCGCTCTGCGTGGGCGGGCAGCGCGGCGACCGGGGCATCGTCGCCTGTCCCAACTATGAGGCGAGGAAGTACGGTGTGCGGACCGCCATGCCGCTCCGCACCGCCGCGCGGATGCTCCCCCCCGAAGCGGTCTTCCTGCGGGGCAAGTACAAAGTGTATGGCGAATACTCGGACAGGGTGATGGCGATCCTGGCCGGCTTCACGCCGGATATCGAACAGGTGAGCGTGGATGAGGCATA
The DNA here is from genome assembly GCA_041493205.1 of Bacteroidota bacterium. Classification (GTDB taxonomy): domain Bacteria; phylum Bacteroidota; class Ignavibacteria; order UBA10030; family UBA6906; genus JBGPYM01. Next base: position 1,567 of record JBGPYM010000100.1, read on the forward strand.
TATGGACGTGACCGGCTGCCTGCATTTCTGGGGACACGACCCCCGCCGGATGGCGGCGGCGATACAGGAACGGATCCGGCAGGAATGCGGGCTCAGCGTTTCGATCGGCGGCGCGGCCAACAGGACGTGTGCAAAGATCGCGGCAAGCGTACACAAGCCCGGAGGACTCGTGATCGTCCCCCCCGGAACGGAGCGGGAGTTTCTTGCGCCGCTCCCCGTGGAGGCGGTTCCCGGCATCGGCACGAAAACGGCCCCGGTACTCCATACCTGCGGCATCAGGACGGTGGGAGAGGCGATGACACGTGCGGAACGGCACGGGAACGGCGGGGGAGAGCGCGTGAATGCCCTCTGCCGCCAGATCGCTTCCTGTGCGGTCCCCTCCGAAGAACCGATCACCGCGCACGACCATGTGGAAAAATCGATCTCCCGCGACAGAACATTCGGGGAGGATACCGGCGACACAGGACAGATCCGGGCGACGCTTTATTACCTGACCGAACGCTGCTGCAAAACGCTCCGGCAGGACGAACTCATAGCAACGACCGTAACCGTGCGGGTGCGCTTCACCGACTTCGCAACGGTGCAGAAACAGGCGTCGCTTGCCGCCCCCTCCTCCAACGAGGAAGATCTGTTTGTCGCCGCGCTCCGGCTGCTGGCGCTCCTTCTCCCCGCCTCCGCGCGCATCCGCCTGGTGGGAGTAAAGGTCTCGCAGCTCTCGCCTGCCGCCGGAGAACAGCTCCCCCTCGATATCGTGCCGGCGGAAAAAATCAGCACACTGCACCGGCGGCTCGATGCGCTGCAGACACGCTACGGATACACCAGCATCCGGTGGGGGATTACCTGCGGTGTCGCGGAGCGGCGGGAGGAACGGGAATGACGCCGCGCCGGGAAGACATCCGCGAACGGCTGCTCCCGCGCCTGCGGGCCTGGAGCCGCCACGGCATCCACATCGGCCTGTCGCCCCGCACGCCGCCGCCCTGGAGTGCATTGCTCGATCCTGCACACGACGGCTCGCTCCGCACCTATGCGAAGTTTTTTGATACCGCGCTCCTCCATGTCGGTCCGGGCTTTGTGCTCGATGCCGCAACGCTGGCGCGGATGCAGCAGGAGACGCACGAGGATTTCGGATGGACGGTGGTCCTTGCCGACGAACACATGCTCTACCGGTTTCCGTACGGGCACCCCGACCGGAACAGGCGCGGCGCGCTGAACCCCCGCTTCCTCGATCCCGGCGGCACCGCCGGCGCCGTCACTCCGCTCCTGCAGCAGTGCGCCCCGCACGTGCGTGCCGTGGTGCTGTGCATCGGCCCCATCCACCGGACGGAAGCGCTCCGCTTCGAAGACTTTCATGATGCGGTCGTCCGCTGCCTCGATGCGCTCCCGCCGGAATGCCGTTATGCGGTCGAGACCGCACGCACGGACTTCGTGCTGCCGGCGTACAGGGAATCCCTGCGTGCACGGAATGTCGCCCGCGTCCTCACCGGCCCGCAGCTGCTCGACGCCCTGCAAATGCCCGGTGCATGCACCGCCGGCCTCTGTGTGCTGCGCACCGCCTGCCTTGCGGCGGAAGAGGAGGGGGAAGAATGGCTCGGCGTACGGGAAACAATCCGCCGCTGCCTCGACGAAGGCACAACACTCTATGCGTATTGCGGCGGCGCAGCGGACGGAGGACCGGAGGAGCTGGTGCGGCTGCTCGCGGGGCTCGACGGCGAACTGGCGCGGCGGTCCCCCATCAGACGAAGGGCGGCGTAAACCATGGATGCGACGTCACACGACTCCTACGCACTGCTGGTGCAGCAGTTCAAAGCGGCCCCTCCCGGCAAGCTCTACTGCCTGCACGGGACCGGCAGCGTCTTCCGCATGTCGCTCGCCGCCGCGGCCCATGTGCTGCTGAACGGCATGCCGGTCACGCTGGTCGACGGGACCAACCGCTTCGATGCCTACTACCTGGCGGAGTTTGCACGGAAACACGCCGGAACAGATCGCGACGGTCGCCGGATGACGCCGGACGACCTCCTGGACAACATTTTCATCTCCCGCGCGTTCACCTGCTACCAGATGGAAGCGGTGATCACCGAACGCCTCCCCGCCTTCGTCCGCCGGAGCGGATCGCCGGTGGTCGTGATTTTCGGACTGCTCGATACGTTTTACGACGAGCAGGCGCCTCTGTTTGAAGTCCGGGCGGGACTGGGGCGCATCATGGAGGCCCTCCGCCGCCTGCGCGCCGCCAACGTGGCCGTCCTGCTCGCCTCCATGGATGTGAAACTCGCCTCCAGTGAACGGAACGCCCTCTTTCCCCACCTCCTGACCGTCATGGACCGCGTCTATCACGTGGTCGACCAGGATGGCCGGCAACGCATCCGCACGGGAGCAAGAAATGAACCACAGAGTCACAGAGACACAGAGAGTAAATTACCTGACAGAGCAGGTCATCGGCTTTTGCATCGACATTCATAAAACGCTCGGTCCAGGATTGCTCGAGTCAATCTATGAAGAGTGCCTCTGCCATGATCTGAGCATCGGAGGCATGAGCTTCGAGAGACAAAAACCTCTGCCAGTGACATACAAAGGGGTGCAACTGGATTGCGGCTATCGGCTTGACATTATCGTTGAGGAAAACTTGCTCCTGGAACTGAAATCGGTGGCAACACTTATACCGGTGCATGAGGCACAGGTGCTTACGTATCTCAAACTCTCCGGTATACGCGTAGGGTTACTCGTAAACTTTAATGTGCCGATGCTTGTCAACGGCCTGAAGCGGTTCATTCTCTAGCACGGAGCCCTATCCGGGGTGATTTTTTCTTTTACCCTATAATCTTTCTCTGTGTCTCCGTGTCTCTGTGGTAATCTTATCTTTTTCCGGGGGCTCTATGGGAAGAACCGTACCCACATTCACCATGGTCATCCAGCAGGAAATGGAAAGCTGGGGGAAGTTCCGCCGCGGTCTGCGCAAGGAAGACCAGGATGCGCTCGATGACCTCTTCCGCGCCGCCCGGCTGCAGCTCGCCGGCAGCGCCTACGCCGCCCGGCCGATCCCCTTCGAAAGCATCGCCATGTGCATGCTCCTGGCCCAGCACAGAATGATCATCAGGCTGCAGCAGAGGGTGGACCAACTGGAAACGGCGCATGACGACGACAATCACCGGGTGGCTGTTTGATATCTACCCGTCGCCGCAGGGCATCACCCTCTGGCTCGTGGACCGCGACGGGAGGAAATACCGCTGCCATGACGCGTTCGTCCCGTCGTTTTATATGCACGTGCCGGACGCCGACGAACAGCGCATCGCCGCACTCGTGCAGCCGTTTCCCTTCCGCGTCAGCCTCGAGCGGGTCGTGCGGCGGGAAATCTACGCCGATGAGGAATGGAATGTCCTCCGCGTGAGCGTCCACGACACCCTGCACCTGAAGGACGTCGTCCGCCGGCTGGAACGGCACTTTCCTCACTTCGTCTTTTTCGATTCTGATATCGCGTCGCAGCAGCTCTACCTGTACCATACAGGCCTCTTTCCGCTTGCGTACGGTGAATACACGCTCGACGACGCCGGAGCGCTCACCGGCTGGCAGCTCCAGGACAGCGCCGAAGCCATGGAATATACCATGCCGCCGCTCGTGACCATGACGCTGAAAAACAGGCCCGATTTCGTGTCGCCGAAGTACAGGAAAACCTACCAGCTCGAGGTCGGCTATGACGGGAGAACGTACGGACTCGAAAACGAGGAGCCGGCGGAGGTGATCGCCGCGCTCAACCGGCACCTGCAGCAGTGCGACCCCGATATCATCATGACCGAATACGGCGACGCAATCCTCCTGCCGATGCTCACCCGGCTGGCGGTGCAGGAAGGCGTGCCGCTCGCGCTCAACCGCGACGAGTCCGTGGGATACTTCACGACGAACGAGACCAGCTACTTCGCCTACGGCAAGATCGTCCACAAGGACGGCGCATTCGAACTGGCCGGACGCTGGCACCTGGATACCGAAAACTCGTTCATGATGGGCGAGGCAAGCCTCGACGGCGTCGCGGAAATCGCCCGCCTCACACAGCTCCCCGTGCAGCACCAGTCCCGCTCCACGATCGGCTCCGCACTCTCCTCCATGCAGCTCTCCTGGGCATACCGGCACGGCTACCTGATACCGGCCAAGAAGCGGGAACCCGAAGAGTTCAAGTCCGCCTCGACCCTCCTGCTGGCCGACCGGGGCGGACTCATCTTCCAGCCGGTCATGGGGTTCCACGAACAGATCGCGGAAATGGACTTTGTGTCGATGTATCCGACCATCATGGTCGAACATAACGTCTCTCCCGAGACCGTCAACTGCCGCTGCTGCCGGAACGCGGTCGTGCCGGAGCTCGGCTATACCATCTGCGAACGGCGCGAGGGAATCGTTCCCGCCACCCTCCGCACCGTCGTCCGCAAACGCTCGGCCTATAAGAAGATGAAAAAGGCCCTCAAGCGTGCAGGGGACGAGCGGTGGACGCTCTACGACCGCCGCCAGAATGCCCTCAAATGGATGCTTGTGACCTGCTTCGGCTACCTCGGATACAAGAACGCCCGCTTCGGCAGGATCGAGGCGCACGAGTCGGTCAACGCATTCTCGCGCGATGCGATCCTGCGCGCCAAGGAAATCGCCGAGGCGCGCGGCTACCACTTTATCCATGCTATCGTGGACTGCATGTGGCTCAGGAAACCGGGGGCGACGGAAGCCGACTATGAATCCCTGGCGGCAGAGGTGCGCACGGAGGTCGGGATCGACATCTCCCTCGAAGGAATCTACAACTGGATCCTGTTCCCCGCCTCCAAAATGGATCCCCGTATCCCCACCGCCAACCGCTACGTCGGCTGGTATGAGAACAACGAGATCAAAATCCGGGGCATCGAGGTCCGGCGCCGCGATACGCCGGTCTTTATCAAACGCATGCAGGGGGAAATGCTCAAGATCTTCGGCGCGGCGAAAAACGTGGCGGCCCTTACCGGACTCGTCCCCGAGGCGCTCGCCAGAGCGGGGGAATTCGTCGCAACCCTCCGCGCAGGCAACGCCGACCCGCTGGAACTGGTGGTCCGGCGCCACCTCTCACGCGAGGCGGAGGAATACACTACCAACACCGCCAACGCCGCGGCGACAAAGGCCCTGGACGAAGCCGGTGTCCACCTCGCCCCCGGCGAAATGGTCGAATATGTCATCGTCGATATGTCCGGGAAGAAAAAGCCGGTGAAAGCAATCCCCGTGGCGCTCTACGCAGCCGAAGAGGGATACGATATCGAGGCCTATACCGAGCTGGCCCTCAAAGCCGTGGAAACCCTGCTCCTCCCGTTCGGGTACGATATCCCCGCGCTGCGCGAAGCGCTGGGATGCACCCTGCCGAAAAAAGGAACTCACCGCTACCGCACCTCGCACAGCCAGGGAAGCCTCTTTGAAGACTGAGCCCGCCATCCGAACGGCACAAAGAGAATCACACAACCGGAGGTATTGCAAATGCAGAAACTGATCCCCATATTCAGCCACTTCACAATTCACTGTTCTTTCAAAATCATCACGGAGGTTGCTATGAAGTATCGTACCGCGTTTGCTGCGCTCCTCTGCGCGCTTTTCATCGTGGGTGCAGTCACGACCGCGCAGGACAAGAAGCCCGATCCCGCCGCACAGAAAGCGGCGAGGGATGAAATGATGAAAGTGATGATCCAGGCCGCGACGCCGGGCGAACAGCACAAAAAGCTCGCGGAAATAGCGGGCTCCTGGGACGCAACAATCTCCATGATGTTCGAACCGGGCGCGCCCCCCTCCACCAGCAAGGGGACATTGACCAACAAGACCGTCCTCGGCGGCCGGTTCCTGGAGACGGAAATGAAGAATGAAATGATGGGCATGCCCATGGAAGGGATCGGCTTCCTGGGGTATGACAACGTCAACAAGAAGTATACGCTCTTCTGGATCGACAATATGGGTACGGTCATGTCCACCGCCGAAGGCGCAACCGACCAGTCAGGCAAGGTGCTCACGCTTTACGGGAAGATGGATGACCCGACGACCGGCGAACACGACAAAAACGTGAAGTATGTCTACCGTCTGGGGGACAAGGACAAGTTCGTCTTTGAGATCCATGACCTTACCATCGGCGAACCGCACACGAAGGTGATGGAAGTGGTCTATACAAGGAAAAAATAAGCGGGGTAACAAAAACAAAGGCAGAGAGAACACAAAAATTCTCTCTGCCTTTTTCATTGAAGATGAATTTAAACTGCCCGATCCTCGGCTTTCGATCTTCCATCGGTCTTTTTCTTCGCGACGAGTCCTGACGGGATCTGCGGCGTCGAGAGCAGCTCTTCGAAGATCTTCCACCGCTTCTCCGGATGCGCCGGCGTTCCTCCCCGCGACTCGATATACCGCTTCACCATGTCCTGGCCGAGGTTATAGTTGATCACGTAGCTCCGGTACTGATCGAAGAACTTGGTCCGTTGCTGCGCCCGCTCGGGCGACATGAGGGCGTAATTGACCAGCCACTCCGCCGCATTCTCCCGGCTGATCTCCCCGTTCAGATATCGTCGGGCAGCTTCGTTCCCCGCGTAAGCAAGCTTCAGGAACAGATCGTGCACTCTATAATAGTGTTCCGCCTTCGTGCCGTCCAGACCCGCCTTCGGAAAAAGGTTTTCGCTCTCAAACCGTATTCTCTCCTGGCCCGGGAACGCCATGGAGATACCGTAATTGGCTGTCCCCTCTGCGATCAACGACTGCGGGCTGAAGAGAGGATAGACGGAAAATTCAAGCCATTTCCGCTCGCGGACGAGCTTTGTCTCGAGCAGCGAATTATAGACGTGGTGCCCCGGGTACCCCTCGTGACTGGCCAGATCGACCGCCCGGTCGATCGTGATGGGGAAATCGGTGTTGATCTGTATCAGGCTGTGGCAGTTCCCTTTGAACCAGTTGTATCCGCTCCACGACTTTCCCGTGACATACTCAATCGTGAAGCTCTCCCCGTCCGGGAGCTTCAGGTGCTCCTGTGTCCGCTTCCGGCTCTCTTCCACGGCCGCCTTGAACACCGCGTCGACCTTTTTCGGAGGGATGGTAAAATCCTTCCGGTACGCCTCGAACCTTTGCGGCACCGGTCCCTTCCCGGGGAGGGCCGTGGAAAGCTCTTCGAGGATCTCTTTGAAATGGTCCTCGGGATGCGTCGGTGCAACGGCGTCGTAAAGTGCGAACGATTCCTCGTCGAAGTTCATTTTCTTCCCGCCGAGGATGTCGGCGCGGGCGATAAGCGCCTGAAGCTGCCGTTCGAGGTAGCGCCAGCGGAGCTGGAGCATGTCGTCCATCCGCGCCGGGCTGAGCGTCTTGAGTTCCCCCGCGGCTGCAAGGGCAGCCTTCCGGATCTGGTCCGTGGTGAGCTTCTCCTGTGCGGCCTTGGATTTCAGCTCCTCGGGGCCGTAATACGCATCGACATAATCGGTATCGTGCTGCCCCAGTGCGAGAACCAGCCGGATGTACGATTCGGAAATCCGGTGCAGTGTCGTCAGTGATTGAGTCTGTGCCATGAGTGCAATGTTCGGGTCGGATGGGAATTGAGATGAAGGCAGGGCGATTCGCCGGTTGCTCCCTGTATGATACGGAATTCTTGACAATACTGCACCCGTGCACTACCTTTCCCCCGTGAAAATCCTCAGTCTCACAACGCCTCTTCCGGTCGAACAAAGGCCTCTCGCATCCGCAGAGGTTGATCCCCCTGTGCCCGGCCCGCACGAAATCCTGGTTCGTGTCCATGTGTGCGGTGTCTGCCGCACCGATCTCCACATCGTCGAAGGGGATCTTCCGCTGCCGCGCCTGCCGCTCGTCCCCGGACATCAGATCGTGGGGAGCGTAGCGGCGCTCGGAGCGGGCGTGACGCTCTACGCGGTGGGGAAGAAGGTGGGCGTCCCGTGGCTCTTCAACACCTGTGGTTCATGCGAACAGTGCATGGCAGGGAGGGAAAATCTGTGCGACAACGGACGATTCACAGGGTACCACGTGGATGGCGGCTACGCCGAATATATGGTGGTCGGAGAGGACTATGCGTATCCCCTCCCCGCGGCGTTCACGGACGCCGAGGCCGCACCGCTTCTCTGTGCCGGGGTCATAGCATACCGGGCCCTCCGGCTGAGCAGCATCCGGCCCGGTGAACGGCTCGGGCTCTATGGATTCGGGGCTTCCGCCCACATCACCATCCAGATCGCCCGGGACCGGGGTTGCGAGGTGTATGTCTTCACGAGGGGTGCGCACCACCGTTCGCTTGCCGAAGACCTCGGGTCGCACTGGACCGGCTCTGCAGATGCCCTTCCCCCGAAGCCACTCCACGGCGCGATCGTGTTCTCACCATCGGGCGAAGCGGTGCCCGCCGCCCTCAAAGCCCTCGGCAAGGGAGGAACCGTCGCACTCGCCGGGATTCACATGAGCCCGATACCCGCCATGGAGTATTCAACCATCTACCAGGAAAAAACAGTCCGGAGCGTCGCGAATAGCACGAGGCAGGATGTCCGCGAATTGCTGGAGGCGGCTGCCCGAATCCCGGTCCGTACCGAAGTGGAAGTCTTTCCGTTTGCAGAAGGGAACGCCGTCCTTGGCAAGCTCAAGCGAAGCGAACTCCGGGGAAGCGCCGTCTTGACCCTGTAATGGCCGGCCGGTCTACTCCCAGGCGGCACCCTTCCATGTGCAGAGTACCGAGTGCAAGTCGTTGAATATGATCTCTTCTGGCTTGAGCGGGAGCGGCGG
>JBGPYM010000103.1:0-10187 GCA_041493205.1 Bacteroidota bacterium
GGGGCGCGAGGCAATCGCCCGCTGGACCAGCTGCCGGAAGTTTGCATACTTCGCCGAGGTTGAATCGAGTTCCGCCGGGGAGAGTGCCGTTGAAATCGAAGGATCGGCGAAGGCGAACTCCTTGCCGACATCGAGCCCGATCAGCGCCACGAGATCGGCCTTGGCCTTGTCAAGATTGTTCTGCGCCTGGATCAGTGAAAATTCATCGCCCGCAACCTGGGACTGCTGACGGTAGACATCGGCAAGCGACAGGGAACCCACCCTGTTTGATTCGGTGATCCGCTCCAGCTGCCGCCGGTCGCGCTTGAGAGCTTCCTCGCTGACCTTGACGAGCTGATCGTTCCTCAGGACGTTCAGGTACCCGGACTCGACCTGGAACACAATCGACTGACGGGTGCGGGTCGCCGTGTACTCCGACGCGATCGAGCGGGAACTTGCCTCTCCGACCTGCCCCTGCCGGGCGAACCCGTCAAACAGTGTCCAGTTCAGATTGAGCGCCGAATTGAAACTTCCCGTCGTGCTCTTTGACGCCGGAATCACAACGGTACTGCCGCCGAAATTCGCCGTGCTCGACCCGGCCCGGTCCGTCTGATTGCGACTCCAGCTCCCCGACGCCGAGAGTGTCGGGAGGTACCCGCCATAGGCGGCGGTCACACCGGCCTGTGCTGCGTTCACGTTCGCGTCCGCCTGAACGATGTTCAGGTTGTTATCCAGGGCGGCCCGTGTCGCCTGTTCTAGTGTCAGGGTGACAGTCTGCGCCTGAAGGGAGGCAGTGGATATGCAGAGAACTGCCATGATGGCTGCACTGACGAATCGCATACGTTACTCCTTCAATGGGGGGTTGCTGATGGTATTTAAGTTAACGGCAAAAAGTGTTGAAAGTTTCAAGATCGGCCCCTCAAACCGCCCTTTCCCTGCCCAGAATCCCGTCTTTAATAGAAAGGAGGTACGCCAGAGCTGCGTCGTGCTCATTCGGGATCTTGCCATCCAGGATTGCCTCTTCGATCGCCTTTTTCAGGGTACCGACAGCCCTTCCAGGGGCAATCCCGCAGACGGTCATAATTTCGTCCCCGCGGACGGGGGGTTGCCAGTTCCGCAGCCGGTCCCGCTCTTCGACTTCGACAATTTTTTGCATAACAATCTCGTAGTTACGCAGGTACCGTGAGACCAGTCCCGGATTCTTCGAAGTGATATCGGCACGGCAGAGCGTCATAAGATCGTCGATATCGTTGCCGGACTCGAACACCAGGCGGCGCACGGCAGAATCGGTCACAATCGAATCCACGAGGGCCATCGGCCGGAGGTGAAGACGGACCAGCTTTTCGACGTAGGCGCACTGATCCATGGGAAGTTTCAGGTTCTGGAAGATCTTCTTCATCATCCTTGCCCCGACTTCCTCGTGTCCGTGAAACGTCCAGCCGGTCCCCTCCTTAAATGCCTTGGTCCGCGGCTTTGCGATGTCGTGCACCAGCGCAGCGAACCGCAGCCAGACGTTGGCGGACGTTGCCGCCACGTTATCCACGACGACACATGTATGGAGGAACACGTCTTTGTGATGGTGATCCTTCCGCTGGTCCACCCCCGCCATCAGGGCAATTTCCGGAAAGACGACTTCCAGGATGCCGGTGTCGAACATGAGCCGGAGCCCCACCGACGGGGCGGCTGAGCGGAGTATCCGGAACAGCTCGTCGGAAATCCGTTCGCGCGACACGATGGAGAGGCGGTTGCGCATGGTTCCGATGGCGGCAAGGGCCTCCGGTGCGACGGTAAATCCGGGCTGGGAGGCAAACCGGATTGCGCGAAGAATCCGAAGCGGGTCATCCTCGAAGGTCGCAGCGGGATCCAGCGGGGTCCTGAGAAGTTTCCCCGCGAGATCGCGGCGTCCCCCCAGGGGGTCATGCAGCACGCCGTACGAGTCCCTGTTCAGGGAGACGGCCATGGTGTTTACGGTAAAGTCGCGCCGCTGCAGGTCTTGTTCCAGCGTCCCCGCGGCGACAGCGGGGCGGCGTGAATCCGCCGCATACGATTCCTTGCGCGCCCCGACAAACTCCACCTTGCCCGACGGGAGGGTGAGCATTGCCGTCCCGAAGCGTTCGAACGCCACAACGCGGGCACCCTCTCCCCACTCTCCTGCAAAGGCGCCGGCAAACGCAACGCCGTCGCCCATCACCAGGATGTCCACGTCCGTACCGCCCAGTCCCAGAAGCGTGTCCCGGACATACCCGCCCACCACGAAGACGCCGATGCCGAGGCGGTCTGCACAGGCGCCGATCCGGGGAAGCACCGGGTGGGAAAGCTGTATGTGATCCTCCGCGCGCATCACGTCATCGAAAAGCTCTGCTGCCCGATCTTGTCCATGATGGCGTGCGCGACCTCGAGCGCACGGCGTCCGTCCTCGCCCGTCACGACGGGGGGAACGCCTGTCGCGACCGAGCGGGCGAACTGTTCCAGCTCGTACCTGAGCGCGTTGACCTCTTTGACTTCGGGCAGTTCGTACACAATCTTCCTCTTATGCTTTCCGGAGCCGATCTCTCCCAGCATCATGGTCCCTTTCTTCCCCGGTTCGTCCTCCCCGACGAGGCGGAAGACTTCGGCAACTCCTTCCGAAAAGTCGATGGAGATATATCCGTCTTTCTGGAAGAGGCGCATCTTCCGCATTTTGCGCTGGGAAATCCTGCTCGCCGTCACGTTTGCGACGCATCCGTTTTCGAACTGGATGCGCGCGTTAGCGATATCGACGCTGTCCGAGACGACCGCAACGCCGTTCGCCTCGACCCCCCGTACCGGCGAGTGCACGAAGCTGAGGATGAGGTCGATGTCGTGGATCATCAGATCAAGTACGACCGCGACGTCCGTGCCCCGCGGGTTGAACTGTGCAAGCCGGTGAGACTCCACGAACATCGGCGCAATGGTGTAGTGTTCGAGTGCAAGGATCGCCGGATTGAACCGTTCGATATGGCCCACCTGCAGGAGAAGCCCCCGTGCGGCAGCGGTCCGGCAGAGGAGGTCCGCCTCCGCAACCGATTCGGCGATCGGTTTTTCGATGAAGACATGTTTTCCCTTCTCCAGCGCACGGCCGGCGACGGCGCAATGGGCGCTGGTGCTCGTCGCGATCGTGACCGCGTCCGCCTCCTGCAGCAGCGCGTCAAGGTCCGGGGCGGCTTTCGTGCCAAACTCCTCCGCCACCGCCTGCGCCCGCGCCGCATCAATGTCGTACAGGCCCGAGAGCCTGACGCCGGGGAGGCCGGCGATCATTTTCGCGTGAAGGGATCCCAGATGCCCCACCCCGATGACCCCGATGCGTATGCTGTCCACGAACGCTCCTGATGCTGTCTTGGGCTACATGCCTTCGGCTGCCCCTGCAGGGTAGCGGACTTCCGTGCGGAACCAGGCGTCAAGGTCCATAACCCGCTCAAAAGAGTAGTCCGGCGAGGCCCCGACGACCCGTTGCCGGTCGTACGAATCCCACAATGCCGCCACCGGCGTCACTCCTGCACCCCGCGCCGCCGTGATGTCGCCGAGCGAATCGCCGACCATCAGGACATCCGACGGAAGGAGGGCGAACCGGTCCAGCACCTGCCGGATTCCTTCGGGGTGCGGCTTGTGGCGGAGGACATCCGACCCCGATACAATCAGGTCAAAATACCCATCGATGCCGAGCGTCTCGAGCGTGATCAGGGTCGTCCGCCGGCCCTTCCCGGTGAAGACGGCGAGAGGGATTCCCTGTCCACGGAGGTGCACCAGCGTTTCTTCGATGCCGTCGTGCAGGCCGGCCATCGCGCTGTGATTGTCCCGGTAGAAGTTGCAGAGGTCATCCATCGCGGGGCCGAGCGACTCTTCCCCGACGATCCTGACCAACGCGCCCTCCTCGGGAGGGCCGAAGAAGGCGATGATTTCCGGCGGCGTGAAGTGCCGTCCGCAATACTTCCGGGCGACGTAATTGAAGCTGGCAAAAATGAGGTCGTTGGTCCTTGTCAGGGTCCCGTCGACGTCGAAGATGACGCCCGCAACATTCCGCCGCGCTCCGGCGGCGCGCCTTTCGTCGAGTGTGTTCATAGTTAGCTATGGAATATACCAAGAAGGCGAGGGAATATCAACGGAACCCGCGCCTTGCACTTCCGCGGGGTATGTGATACCTTGCAGTACTATGACGCTTCCTCATCTTCAGAAACAAATCCATCTCCGTAACAAAGAGGACCGCCGCATCCTCGGCGGCCATCCCTGGGTCTTCAGCAACGAGATCCGGGAAATGAAAGGCACGCCAGTGATCGGCGATGTCGTTGAAGTCGTCGCCGCCAGCGGGACACCTCTCGGCATCGGCCTGTTCAATCCGCATTCACTCATCGCGGTCCGGCTTCTCTCCCCGGTGATTGAAGAGATTGACCATGCGTTCTTCCGCGCCAGGCTCGCATCTGCGCGCGACCTGCGCGAACGCCTCTACCCCGGGGAAACAACGTACCGGCTTGTCCATGGCGAGGGGGACTACCTTTCAGGCCTGATCATCGACCGCTACAACGAGCATTTTGCGGTGCAGACTTTTTCCTACGGCATGGACCAGCGGCTCCCGCTCATCTGTGACGTGCTGAAGGAGTTCTTTTCCCCCGTCTCCATCGTAGCCCGCAACGAGTCCCCGCTGCGCAGCCTCGAGAACCTTCCTTTGCACAGGGATGTTCTTTATGGAGAACCGGGACCGACCACCATTACGGAGCGGGGTCTCCGCTACACGGTGGACCTGCGGGAGGGTCAGAAAACAGGCTTTTTCCTTGACCAGCGGGAGAACCGGGGAGCCCTCGAGCGGTACTGCCGGGGCGCCCGTGTCCTCGATGCGTTCTGTAATGACGGGGGGTTCGCGCTGACCGCTGCCCGGGGTGGAGCACGGGAGGTCTTAGGGGTCGATGTCTCGGAGGACGCCATTGCGCGGGCGCGCGCCAACGCAATGATGAACGGCATCGAGGGAGTGGAGTTCGAGGAGGGGGATGTCTTTGAAACCCTGACCAGACTATCGCGGGCCGGGGAGAAATATGATGTTATTGTTCTTGACCCTCCGTCGTTCACACGGAGCAGAAAGAACGTCCAGTCAGCAAAAAAGGGGTATCTCGAACTGCACCGGTCAGCCCTCACCCTGCTTCCCCCGGGGGGGATTCTCCTGACGGCATCCTGTTCGCATCACATACTCCCCGAGGTTTTTCTGGAGATCGTGGATGAGAGCGCCCGGCGGTCGGGGAGAAGGGCGCAACTGCTCGAGTGGAGGGGCGCTGCTCCTGACCACCCGACGCTCCCGGCCGTGCCGGAGACGCGATACCTGAAAGTGGGAATATTCAGAATACTGTAGCACTGTCTTCGTCGTAAGCAGAAAGGGCACCCCATGAGACACCCCCTGTCCCGATGGATTCCGGCGGCATCGATTCTTCTTCTGGTCGCTGCGACGGCTCAGGCGCAGCAAGGTATGGTCTTCGCAAAGCCCGACTCCTCATCACACACGGGAACAGGCCACCCGTCCATCGCTGATCAGGCCCCACCCCTCAATTGCTGGGGTGTCGACATTCTCATCTCCACGGACGGTTTCGGGCTCGGGACCTTTTATCGCCGCGAATTCACGCCGGACCTGTACGGGTTCGCCACTTTCTCGATCTCCGAAGCCAAGGACGAGCGGGAATTCGAGCAGTTTGACCCGTACACGCAGATCTCGTATGTGCCGGGGAAGCTCAACAGGTTCCTGGTCCTTCCGCTCATGCTGGGGGTCCAATACAGGCTTTTCCGCGAGGATATCATGGATTCGTTTCGACCGTACGTGAACGGTGCGGCAGGACCTGCGATGGTCTACATGATGCCGTTTGCTCAGTTCAGTCCGAACGCTGCTGGAGGGTACGACGTCACCCAGGTGGATTTCTTCAAGAGTCTTGGCCGTGGAACCCCTCACTATACCGCGTCGGCCTTCCTGGGATTCGGCGCGAATTTCGGGTCGGATAAGACGAGCGTCTTCGGTGTCAACTTCCGGTATTATTTCACCTACCTCTTCGGCGGCGGGCTTCCATCGCTCTACAGGATCAACAATACAACGAGCAAGCCTGAGGTCAGCAGCAACAAGACGAGTTTCGGCGGGTTCTTTATTACGCTCAACCTGGGCATGGGCTATTAGGAAAGCCACGGGCGGGACGCCCGTGCCACTGCAGAAGGTAGATGGAAATTCGCTGCATGGAAGAGCCACCGGCGGGGACGCCGGTGCTACTGCAGAGGGTAGATGGAAATTCGCTGCATGGAAGAGCCACCGGCGGGGACGCCGGTGCTACTACGGTGAGTAAAATGGTGAAAGGCATTGGCACGCACTCCGGATCTCCCCTAAACCCGTCGAGGCACCAATGCCTTTCAGTACAACCACGTGCGCAACATACAAAACTCTCCCCGGTCCTGTCGTGACGTGGGTCACTTTCGACCGAGGTGAGAGGCCAGAAATTTCCCAGTGTATGATGCGGGGTTGCCGGCAAGTTCTTCCGGCGTACCCGTGCCCACCACCGTTCCTCCATCATTCCCCGCCTCGGGTCCAAGGTCGATCAGGTAGTCGGCACACTTGATGACGTCCGGGTTGTGCTCGATGATGAGCACCGAGTTCCCCGCTTCGATGAGCGCATTGAAGCAGAGGAGCAACCGGGCGATGTCATCAAAGTGGAGCCCGGTCGTCGGCTCATCAAACACGAACAGCGTGTGCCGGTCCCCTGCGGGCATGCCCAGGTGGGCGGCAAGTTTTATACGCTGGGCTTCCCCGCCCGAGAGCGACGTTGCGGGCTGCCCGAGCCGGATGTACCCCAGCCCGACGTCTTCCAGGATTTTCAGCTTCTGCGCCACCTTCCTTCCTGTTGCCTCCTGCCCGAAAAACGCAATCGCCTCCGTGACCGTACACCCGAGCACATCGTCGATGTTCTTTCCACGGTAGCGGACGTCCAGGATCTCCTTCTTGTACCGCTTCCCCTTGCAGACGTCGCACGGGAGGAACAGGTCGGCCAGGAACTGCATTTCCACCTTCACGACCCCGTCGCCTTCGCACTCGTCGCACCGTCCCCCCGGCACATTGAACGAAAACATCCCCGGCGTGTACCCGTGAATGCGGGAGGCCTGCGTCCCCGCAAAGATGTTCCGGATCTGATCGAAGACCTGAATGTAGGTGACCGGATTTGAACGGGGGGTCCTGCCGATGGGAGACTGGTCGACAAGCTCCACGCCGCTCAGCTGTTCATGTCCTTCGATTGCCCGGCAGGCACCTCCCTGCACGCCGGTGTCCCCCAGGGCGCGTTTGAGCCCCCTCGTGAGGACATCATGGACGAGGGTGCTTTTCCCGCTCCCGCTGACACCTGTGACGCACACGAGCATATGGAGGGGGATCGTTACATCGATATCCTTCAGGTTGTGTTCCCGTGCCCCCGCGATGCGGATGGTGCGGCCGTTCAGCGCCCGCCGGATTTTAGGAACCGGGATCCGGCTTTTTCCGCTCAGATAGGCACCTGTCAGAGATCTTGGATGACGGAGCAGTTCGGCGACGGTCCCCTCGAAGACAATTTCTCCGCCATGTTCTCCCGCCCGCGGGCCGAGGTCCACAACGACGTCAGCCGCCCGTATCATATCCTCGTCATGCTCCACGACGATGACGGTGTTCCCTGCGTCCCGGAGGGCACGGAGAATGCGGATCAGCCGGTCATTGTCCCGCGGGTGAAGCCCGATGCTCGGTTCGTCCAGGACATAGACGGCACCGACCAGCGATGATCCGAGGGAGGTCGCCAGATTGATCCGCTGGGATTCCCCGCCGGAGAGAGTGCTCGAGAGCCTGTCGAGGGTCAGGTAGCCAATGCCGACGTCGTCCAGATAGGCGATGCGCCGCGTGAGTTCGTCCATGATGCGGCGTGCGATGGCCGCCTCCTCCTGCTCCAGGCGGAGCGAGGCGAGGAATGCCCGCACCTCCCTGATCGTCATGGCCACGATGGACCCGATGTGCTTGTCGCCCACCCTGACATCAAGTGCCTCCGGGCGGAGCCGGGCGCCGCCGCACGCCGGGCAGGTGGTGTAGCCCCGGTAGCGGCTGAGAAGAACGCGGTAGTAAATCTTGTACGATTTCTTCTCGAGCATCGCAAAGAAATCATTCAACCCGTCGAACTTCTCGTTCCCCTCCATGAGTATCCGGCGTTCCGCGTCGGTGAGATCGGCATAAGGAACGTCGAAGCGGAGGGGCGCAGGGCGTGCGCCGAGCAGCGCTCCCTCCCACTTCTTGAATTTCGGTGTTGTCCAGGGCTGGATCGCCCCCACACGGATCGATTTCCGTTTGTCAGGGACCACGAGGTCCATGTCGATGCCGACCGCTCTCCCGAACCCCTGGCAGGCCGGGCAGGCGCCATAGGGGTTGTTGAATGAAAAGAGGCGCGGATCGGGCTCCTCGTACGTCCGGTGGCCCTCAGAGCATGCGAAGTTCTGGTTGAACCGGAGTATTTCCCCGTTGGCCGCGTCAAGAATGCACGCTTGACCGCCCCCTGACGCAAATGCCGTTTCGACCGCATCGGCAATGCGTCCATTGGCCTCGCCGGACTGGTAGATAAGCCTGTCGACCAGAACCTGGAACCCGGAGGGGGGAGCACTTCGGGGCGGCGGGGTGCTGTTGAGGTCGATGATATCGCTCCCCGCGACCAGGCGGAAGAATCCTTCCTTTTTGACATTTGCCACCGATTCTTCCAGCGTTTCCTTCGGGTGGACGGGAAGGGGGAAAGTCACGTAGAATTTGAAGGACCCTCCCGACCGGGCGGCATGCTGATCGAGTGCGGCCTCCACCGTCCGTACCGAATCGCGCGTGACAAGGCGGCCGCACGTGCGGCAGTATGTCTTGCCGATCCTGGCGAACAGGAGCCGGAGATAGTCATAGATTTCGGTCGTCGTCCCGACCGTCGAGCGCGGGTTGCGCGTATTCGTCTTCTGCTCTATGGCCATGGCCGGGCTGATCCCCTGGATCAGGTCGACGTCCGGTTTGTCCATCCTTTCGAGGAACTGTCGCGCATACGAGGAGAGGCTTTCGACGTACCGCCGTTGCCCTTCGGCATAGATGGTGTCAAAGGCGAGGCTTGATTTCCCGGAGCCGCTCACGCCGGTAAAGACAATCAGTTTGTTCCCCGGGAGATCGAGGCTGACGTTCTTGAGGTTATGGACCCGCGCACCGCGGATTTGAATTGTCTGTTCCATGGGGACGTGTTGGTACGGCCGGCCGGGGGAGAGTGCCTCTCGCCGGCGCAGAAAGGCCTTGATTCACAAGCTAAGGCATGCGACGTGGAAAATCAACAAGGCGGGGGGGAGGAGAAACAGCGAAGCCCCCCCGTGACCGGGGGGGCTTCGGTGGAGAACAGCGCAGAGACGTCAGTGCACGGTCCCGTCCGTTGCGAAGAACGCGAGCCCGTTAGGACCGCCGACGGACACGCTCAGTGAGACGCGCGTTCCGATGCTGTCCAGGATGTTCGTAGTACCGTCGCTCAGCTTGCAGGTGAAGGTGGTCGCGCCGGGTCCAGGGAAGATCATATCGTTGAGCGTGATGCCTCCGCTCACGCCGAACGACAGTTGGACCTGATTGACCGGTGCGTTCGGATCCGGCGGAGGCGGAACCAGTGCGAGGACAGAGATGGTCGTCCCTGCCGCAAGCGGGTGGCCCAGGGCGTCGGCCACCGTAAAGGTGAATGTCTGGCTCCCCCCGTTGGGAATATTGAACGTCCCGGGAGCGAAATTCGTAATCAGGGACTGTCCGCTCCAGAGTACGAGAATGCTGTCGGTGACGGTCGCGCCCGCTTCGCCGATCGTGCGTGCGACAATGTAGTGATACCCGTTGCCGAAGGCGACAGCGGCATACGCTCCGAGAGGCTGCGGATTTCCGCTGATCAAGGAAACGGATCCCTGGCCGTCCTGGTTCGTAAAAATCGTCGGCTGGATCACGCCCGCGCTGCTCCTGAAGTAGACCGCGGTATTCACCAAAACGGGATTGCTGTACCTGTCGCCGACGAGAACGGAGATCGGGGTGCGCGCATTTGCAATGCCAAGAATCGGCAGATTGTAAAAGGGCGCCGCGACGGTGAAGTGCACCTGGTCCGCAAATCCCGCGTTGATCGTGAGCCGTACGGGCGTCGTGGTGAGCACGCGTGCCCCCACCGTACCGGTCGCGACGATCTGGA
>JBGPYM010000125.1:0-8793 GCA_041493205.1 Bacteroidota bacterium
CAAAAAGCGTGGAGGTTCCTTCGCAGGCCGCAGGAGTGAAGATGGGTGCGTCGAGGAGGAGAAAGCCCCGGTTGTCAAAGAACTCGCGGATTGCCTTGATGATCTGGTGGCGGATGCGGAGCACCGCATGCTGCTTGCTCGACCGGAGCCACAGGTGGCGGCGGTCCATCAGGAACTCGATGCCGTGGTCCTTCGGCGTGATCGGGTAGTCGTGGGCGACGTGAATGATCTGCAGATCGTTCACGTCCATTTCAAATCCGCCCGGTGCACGGGGCTCCTTGCGGATTTTTCCGGTCATGGCAAAGGACGTTTCCTGGGTCAGCTCGTCAAACCGGGTGAAGACCTCTTCCGGTACGCTCCCTTTGACGATGACCCCCTGCAGGTAGCCGGTGCCGTCGCGCATGACGGGAAACTTGATCTTGCCGCTCGACCTCTTGTTGTACAGCCACCCGCGGAGGGTAACGGTGTCCCCCTCATGGCGGGGCAAATCTTCAATATAGATGCGGCTCATTACGGCGTCAGACACCGGCGGTTCGTGGGGAGTGTATCACAGGAATATAAGAAACGGCGGGAACAGGTTCAATACAACGCGTTCAACTCATGGAGAGCATCCGCTGGATTGGGATCAGGGCCTGCTGCAGGACGGCCGTGTCCATGCGGATTTCGGGCGTGCGGTTCTTCATGCAGAGGTACAGTTTCTCCATCGTGTTGAGCTTCATGTAGGGGCAGTCGTTGCACGCGCAGTTCGCCTCCGGCGGCGCGGGGATGAACTCCTTGCCGGGGGCGGACTTCATCATCTGGTGCAGGATGCCGGACTCGGTGGCGACAATGAACCGGCGCAGGGGGGAACTCTGGACGTGCTTCAGGAGGGAGCTCGTCGAGCCGATGAACGCGGCCCGTTCGAGAACCGGCTCCTCGCACTCCGGATGCGCGATGACCTCGGCGTCCGGGTTTTCGACCTGCAGGCGGACGAGCTTGCGGAGACTGAACGTCTCGTGGACGATGCAGGAGCCCTCCCACAGGAGCATCGCGCGGCCGGTCTTCTTCACCAGGTAGCGTCCGAGGTTCCTGTCGGGCGCAAAGAATATCGGCCGGTTGTCCGGGATCTGACGGATGATCTTCTCCGCGTTGCTCGACGTGCAGATGATGTCGCTCGCCGCCTTCACTTCGGCCGAACAATTGATATAGGTGATCGACACGTGGTCCGGATGCTGAGCCCGGAAGGCCTTGAACCGCTCCGGCGGGCACCCCTCGGCAAGCGAGCATCCCGCGTCGAGATCGGGGAGCAGAACCGGCTTTCCGGGGTTCAGGATTTTCGCCGTCTCCGCCATGAAGTGCACGCCGGCAAAGACGATCACATCGGCCTTCGTTTCCGCGGCACGGCGGGCGAGCTCCAGGCTGTCGCCGATGATGTCGGCCACGTCCTGGATATCCCCCTCCTGGTAAAAGTGGGCCAGGATGACGGCGTTCATCTCCTTCTTGAGCTGAAGGATTTCTTCGCGAAAGTCAATATTCTGGGTGTTGCTTATCATCCGATGTTCTCTAGCATCTCCATCGCATTTCGCACAACATCCTCACTCCGGATATTCCCGATCCTGCCGCCTTCCCCTCTTAAATAACGATGCCGGGAGCCGATCGGTGCCCATTGCTCCGGATCGGTGGGTCCAAACAGGGAAAGAACCGGGGTTCCAACCCCTGCCGCCACGTGCATGATGCCTGTGTCGTTGGTGATCACGAGGTCGGCCGACTGCAGTATGGCCGCGACCTGCCTGATCGGCTGGTTGTCGACAACATGGTGATCTCCCGCCAAACCTGCAACCATCGCTGCGACGGGCTCCTGGTCCATGGGGCCCGAGGTGATCAGCACGGCGGCCTGCTCCGATTTCGAGAGCTCGTTTGCAGCCTCCGCAAACGATTGTGCCGGCCAGCGGTTCGGAACCTTGCCCGCTCCAGGATGATAAACAATGACTTTTTTCGATGTGCCTTTTATGTTGTCAACAAACGATTTACCCTCAATCAGCTTATGCTCACTCAACGTGATTTCAAGTGAGAAATCCGGCACCGGGAGGGGTTCAGGCCAGATCTCAATGTTCCGTCGCACCTGGTGGACCTTCTGCCGTTTCCTCCAGTCAAGATCCTGCGGATGCGTGAAAAAGAACCCTGAGGGGTTGTCAATCCCGTCCATGCTCCCTGCTCCGACTCTGATTCGTGCTCCCGAAAGCCATGCAAGGAGATCGCTCGTAAAGGAGGTTGAGACGGTTGAGGGGACGACAGCGACGCTGCAGTGCAGCGCACGTAATCGCTTGACGAACCCGGGAAAACGGAAGAGGCTCCCTCCCTCCTTGCCTATGAACTCCGCTTTGTCAAACCTGATCAGTTCATCGACATATCTGAGGTTCAGCATGACGGCATAGTTGACCGGGCTCGCCATCAGCGCGATGAACGACGACGGGTACCTGGCGCGGAGGGCCCTGAGGAGAGGAACAACGCACAGCATGTCGCCGAGCTGGTTATGCTGACGGATGACGAGTATGCGGGGGGAGGTGCCGGGGGCAAACGGCCGGTTCCTCCGGAATCCGAACAGGAGGCGGAGCGTGCCGGCCAGAATTCGCTTGAAGGTCCGTTCGAGTGCGCGAAGCACGGTTGCGGATCAGCTCCCCTCGGGAGGTTTCGGAGGCGAGTCCGGTTCGTGGGGCGTGATGTCTTCAAAGTCCGCATCCTCGATGTTCTTGAACCGCTCCGAGGGCGGCTTGGGGGGACCGGGAGCAAACGGGTCATCCTCCGGCGGTGTCCGCTTCCCGCTCGACATGATGCGCATCGTCAGCTGCACGACGCGGTACGCAATGTAGGCAACCATCGCCCACAGGATCACGCGCAGCAACATGGTCAGGACTCCTTACTTCTTTTGTTGCGGGTTGTAATACTCGACTGCCGCCCGGTTCTGGCGGAACACCTGCTTCACGAGGTCGAGGTACTGCTCCTTGTCGTTGACAAAATCGATCTCCGCTGCATTCACGATCAGCAACGGTGTCGCCTTATAACGGAAGAAGAAGTAATTATATGCTTCGTTCAGGTCCCGGATGTACGATTCGGAAATAGACTCTTCGAACGCACGCGCCCGGTGGCGGATGTTGGTCATCAGCCGCTCGACGCTCGACTGGAGATACACGACAAGGTCGGGCTGCACGATGTTGTGCTCGATGCTGCTGACGAGGGTCTCGTACAGTTTCAGCTCCTCGTCCTGCAGGTTGAGATAGGCGAAGATCTTGTCCTTCTCGAAGACGTAGTCGGTGACGAGAAACCTGTGGAACAGGTCCGCCTGCGAAAGGTTGCGCTGCTGTTTGTACCGGGTGAGCAGGAAGAATATCTGGGTCTGAAACGCGTACCGGTCCGGATCCTTGTAGAAGTCCTTCAGGAAGGGGTTTTCCTCGAACTGCTCCTGCACCACGCGTGCGCCCAGGGTCTCCCCCAGCATCGTGCACAGCGTGGTCTTCCCCGCGCCGATAACGCCTTCGACGGCGATATAGCGGAGGTCGGTCTGTTCGATCAGGGCCTGGAGTGCTTCCTGTGTGGCCAAACGGTCTCCGGTCATTGCAGCGTTATAATCGTATATGATCCGCCGTCCTGACAACGCGGCCGGCGTCCCGGCAGGCCGCAGCCATCTCTTCCACCGTCATCCCGTTGACCGGATGCACCAGATCCGGGGCGATCTCCCTGAGCGGCACGAGCACAAAGCGCCTGTGTTCCAGGTCCGGGTGCGGCACCGTCACTGCATCGTCGTTCAGCACCAGCCCGTCGTACACCAGGATATCGAGGTCGATCTCCCTCGGCCCCCAGTGTTCGGACTTCGACCGTCCAAGCGCCTGTTCAATCTTCTTCAATTCCTCCAGCAGCGCGGGCGGGGCGAGGCCGGTTTCAATCTCCCCCACCGCATTGAGGAATTTTGACTGATCGGTCTTCCCATACGGATCAGATTCGAAGACCGGTGAAAACCACACAGTCCTGGTTGAAGGGAGCCCGCCCATTGCCGCGGCAGCCTTGTTCAGGTACTGCGCCCGATTCCCGATGTTCGATCCGAGGCCGATGAACGCCCGCCACGTTTTCATCGCTTCTGGGTGATTTCCACCTCCACGTAATCGATGACCCCCTTGACGGGGGGATGCGGCTTCCGCAGCCGCACCGTCACCACTTCGATATTATAGAATTCCCGAAGCAGGCCGCGGGCGATGCTGTTCGCGAGCGCCTCGAGGAGGAAATAGTTTTTCGCAAGAACCGTCTGCTGGATGAAGGCATAGACCTTCTCGTAATCGACGGTTTTCTTGAGCGAATCGCTCTCGGCGGCGGCGGAAAGGTCGCACCGCATGTCCACATCCACTTCGAACTTTCCCCCGAGGTTTTGCTCGTCGGCTTCCACGCCGTGATACGCGTAGAACACGGCATTCTTGATGCGTATCAGGTTCAGTTCGATCATCTGACAATGTGTCCTGAAGAAATATACCCATAGATGCCGCGAGAATCAACCGCCGGGCGAGCCGCGCGGTTCACGACTTCGCGATTTTCGCCCAGGTGTCGCGCAGCGTGACTGCGCGGTTAAACACCGGAGCATCGTGTGTTGACTCGTCGTCGGCGCAGAAGTATCCGAGACGCTCGAACTGGAACCGGTCCTGCGGCTTCGCCGCGGCAAGCCCCGGCTCCACCCTGCACTTCTTCAGGACCTCGAGAGAGCGCGGGTTGATCGACTCCTTCCAGTTGTCCCCGACAGGTTCCTCGGCGGAAAACAGGCGATCGTACAGTCTGACTTCCGCATCGGCGGCATGGGATGCGGAGACCCAGTGGATCGTTCCCTTTACTTTTCTTCCACTCTGCGGTGCGCCGCTCTTGGTCTCCGGGTCGTACGTGCAGCGGAGCTCGGTAATCGCCCCCGTCCCCGGGTCTTTGGTGATTCCCGTACATTTGATGATGAATGCGTAACGCAATCGCACTTCCCCGCCGGGGGTGAGCCGGAAGTACTTCTTCGGCGGGTTTTCCATGAAGTCGTCCTGCTCGATGTAGAGGACGCCGGAAAAAGGCACTTTCCGCGATCCCATCGCTGCATCTTCGGGATTATTCACGGCGTCGAGCTGTTCTACGACGCCGGCAGGCCAGTTTTCAATGACGACTTTCAGCGGACGGAGCACCGCCATCATCCTGGGGGCCCGCCTGTTTAAATCGTCACGCAGGCAGTCTTCAAGGAGCGCCACCTCTGAAATGCTCTCATTCCTCGCCACCCCGATGCGGTCTGCGAAAAGACGGATTGCTTCCGGCGTGTAGCCCCGCCGCCGGAGGCCGGAGATCGTCGGCATGCGCGGGTCGTCCCATCCCAACACGTGTTTCTCCTGCACCAGCTGAAAGAGCCGGCGTTTGCTCATCACCGTGTAGTTCAGGTTGAGCCGTGCAAACTCGATTTGCTGCGGCCGGTAGACTTCGAGCTGCTCCAGAAACCAGTCGTACAACGGCCGGTGATCGGCGAACTCGATCGTGCAGATGGAGTGCGTGATTTTTTCGATCGAATCGCTCTGCCCGTGCGCCCAGTCGTACATCGGGTAGATGCACCATGTGTCCCCCGTCCGGTGGTGCGTCGCCCGGAGGATGCGGTACATGACGGGATCGCGCATGTTGAAGTTCGGGGAGGCCATGTCGATTTTAGCGCGGAGCGTCCGGCTCCCGTCGGGGAATTCCCCCTTCTGCATCCGTTCGAACAGGTCGAGGTTCTCGTCGACGGTCCGGTTCCGGAACGGGCTTTCCTTGCCCGGCGCCGTCAGCGTCCCCCGGTATTCGCGCGTCTCGTCGGCGGTCAGGTCGTCGACGTATGCCTTCCCCTTTTTGATCAGGCGCACGGCGAATTCATACAGCTGATCGAAATAATCGGACGCGTAATAGAGCCTGTCTTCCCAGTCGAACCCGAGCCACCGGACGTCACGCTGGATCGACTCGACGTACTCCTGCTCTTCCTTTGATGGGTTGGTGTCGTCGAACCGGAGGTTGCAGAGCCCGTGGTAATCCCTGGCAAGTCCGAAGTTCAGACAGATCGACTTCGCGTGGCCGATGTGCAGATAGCCGTTCGGCTCGGGGGGAAACCGGGTATGGACCCGCCCTTCATACTTGTTGGTTTTCAGATCCTCTTCGACGATATCCTGTATGAAATGTTTTGCCATTGCGTCAACCGATCCTTGCAAGTGCTGCATTCACTCTCTTGATCGTTTCGTCCTTCCCCAGTATGCTGAGGAGGTCGTAAAGTCCGGGACCGCTTCCCGTTCCCGAGACTGCAAGCCGGAGCGGATGTATCAGGTCGCCGTTCTGGAGCTTGAGCGATTCCGCCGTTCGCTGGAGCGCATCCTCGAACTCCTTTTGTCCGGAATTTTCCAGTCGCGAAAACTCCTCGGCAAGTGCCTTGAGGTGCGAAGAAGTCTCGGGCTTCCAACGCTTCTTCACCGTCGGGGGATCGTATGCTGAGGGGGGTGCAAAAAAGTACGGACTATTGTCGATAAGTTCCCTGACAAACGTCACGCGTTCCCGCATTGCGTTGATCACGCGAAGCAGGTATGCATCGTCGTATGTGTTGCCGGCAAACGGTGAGTCGCGCAGGCTCTCCCTCAGCAGGGCGAAGAGCTCGGCATCCGGCTTTCGCTTCAGGTACTGGAAGTTGAGCCAGTTGAGCTTGTCGAGGTTGAAGACCGCGCCTGATTTGCCGACCCTTTCCAGCGTAAATTCACGAACGAGCTCGTCCAGAGTGAACATCTCCCGCTCATCTCCCGGATTCCAGCCGAGAAACGCGACGAAGTTCACGAGAGCTTCGGGGAGAAACCCCTTCTTCTTGTAATCCTCGACCGCCACGTCCCCCTGCCGCTTGCTCAGTTTCGATTTGTCGGGGTTGAGCAACAGGGGAAGGTGTGCGAACTGCGGCATCTCCCACCCGAAGAACGTGTACAACAGCACATGCTTGGGAGTGCTCGAGAGCCATTCCTCGCCCCGGATGACGTGGGTGATCCCCATGAGGTGGTCATCCACCACGTTTGCAAGGTGGTATGTCGGGTACCCGTCTGATTTCAGGAGGACCTGGTCGTCGATCTGCGTCGAAGCAAATTCCACCCTGCCGCGGACGATGTCGTCGAAAGCCACCGTGGGCTGATCGGGGACCATCATCCGGACGACCGAAGGGAGCCCGGCGTCGAGCTTGGCCTTTACATCAGCCGGAGCAAGGCGGAGCGCTCTCCGGTCGTATTTCGGTGTAAGCTTTTCCTTCTCCTGCGCCTTCCGCATCGCATCGAGCTCTTCCGGGGTGTCGAAGGCGTAATACGCAGCACCGGATTTCACGAGCTGCGCGGCATGTTCCTGGTAGAGGGCCAGCCGCTCCGACTGAACGAACGGTCCGGCCGTCCCGCCCTTTTCCGGTCCCTCGTCGTATTCAATGCCGGCCCACCGGAGGGTCTGGACAAGGTTCTCCACCGCCCCCTCAACGTAGCGTGCCCGGTCGGTATCCTCGATGCGGAGAATAAAGACGCCGTTGTGCCTGCGCGCAAACAAGTAATTGTAGAGGGCAGTGCGGAGACCGCCGACATGCAGGTAACCGGTGGGACTTGGAGCAAAGCGGACGCGAACCTGGGACAATGCGGCCTTTCCAATCGTGTGTCACGACGTGCCAATTGTCCCAATATAGCAGGATTCAGGCCGAATTGCCACCAAAGGGGCGCCTGCGCACGTTAAGGTGCGCCGGCGTCCCCCGTCCTCTCCGCCTCTGGCGGACAGACGAGGCTCGTCCCGCCGGAGGCGGGACGGCCGCCGGTGGCTCTTCAGTGGGGGCGAAACGGTTGGTCGCCCTATCTCTTGAATGCAAATGAGCCCGGGATCAGCCCCGCGTCGAATTGGTTTCTCAATTGCCCGTTCGGCGCATACACGTACACGGTCCCCGGCTGGACGTATGTCTTCGGGTCGCTGAGATACACGTCCCCTGATGCCGCCTCGACGCCCACGCTGTAATATGTTCCAGGCTTGAATGTCCCGGTGACGCTGCGTGCGCGCGTATCCACCCGGAGTACCTCGGTTCCTGAAGCGACGTACCCGATACCGTCGAGCCCGATGGCGATATCCATCGCATGACCGCCGATATACACCGAATCCGTTACCATATCCGTGGAGGGATCGATCACCACGATCTTTGCCGGCGTATCGTCCGTCGGGTCACTGAAGTCGCCGTACGATCCCGCACAGACCACAAAAACCAGGCCGCCGGGCGTGAGCTGCACGCCGTTTGGATTGTCGGCGACGGTGAGGGTCCGGATGACGCTCATCGTTGAAAGTGAAATGACCGACACCGTGCGACCGAGCCCGAATCCGGAATTCGCGACGTACGCTTTTCCGTCTGTGATGGCAATCCCTTCCGGATTCGCGCCCACCGCAATCGATCCGGTGACTGCGCGGGCTGCCAGGTTGACCTTGAGGACGGCATTGCCGTACAGGTCTGTCACCAGGGCAAGGGAATCGTTCACAAACGCCATGCGACGGGGACTCGATCCCGGACCGGTCGGGATTGTCGCGACGTTGAGGTTTGTGCGGAGATCGATGACCTCGATTTTCTGTGAGTTGTTGACGATGACATACCCTTCATTCCCGCGCAGCGTCATTCCCGCGGCAACGTCGCCGAGATCCTTCCCGTTGACGGCGTGGAAGACGTCGTTATAGACATGAAACGATTCCAGATCATAGTATGAAAGCGAAGCGTTCCCGCGTCCGAAGTTTCCTTCGTTGATGATGTAG
>JBGPYM010000263.1:0-4182 GCA_041493205.1 Bacteroidota bacterium
CGGCCAGCACGCCGCAGCCGGTGCGGCACCCCAACTACACGGCCGTCTTCGTGTCCGAGCTGATCGCCCTGGCTGAGACCGAGCGGCGGATTGAGCTCATAGACGTCGTCGGCGGTCACCTCGAGGTTCTCCACAAGAATCTTCTTGATGCGCTCAGGCATCGTCTTCTCCACGGCGACCCGGACCACGGTACCAAACCGTCGCAGCCTGATTGATTCTTCCATCGAGTGGATGAGGTCCTCGGCCTCGTCTTCCTGGATTTCAATGTCAGCGTCGCGTGTCACGCGGAATGCATACGATTCCTGCACCGTCATCCCGGGAAACAACAACCGGAGGTTATCGGCAATCACATCCTCCAGCCAGACAAACCGGAATGTCGTTGCGTGCGTTGCGCCGTTCGGGATCTCGATCAGCCGGGGGAGCACATCCGGGACTTTGACGCGGGCAAATCGCTCCTCGCCTTTTGGCGTGCTGACAACCACAGCGAGACTGAGACTCAGGTTTGAAATGTACGGGAAGGGATGGCCCGGATCGAACGCAAGGGGAGTCAGGACGGGATAGATCTCGCGGGCAAAAAGATCCGCGAGCTTTGCACGCTCCTCGTCGCTGAGTTCGTCGGTCCGGAGCAGGTGGACCCCCGCAGCGCCGAGTTTCGGATGTAGGTCGTTCCAGAAGCATGCGCTCATGTCCGTCAGCATCAGAGTCACGCGCGCACGGATTGCCTTCAATTGCTGCGCAGGACTCTGTCCATCCGGCGAAAACTCCAGGACGTCCGCGAAGATCTGCTCCTTGATGCCGGCGACACGGATCATGAAGAATTCATCCAGGTTGGCGCTCACGATCGAGAGAAATTTCGCCCGCTCGAGCAGGGGATGGCGCTCGTCGTTTGCTTCGTCCAGGACCCGCTGGTTGAATTCCAGCCAGCTCAGTTCGCGGTTGATATACAGTGCCGGATCAAGCACTGGACCGTCCTGAACCGATCCGCGATCAGGTGATGGCCCGCGCTTGCGCTCCCGGGGTTTCCCGGTCCTCTTCCGGGGGCCGGGCACGCTGCCGGGAGGTCCGAATGGCGGTCCCGTCATTTCAATGCCCTCCTGTTGACCAACAAGTTCCTTGCTGACATCAGTCGTCGCCTCCATAGCCGATCCTACTTCGTACCGAGTATCTGTGCCGGACCCATGATCCATTCAACGATCGCACACCGTCCGAACCGCAGCGTTTCGATCGAGAGCTTGCAGAGTCCCCCTTTTTTCATTCTGAGGGATAACCCTTCGCTGCCTGAAACGAGAATCGAAATGAGACCGCTCAAATATGGCTCATGTCCAACAAGGAGAATGTTGTCGAATTTGCGGTACGAAGTAGTGATCTCTTCCACGAGTGCTGCCGGACTGCCGCCGGATTCAAGGTGAACGGAAGTAGTGACGCCGCCCGAGTGTTCAAATGCCTCCGCGACTATCTCCGCTGTCTCCTTCGCCCGACGAGTTGGACTCGAAAGGATCAAATCGAATGAAATGTCCAGCTCCTTCAGGACCTCTGCAATCCGTCTCATTTTCTTCGCTCCCTTGCCGGTCAACGGGCGCTCTGCATCAATGCAGTTCCGGAGAGACCCCCGTTCGACAGCGATGGCATGGCGGAGCAGGTAGAGGTCCATGCCGTTGCCTCTAACATCCCGGTGGGGAACATGCATGCCAAAACCGGTCGAGCTCGCCGGCTGATTCGCGGAACCGTGCGATTAGCTCCTTCCGCCGCTCCGTCAGATGTTCCTTGAGCCGGAGAGTCTCGACTGGAGCGATTCTCCTCCGGGCTCTGAGAATGACGCTGACACCAGCTATCAGGAATTCGATGTCCTGGATCTCGCCCATCATCACCTGATACTTTTGCATCGCCTTCAGCATTTCCTTGCTCATGCCATGAAGCAAGGGTTGCAGTGCCTCCGCAGTGTATCGGAAGCGCTTAAAGGCGACTCTGAACCGGTGGATCTTGCTCGACTTCCCGGACATCGCACCGGCCCTCATCCCCGCGGCGCGCGCAAAGGTTTTCCCCAGCACCCCGAAAACCACCGACCGGATTGCATCTTGCAGGACCGGGTCGACAGGGAGTGAATCAAGTTCGCTCCCGGCGGCAGACACCTCCCGTTCCAGGGAACGCACCTGCATCGCGGCGATATCCCTGCCGGCTCGCTTTACGAGGAGTCTCTCACGCACCATCAGGACGGTGAGATATGGATGGAGGAAAGGGAAACGAGGTGCAAGCTCACGGGCCGCAACAATCTCCACCTGAAGATCCCTGAGAGCACCGAACGCTTTGAGAAATCGCTTCAGTTGTCTTCGGGAACGGCGGGTCGGGTCATCAGGGAGGACTGCGCTCACGATATCCAGCGTGGCCATCAGCCGCCGCATTGCCACCCTGAGGTCATGGATTGCCGTTTCCGTCGGGCGTTTGCGGCTGCGGGCAAGCTGCCGTGCGAACTCGCGCCATCGTCCGGCCGTTGAATCATGGAGGACGGCGGATCTTGCCCGCGCCGGAGGCTGGACAGCGATATCCGATTCCGCGTGAAGGTGCGCCTCCACCCCGGCTCTAGTCTTCGACACTGACTTTGACACTGAAGACCTCCTCGAACATCTCCGCCTTCTTCATCAGCGCCCATTTCTCAAGGAGCAGGTCTCCCTCGCCCTTCAGGCTGACGATGAATTTCGGCTTTTTGTATTCGACGGTGAACGACTTCACCTTCCCGGCGTGTTCATTATCCATCGCATCGGCCAGCCGCAGGATCGCGGCAAGTTTGGACACGACCACACGATCCTTTGGGGGGAGCGCCCGGTAGGCGTCATGCTGCTGCTTCGGCAGGGACTTCCGGTGGTACCGTGCCGTGTTGGCCACGATATCCATCTGCGA
Source organism: Bacteroidota bacterium (assembly GCA_041493205.1). Lineage (GTDB taxonomy): Bacteria > Bacteroidota > Ignavibacteria > UBA10030 > UBA6906 > JBGPYM01. Next base: position 2,896 of record JBGPYM010000263.1, read on the forward strand.
CTGGCTGAGGCCGATCACGGGGGTCGCGGTCAGAAGGTACTGGGTATGCTTGTGGTGGTCGGTCATGCTGATGAAATTCCCCACGTCATGCAGCAGCGCCGCCACCTCGAGGAGCAGTCGGTGTTCGAGCGCGAGATTGTGGAGTGTTCTGGTCTGATCAAAAAGTTGTACGGCGTACGCGGAGACGCTTGAGCCGTGCTGTTCGTTGAAGAAATACTTTCGTCCGACCTGAAGCGCCGAGGCGAGGACCTGCTCCCGGTACGCGTGCTTCTTCTCCCCATACAGGCCCTCCACGATGTCGATCAGCAGGCCATCCTTCAGTCCCACCTTCGGAATGGCGACTTCATCAACCCCCGCAACCTTGACAATGTGTTGCAGGATCATGGCGGCGGGGATCACCACGTCGGCGCGGTCCGGACGCAACCGGAGCTGCTGAATCCGCTCTTCATACGAGAGCGACTGCATTTTTCTGACAATGGCATCGAGTTCATCGACTTCGATCACGGTATCGCGGTCTTTTCCCATCAGCTCCTGACGGAGGTTCCCGAGTGTTTCGACATTCCCCCCGGTACCGACGCACAGGTCGACTTTCTTCGTCCCGATCTCCCGCTTCAGGCGTTCCTGTGTGGCGTTAACATACTCACGAACGAGTTGATTGAACTTCCGCTCGCCCTGCTTTTTTCCTTCGAGAAGTTGCAGGAGACGCACTGCGCCCATCCGGTAGCTCTCCGTGGAAACGATGTTCCCGTCCGCCACCAGGGTTACCTCCGTGCTTCCGCCGCCGATATCGACAAGCATTGCGGTGCGGTTCTTGAGACTGATCTTTTCTGCCACGGCCAGATAAATCAACCTCGCCTCTTCTTCCGTACCGATCACGGTGAGGTCGATCCCAGAGGCATGTGCCATTCGGTCAAGGAACAGATCACGGTTCGTCGCCTCACGGAGGGCGCTCGTGGCAACCGCCTTTGACGATGAGACGCCATGCAGATCAAGCGCTGCCTTGAAACGGAGAAATGCCTCGGATGCCAGCTCGATCGTCTCATTCGAAATTGCTCCCCCGGAGAAGACATCGTGGCCGAGTCGCACCGGCTCGCGGATGTTTTCCAGGCTCGTGATCTTGCGCTCGCCGTCCACTGATGCGATCGCGAGGCGGAGTGCATTGGACCCGACATCGATTGCGGCAATATTGGGCATGGTTATGGGGATTGAGAATAGTTTCGGGTCGGGCGTGAGAACCCGTGTATAAAACAATAGGACGATCCCATCCAAAAGTCAAACTTGCTTGAC